>CAZXSW010000007.1:0-70088 GCA_964642615.1 uncultured Rikenellaceae bacterium | reverse complement strand
TTGGAAGTCTTTATTTTCAAATATATAAAAAAATAACACAGACATTTTTTTCATCATATAATAATTGATTTCAATGGTATGATGGAACCCACATGCAGGTGATTATTATAATATTGTGTTTTTGTATTCAAATACATGCGGGTTTCATCGGGTTTTATGCCGGTAGTAATTTTAATTTTTTCACCCGGCAGGTCAGGCAGGTAAAAAATGTTTTTAAATTTAACTGTCAAAAGAAAATCTTAAAATGAACTACTGGCTCTGCGATACTCCCGGAACTGCTTTTTAATATACCTGGCAGAAGGTTTGTATCCTGATTCCCTTCAGGGTAGAAAGCCCGTTATCAGGATTCATGTATTAGCACAGGATGCAAAGAACTAATCGGGATTATGACTATTTTGAACGGGGAAAATCAACTACCTGAAAGGATGAAAGAAAGGCTGAGTGAGAAATGGATTAAGGCTTCAATAACCGGGACCATATGGGCTGCTTCTGAAATAGTACTTGGAAGCTTCCTGCACAACCTCAGGGTTCCCTTCAGCGGTAATATCCTTACTGCCATCGGGATAATAATTCTTATATCAATCAGTTATATCTGGACCGATAAAGGGCTGATATGGCGTTCCGGTATCATTTGTGCCCTTATGAAGACCATGTCGCCCAGCGCGGTTATCTTCGGTCCCATGATAGCCATCCTTGCCGAAGCCTTTCTTATTGAATCATCTGTCCGACTTCTCGGAAGAACTTATGCAGGCTACCTGACCGGGGCCATGCTTGCAATGTCGTGGAACCTCTTTCAGAAGATAGCAAACTATATTATCTTCTACGGGGCAGGAATAATCGATGTATATAACAACCTCATTGCGATGGCAGGGAAGGAACTTGGTATAGAGTCAGATATAGCATGGTTGCCTGTAATCATACTTCTTGTAATCTTCGCTTTATTCGGATTGGTTTCGGGTATCATGGGCATCAGTGTCGGGAGAAAGATGAAGAGACAGCCTTCAGGAAGTGTTCCCCAACCTGCTATAAATACGCAACGTGAGATAAGGCGCCCTGCCACGGCAGATTTCAACCATTCATTAGTCTGGCTTCTTGCCGACTTTGTACTTATGATAGCATGCCTTTCACTTATCACCTTCAGCTCATGGATAATCTGGGGTCCTGCTGTAATTTCAGTAATTATTTTATGGTCGCTTAAATATAAAAGGGCCCTGCGCCAGCTGTCGAGACCAAAATTCTGGCTGTTCTTCGTATTTATTACACTTATCACTGCCTTTGCCCTTTCGCAGGCACAGAAGGGAGAGGTGTCGTGGCAGCAGGGACTACTTACGGGAATCCAGATGAACTTCAGGGCGGCGGTTATCATTGTGGGCTTTTCTGTTCTGGGCACCGAGTTATACAATCCGCGCATAAGGGATTTCTTCATGAAGACCGCCTTTAAAGATCTGCCACTGGCTCTGGAGCTGTCAGCCGAAAGCCTTCCTTCTTTCATTGCTTCGGTTCCTGATTTTAAAAGCCTTGTCCGCAATCCCGTGAGTCTGTTTTACAGGATCTTATCCCGAGCTGAAGAACGATTAAGTGAAATCAGGGAGAATAATGCATCCTCAACCTGGGTTTTCATTGTAACTGGTTCAGCAGGACAGGGCAAAACTACATTTGTAAGAAGACTTGTCGAAATACTTAAGGAAAACGGAATTAAGCCCGGAGGCATTATCTCTGAGAGGATAGTGGATGGTGATAACACAAGCGGTTATGATATTGTTAATGTCGCCACAGGTGAAAGGAAGGCCTTCCTGAGATCGGAGGGACATGACGGATCGGAGAGGATAGGACGCTTCTATATCGATAATGAGGGACTTGAGGCAGGAAGAACCATTCTTGGGCAGGCGGAAGGTGATATTATTGTCATTGACGAGGTCGGAAGGCTGGAGATCGCGGGCAGAGGTTGGGCTCCCTCACTTGATGTATTACTGTCAGGTCCGGGTAAGCCTCTCCTGCTGGCAGTAAGGGATTCATTTGCAGAAGAGGTTATACGGAAATGGAGCCCCGGGGACGTGGTAATCTTTAAAGCCAGGGAAACAGACTGCAGTGAAGCTGCAGGGACTATACTGTCATGTATCACCACTATGACTGACAATGAAGTAGCAGTTTAGCCCATTTAGGTTTATTTTTTTTATCCGCCGGAAAAATTTAACTTATTCCTGATTGCTTTTCAGGCATTTTAAAATGTTGATTATACACCAGTAATTTTTGTTTTATTATCTTTATTTCCGGAACAGATATCTGCCTGACGGAGAAAGCAAACAGTTCTCTACTTAACTGAATAAACAGGTTGTGCTTATTACCGGTGTAATCTCAGCGTAGTGAGCCAAAAGCTGCCTGCGGGTTAACCAGTAAAAAAGTGATAGCCCTGTATCGGGAGAGATTGATGACTGTAAATACAAATGGTAAAAGATCTGGTATGAGAACAATGGCATTCAGATTAATGCTGACCATTCTGAGCCTGACAGCTGCCCAGACTGTGATCAGGGGACAGTCCCGGACCGTACCGGCGCCGGTCTCACCTCAGGTCAATCCCGACAGGTCAGTCACCTTCCGTTTCGAAGCCCCATCAGCAAAATCAGTGTTGCTCAGTGCCCAGTTCACGGGAACACCACTGCCAATGGAAAAAGATGAATCAGGCATATGGAGCCTGACAACAGGTCCCGTAAAGCCTGACCTGTATCCCTATAATTTCATTGTTGACGGGGTCAGGGTGATGGATCCGGCTAATCCCGATTTCTTCCCAAACGAGCGATTCAAAGCCAGCCTTGTCGACATCCCGGGCGACACTCCCCTGCTGCACTCCCCACGGAACGTACCTCATGGGACAGTAACCTATGAATATTATCCTTCGACAGGCATCACCACCGGGTCGCTGTTGGTTTATACCCCTCCCGGCTATTGCAAGGATCTGTCAGTATCCTATCCGGTTTTCTACCTGGCCGGAGGTACTACCGATACCGAGGAAACCTGGTTCAGGGCAGGCAGGATAAACATTATCCTCGACAATCTTATTGCAGAAGGAAAGGCCAGGCCTATGATTGTTGTAATGCCCTACGGTAATATTGAAGGAAGAAATGCCGCCCAGACAGGTCAGCCCAAACCTGACGATCCGGCCGACAGAGAAGGGATCGAGGCCATTATAAGGGCGATGACCTTCGAAGAGGACCTGCTTAATTATATTATTCCTTTTATTGAAAGCAACTACAGGGTTATCAAAGACAGCGGTAACCGTGCTATCGGAGGTTTCTCACGTGGTGGCGGACAGGCTCTGAGAACGGGGTTCGGCAATATGGACAAATTTGCATGGATCTGTTGCTACAGCGCCTACCTTAACGAAAAAGAGATGAAAGGTACCTTCAGTTCTGTAATCGCCAAACCACGGGTTACAAACAATACACTCAGGCTCCTCTGGGTAAGTGTCGGGAAGGATGATTTTCTCTATAAACAGACAGAAGAATTCATGACTTTTCTTAAAAAAAAGAGATTAAGACATAAAAGCCTTATTACTGACGGAGGACATACCTGGATGAATGCAAGGCTTTATTTTGCAGAAACGGCTAAACTTCTGTTCCAATGACAGGCATCATGAAAAAGACTCTTATATTGCTTCTGTTACTGATTCATGCTTCTTACCATGCCGGAGCCCAGCGTCAGCCTTCAGTAATCTCTCCTGAGATTCATCCCGACAAAACCACAACATTCAGGCTCCATGCACCATCTGCTCTTAAAGTGACTCTCGACTCCGACATGACAACTTTACCTGTCGATATGACAAGAGACAGTTCAGGAATCTGGAGCGTAACACTGGGCCGCATCCGGGCCGATCTGTATGCTTATAGCTTCATTGTTGACGGGGTAAGGGTATGTGATCCCAACAACACCCTTATCGAATCGGGAACAGGTTTTAAAAACAGCCTCGTGGAGATACCCGGAGATTCACCACCAATGATATCATTGATACGGGTGCCTCATGGTAATATACACTACCGTTACTATCACTCTTCAAAAGACGGTGAGATAAGGCCACTGGTAATATATACACCACCTGGTTTCAATATATGCAACAACATACGTTATCCGGTAATTTATCTTCTTCATGATGAAACCGGTAATGAGGAGTCATGGGTAAAGACAGGACGGGTCAACCTTATTGCCGACAATCTGATTGCAATGAAAAGGACGATACCCGTAATAATAGTAATGCCATACACCGACTATCTGTCCGGTACAGGAAAAGACTTGACCGATGAACTCATCGATGATATTATTCCCTTTGTAGAAGAGGAATATCCGGTAGTGACAGAAAGTGCGGACAGGGCAATTGCCGGTTTTGGAAAGGGTGGGGCACTGTCTGCCGTTGCAGGTCTTTCAAATCCCGGCATATTTGCCAATATTTGCACTTACGCACCTGAAACTGAAAATAAGATGTACGATGAATTTATTTCGGGATGGAATCCCGACCCGGAAGAACTTAAGGAGCAGATCAAACACTTCTCCGTCCATATAGGGTCAAAGGATTATCTCTACGAGAAAGTCCTGGGAACCGTCTCCCTCCTTCTGGGAAAAGGCCTGATCCTGGAAACCCATTACGCCAAAGGTGCCCACGACTGGATCAGTGCAAGAACCTACCTGACCAATTCACTTCAGGAATTATTCTGAAAAATTAATAATTATAAATACCTAAATTCAAGAAACATGAAAAAACGCAAAGTCATTTATTCAATTTTACTTATCCTTTTTCTCAGCTATCCTCTTACAGGATATGTAACAGGGCAGAATGCCAGGATAAAATTCGACACCGAAAGAATCATCGGGGAGGTTGATAAAAACATCTACGGGAATTTCGTTGAACATCTCGGAAGATGCGTATATGGTGGAATCTATGAACCCGGCTCACCTCTGTCGGATGCCGACGGTTTCCGCAAGGACGTGCTGGATGCAGTAAAAGGACTCAATGTCTCCCTGATCCGCTATCCAGGTGGTAACTTTGTCTCAAACTATCACTGGCTCGATGGTGTTGGGCCTAAGAATGAAAGGGTGCCAAGGATGGAACTGGCCTGGGCAAGGCTTGAGACAAATGAATTCGGTACCAACGAATTCGTAAAATACTGCAGGGCTGTTGGCAGTGAACCCTATATGTCGGTAAACATGGGTACTGGTACTATCGAAGAAGCTCAGAGATGGGTCGAATACTGCAACGTGAAAGAGGGGCCGTATTTTGCCGAACTCAGAAAGAAACACGGTTTTTCTGAGCCCTATGATATAAAATACTGGAGTCTTGGAAATGAGATGGATGGAGAATGGCAGATGGGTCACCTGAATGCTGAAGACTATTCAAAGAAGGCCCTGGAAGCTGCAAAGCTGATGAGACTGACCTCTCCCGACATCAAACTTATTGCTGCCGGATCATCAAACTACAGACCCGCTGCTGATCCTGACCACTGGAACCGTACCATCCTTACCAACCTCAGGGATGTGGTCGATTACATAGCCCTCCATATGTATGTGGGCAATCCCGACGGCAACTACTACAACTTCCTGACAACCCCTCTGGTGATGGAGCAAAGAACAGACATTGCAAGAGGAATGATCAATGAGGTCATGCAGAAAGCCGACAGGGGCGACAGGCCTCCCATCTACATAGCCTGGGATGAATATAACGTATGGTACAGGGCAAGAACTGATGAGACCACAAGGGGAACCAGGGCTCTTGAAGAAAGATACAACCTCGAGGATGCTCTTGTTATAGGAGGTTTCCTTAATGTGTTCATCAGAAATGCAGATGTTGTAAAGATGGCCAATATGGCCCAGCTTGTAAATGTCATTGCTCCCATTTTCGCTGAAGAAAAGGGAATGTTCCGCCAGACTATATATTTCCCGCTCGAATTGTTTGCAAAAAACATGTACGGGAAGTCGCTCGACATCTTTGTAGACTGCCCTACCTATGATACCGATGATTTCTTTATCGGTCCCGGCGAAGTAATGACAAAACAAACCGATGTCCCCTATCTCGATGTATCAGCCGTTTATGAGAACGGAGAAGTGGTATTTTCGGTTGTCAACAGGCATCTGGATAAGCCAATAACCACTGATATCATCTGCCAGTCGGGTGTCTTCGACGGTACTCTTGAAGTTTTTGAGGTTAATGGCAAGGATGTCAAGACAGTCAATGATTTCGACGCTGAAAATGTAAAAACGGTTTCAAAACCTGCGCTTAAAGCTAAAGGAAATACTGCCACCTACTCGTTCCCGGCCCACTCCCTTACCATGATAAAGGGAAAAGTTAAATAGGCTGATGGCAATAAATATCTAAACTGCTTTATATGAAGAAATTGATTGTTCTGGTATTAAGTATCCTGTCTTTAACCGGTCTTACTGCCCAGGAAAACAACCTGCTGAAGCTATGGTACGACAAGCCCGCAATACAGTGGGTCGAAGCGTTACCTGTAGGCAACGGACGCCTGGGAGCCATGGTGTTCGGGGATCCGGTTAACGAGGTCATCCAGCTTAATGAAAACACTGTATGGGCAGGACAACCCAACAGGAACGACAATACAGCTGCCAGGGAGGCCCTGCCTGAAGTCAGGAGGCTTATTTTCGAGGGCAAATACAAGGAAGCCCAGGATCTGGTTAACCAGGCGTTCATCTCCAAAACATCCCACGGAATGCCTTATCAGACCGTTGGTAACCTGAAACTGGAATTCCCGGGCAACGCCGGTTTTTCAGACTACTACCGTGAGCTTGATATAGACAGGGCTGTGGTGTCGTCGCGATACAGCGTCAACGGTGTTGCTTACAAAACTAGCGTCTTTGCCTCGGGTGTGGACCAGGTTGTGATAGTACGCATCTCTGCCGACAAACACGGATCAGTAAGTTTCTCAGCCAGCCTCGAAAGACCATCAAAGGTTGACAAATCGACTGCCGGGACCAACGAACTGATAATGTCGGGAACGACAGGCGATTTTGAAACAGTGAAAGGCGGCCTTCGCTTTGAAGCCCGGGCTAGGTTTATAAACAAGGGCGGACAGGTTGCAGCGACCGATTCGGTAATTGATGTCAGGGGAGCAGATGAAGTAACAATCTTCATCTCGATGGCTTCAGGCTTCAGGAGTTATGAAGACATCGGCGCCGACCCTTCTGAAAGGGCCCTTGCCTACCTCAACACTGCCTCAAAGAAAGACTATGAGGCCATTCTGAATGATCATATTGCCGATTACCGCAGTTTCTTCAGACGGGTCAGCCTTGACCTTGGCTCAACGGAAGCCGTAAGGAAACCTACTGATCAAAGACTTAATGAGTTTGCCACGGGTGATGATCCCCAGCTTGTTGAACTTTATTTCCAGTTTGGCCGCTATCTTCTTATATCGTCTTCCAGGCCAGGAGGTCAGCCGGCCAACCTGCAGGGATTATGGAACCATCAGCTTACTCCTTCGTGGGACAGCAAATACACTGTCAACATAAACACTGAGATGAACTACTGGCCTTCCGAGATAACCAACCTTACAGAGATGAATGAACCTCTGATAAAGATGGTACAGGAACTGTCGCAGACAGGCCGTCAGACCGCCCGCGATATGTACGGAGCCGGCGGCTGGGTTCTTCATCATAATACGGATATTTGGAGGATTACCGGACCTGTCGACGGAGCTTTCTGGGGACAATGGCCTCTGGGAGGAGCATGGCTTTCGCAGCACCTGTTCGACAAATATGATTTCAGCGGCGACAGGGAGTATCTCAAAACTATCTATCCGGTAGTAAAGGAAGCATCGCAATTCTTTCTCGACTTTCTTACTGAAGAGCCCGAAAACAAATGGCTTGTCGTTTCTCCATCCAACTCTCCGGAGAATGCTCCGTCAGTACGTTCGGCTTATTCAATAAGCGCCGGAACAACCATGGATAACCAGCTCGTCTTCGACCTGTTAAGCAAGACAATCAATGCTGCCCGTATCCTGGATACTGACACGGAGTTTGTATCGCGTCTTCAGACGGCTCTTGACCGTCTCCCTCCCATGCAGACAGGTAGCTGGGGTCAGTTGCAGGAATGGATGCAGGATCTGGATAACCCCGAGGACAAACACCGTCATGTTTCACACCTGTACGGCCTGTATCCTTCAAACCAGATATCGCCTTACAGAAACCCTGAACTGTTCTCGGCAGCCCGGACCTCACTCGAGGCACGTGGTGATGAATCAACAGGATGGTCCATGGGATGGAAGGTGAACCTCTGGGCAAGGCTTCTCGACGGTGACCATGCGTATAAACTGATTACCGACCAGCTTAGTCCATCGATCCAGGCCGGAAGAAGGGAAAGGGGAGGCACCTATCCCAACCTTTTTGACGCCCACCCTCCGTTCCAGATTGACGGCAATTTCGGTTGTACTTCTGGAATAGCAGAGATGTTTCTTCAGAGCCACGACGGAGCCGTCCATCTTCTGCCAGCCCTTCCCGGAATATGGAAGAAAGGCAGTGTAAGCGGACTAAAAGCCAGAGGCGGATTTGAACTCGATATCGAATGGGAAAACGGTGAGATAAGTGAAGCTGTGATCAAATCATCACTTGGAGGTAACTGCCGTATCAGGTCATACGTCCCCTTAAAAGGTAAAGGCCTGAAAAAAGCAAAGGGCGAAAATCCCAATATGTTTTATAAGGTCCCCGGAATAAAAAGCCCGCTGATCCATGCGGCTATAACCCCGGATGCACCTGAGAAAGTATATGAATATGATCTTTCAACCCGTAAAGGGAAAACAGTTGCGGTTGTAAAAAGCAATAAACCATAAACTGACATGGCACTGGGTCCGGAACAGGATAATTCAACTTTATTATCAGCTGTTCCGGATCCCTGTTCCTGTAAAAGTGTTTTATTTTAAGTTTTTAGCCATATTAATTACGTCTTTTTTAACGTTTTTTAACTATTTTTGAATTACCTGATCATTAAACCGAAATAAGATTTTGCCGCTTTTGTCTATTAACCCCTAACACATATACTTATGAAGACAAAAACATCAATGACAACCATTATCAGATTTTTTTCAGTGTCAGCCATGGCTGCCCTGATAGTCCTGCTAGCCAACTGCAGCGGTTCAGGCCTTAAAGATGCCGGAGGAATTGATTCCACAAAAGGACTTAAGGACTTTTACCAGGGTTATTTTGATATCGGGGTGGCTGTAAGTCCTCAAAACCTTCAGGGAGAAGAAGCCGAGCTGATAAAAAAACATTTCAACAGCATCACCGCTGAAAACGTTATGAAACCCGGTCCGATTCATCCTGCTGAAGATAGTTTTGCATGGGAAAATGCCGATATGATAGTCGATTTTGCCATGGCAAACGGAATGAAAGTAAGAGGACATACACTATGCTGGCACACGCAGACGGCTGACTGGATGTTCAAGGATGATAAAGGGAACCAGGTTTCAAAGGAAGTGGCCATGGCAAGGCTTAAGGATCACATAACGGCTGTAGTGTCGCGTTACAAGGGAAAAGTATATGCATGGGACGTTCTTAATGAAGTTATTGAAGATCGTGATACAACCAGAATCTTCAGGGAGACTCAATGGTACAAAATAATAGGCGAGGAATATGTGGCTAAAGTGTTCGAGTGGGCCCATGAAGCCGATCCCGATGCCCTTCTTGTTTATAATGACTATAATACAGAAAACCCTTCCAAAAGGGACCGCATGTATACAATGCTTAAAAAGCTTATTGACGCCGGGGTACCGGTTCATGCAGTGGGACTGCAGGGTCACTGGAGCATCACTGACCCTACCGAGGAAAACCTGAGGGCAAGCATTGATAAATTTGCTTCACTGGGTCTTAAAGTACAGGTCACCGAACTTGACGTGTCGATTTATGGTTCAAGAACCGATACCATCGGAATTGGCTTTACCCCCGAAAGAGAACAGAAACAGATTGATCTTTACAAAATGGCCTTTAACGTTTTCAGGGAGAAAAAGGATGTTGTCAACAGCATCACCTTCTGGAACGTAACCGACAGGCACAGCTGGCGCGACAGAAGAGATATGAAAGTGTATCCCCTGCTGTTTGATGAAAACTCCAAACCCAAAAAAGTATTCTGGGAAGTTGTAAAGTTCTGATAAATCAAAGGTCCGGGCATACCAAAAACATTGTTATTTCCCGGCAGATTCATGGAACAGGAAATTGTAGAAGATTCCTGTTCCTTTCTTTTTGTGGAGGCATGATCTCAAAAGTGACCTGGCCGGAAAAACCCCCGGCTGGAGGTGGATGTTTAAATAATATCCAATATCCTCTTATTAAATAAAATAAAGTGGTTAAATTTAAGAAGTGTAATAAACCAGAACCCCGGTTAAAAGAAATGAGATATGAGTAAAGGTGATTTTATTATTGAACTGACCAGCGGATACGACTTTGACCGGACCGTTGACAATATTTTAAAAGAAGCTGGTGAAAGATCATGGAACATACCCGCAACACACGACCTGCAACTTTCACTGCTTAAATCAGGAAAAACTGTAAAACCGGTTAAGGTAATTGAGATCTGCAAACCCCAATACTCCGGACAGATGCTTGAACTCAATCATGAACGGATAATGTCGGTTATGATGCCATGCCGTATTTCGGTTTATGTAAAGGACGACGGCCTTACATACATTGCAGTTATTGACGGAAGTAAAATGTCAGCCGGCCAGCCCGATTCAATAGCAAAAGTGATGAAAGCTGCTTCGGATGAAACGCTTGAAATAGTAAACAAAGCTATTTCCTGATCTCCTGGGAAAAGATCCTTTGTATCGACTGTTTTTCTTTTTCTGTAAGAGAATCCATCTCCTGAAGGGCATGGAATATTTTTGTTTTGAAGTTCCAGCAGGTCATCTGCCTCAGCGATAACCTCCGTGCAAATTCATAGGTTGAAATGTCTTCCTTCCCCTTACAAACGTTGTAGGCAATGTAAAATGCTTTATGCAACGGGAATTTGCAGTTGTGAAATATAGTCCCCGCCGACGCCGATTCCTCTGATTTACACTTCGTACATCTCCTTGACCACGGAGTTTTTCCGGCACAGTAATTATCATTCCCACATTTCCGGCAGACAAAACCATCCTTCCATTTAATCTCTGCAAGAAACTGAAGACATTTTTCATCACTGCTGAAAAGCTCTTCAAGCTGTCTTTCTGAAAGTTCTCCTTTGAAAATTGGCTCCATAAAGTACTTATTAACAACAAAGATAAAAAAAATGAGTGATAATAATATGATTTAAGTGATACTATTGCGATTTATCGCATAAAATTTATATCTTTGCAAAAAAAATAAATACTGATTAATGGATTCTGACTTATCTGCAACAACAAAACCAAAATCCGGAATGGATTTTTTTAAGTCGTGGCATTTCTGGAGACCTTTCCTGGGAGTAGCAACCGGAGCTGTGGCAGGATATCTTTATTATTACTTTATCGGATGTAATTCCGGGACCTGTCCGATAACAAGCACACCATGGGGAAGCATTATAATGGGAGGTTTATTGGGTTTCCTTATCACACCTTCTCCGGGTAAAGGGGCGCAGAAAAAACAGGACTGATATTAACCTGATTTTCACTATGAATAATATTGAAATAAATAAAAGATACAGTACACTGGCAGACACAGATTGTTGCCTCTCATGTGGAGGGGCTATAAACCATTCTGAGGTTTCTGAAGGAGAGACTATAGTTGATCTGGGAAGCGGAAGGGGAACTGATGTGTTAAGGATGGCTGAGTCAGCAGGTCCACAGGGCTTTGTATATGGAATAGATATTTCAGAGGGCATGCTTCAGAAAGCAAGAAATACAGCCGAACGTCTTGGTGTTAAAAACGTAAGCTTTCTTAACTGCCCGCTTGAGAAACTATGTCTCGATGATTCAAGTGTCGATCTGGTAATTTCAAACTGCACAATCAATCATTCTTCAGATAAACAATCTGTATGGAATGAAGTAAACCGTATTCTCAAACCCGGTGGAAGATTTGTTGTAAGTGATATATATTCCCTCGAGCCTGTTCCCGACAAATACAGGAATGATCCTGAAGCTGTGGCCGAATGCTGGGCCGGGGCTGTAACCAGGAATGAATATTCAGGTCAGCTCGAAAATGCAGGATTCAATTCAGTAACAGTGCTCGAAGAATCTGCCCCCTATGAAAAAGGCAGTGTACTGGTTAGCAGCTGGACCATTACAGGAAAAAAGAAATAAATAATCTGCTGTTGCCTGCATTGATTTAGCACACAGCCATGCAGGCAGAAAAAAAATTATTTAAATAATTACAAATATCAATATCTATTTGACAGAAGATGAGTAAATATTTTTTAATATTGATCGCAGGCTTTACGCTGATATTCAGTGATTGCAAAGCCGACAGGCGTCCGGAGGCAACTGCTGTCTCAGAAATTGCCGGAGAAGGCGCTGTAAGGACCCTTTCCAACGATTCATTCAAGGAAATGATCTTCAATTATGACATAAATAAGGAATGGAAATTTGAAGGCGAAAGACCGGCTATCATTGATTTTTATGCCGACTGGTGTCCTCCCTGCAGGCAGCTATCTCCTCTTGTTGAAGAGATTGCAAAGGAATATTCGGGGAAGATAGATGTCTATAAGGTGGATACAGACAAGGAGCAGCTTCTGGCTCAAACGCTTGGCATAACAAGTCTGCCGACACTGCTTTTCATTCCTGCTGAAGGGCCTCCTCAGGGGACTATGGGAGCTCTTCCCAGGGAAGCCCTTGTTGGTGCTATAAATGAAATACTTAAAATCAAATAAAAGAAATCATGAAAAGTTTTATCAGAAAAAAAACGGACAAGACAAAAAGTAAAGCCAAAGTGGCTCAGTGTTGTGCAAAAACCTCAAAAACAGTTGCAGGCTGCCACGACTGATAAATGAAATATTCAAAACACAACATCTTCTCAAGGATAAGAGATTCTGAGAACTATTTCATAGTTAATGTCCTCTCAGGTAATGCTGACATACTTAATAAGGAAGATGCCACTAAGTTAAAGCTTATCATCGAAGGTGGAAATCCTGATGACAGGGCCTTCACGGATGAACTGACTGAAAAAGGCTATCTGTCTGAAGAGTCTGAAGAAGAAAAGCTTTACCGCAGTAAATATCTCGATTTCATAGATAACAGGGAAGATGAAGAAATTCAGATATTTTTCGTGACAAACTACAGTTGCAACTTTGCCTGCAGCTATTGTTACCAGGATCAGTACAGCTATACTTCACAAGCTCTTACAAAAGAAATTATTGATACTTTCTTCATATATGTGGATAAGGAGTTTGCATCGCGGAGAAAATATATTACAATATTCGGCGGGGAGCCTATGCTGGGAAATCCGGCACAGAAAGAGCTGATATCCTATATAGTCGAAAAATCTGCCGGTGCTGGTCTTCCCCTCTGTTTTGTAACCAATGGTTATTATCTTGAAGAGTATATCCCTGTCCTGCAAAAAGGCATAATAAGGGAGATCCAGGTTACTCTCGATGGCACTGCTGTAATTCACGACACCAGGAGATCATTAAAAGGCGGAGGAAAAACCTTTGAGAAAATAGCAAAAGGGATTGATGCCTGCCTCGAAAACGGAATCAATATTAACCTTCGTATGGTAGCCGACAAGGATAATATTGATGACTTACCCAATCTCGCACGGTATGCAATTGACAGTGGCTGGACAGGCAGCGGTCTTTTTAAAACACAGATAGGCCGCAATTATGAGCTTCATCATTGTCAGTCAGCACCTGAAAAGCTTTTTGACAGGCTATCACTTTATGAGAAGATATTTGAGCTTGTAAAGATCCATCCTCATATTCAGGAATTTTACAAGCCCGCATGGTCACTGACAAAATTCCTTTCCGAAAACGGAACTCTTCCCGATCCCCTCTTCGATTCATGTCCCGCCTGCAAGACAGAATGGGCCTTTGACTATACAGGAGGTATCTATTCGTGCACGGCAACGGTTGGGAAAAGAGATGAGCTGCTGGGGACTTTTTATCCCGATGTCACCAGAAAGGACGAATTAATAGAAAAATGGGAAACACGCGATGTCACTTCGATTCCCGAATGCAAAAGCTGCCCTGTTCAGCTTGCCTGCGGAGGAGGATGCGGCTCGGTGGCAAAAAACAGAACGGGTATCATAAATGCCCCTGATTGCCGTCCTGTAAAGGAACTTATGGAACTTGGATTTTCAGTTTATTTAAATCAACAGGTAATATGAAAGAGATCACTGCTCAGGAATTTGACAATGAAGTTATCGATGGTGGAAAAGTAGTACTTGATTTTTATTCGAGCGAATGTCCTCCGTGCGAGGCTCTTGCTTCAAAATTTGAGGACCTTTCATTACTATACGGAAAGGATATAAAATTCCTGAAAATATTCCGTCAGGAAAACAGAGAGCTTGCAGAAAAGCTGGGAGTTAAATCATCCCCGACACTTCTTTTCTATGACAACGGAAAGGAGATTTCGGGAAGACTGGGTGGCGGCATAAAAAGAAGTGAGATCATTAAAAATCTCGATTCCATGCTTACACCCGAAAGAGCCGGCGCGATAAAGTCAACAATTAAACCTTCGGTATCTGAGTTCGATGTAATTGTTCTGGGAGCCGGACCGGGAGGACTTACTGCCGGATTATATCTATGCCAGTCAAAGATAAATACCGTGCTCATTGACCTTGCTTTGCCGGGAGGAAATGTGTCAACAACCCATCAGGTTTCAAACTATCCCGGATTTATTGAGCCCCAGCCCGGCTTTCTTCTGTCGCACAACATGAGTGAGCAGACCAAGCTTTGCGGAACAGTATACAAAGTGGCTGTGGATGTTACCTCTGTCGACCTTGTAAAAAAAGAGGTTGTTATAGATGAGTACGAGACAATAAAGGCAAAAAAAATAGTTATCGCCACCGGTACCACTCCCAACCTCACTGGTGCTGCAGGCGAAAAAGAACTTAAAGGCAGGGGTATCTCCTATTGCGCAACCTGCGATGCCAAATATTTTAACGACAAGGATGTCGTCGTTATTGGAGGAGGTAACTCTGCAGTAGAAGAATCGGAATATATAAGCAAGTTTGCATCCAGGATTACCCTGGTTCACCAGTTCGATAAACTTACAGCCAATAAGCAGGCCCAGGAACGGATATTTAAAAATCCTAAGATGAATTTCATTTTCAATAATGAACCCAGGGAATTCAGAAAAGAAGGAGATAAGCTTATTACCCTTACGAAAAATGTAAAAACGGGTGAGAAAACAGAGCTTGTAAGTGACGGCGTCTTTGTATTCATTGGAATGAAACCCAACGTTGAACTCTTCAGCGATAAGCTTAAGCTTGATAACCGGGGCTTCATCATTACAGATGAAGATATGCAGACAAGCATACCAGGCATTTATGCTGTAGGAGATGTCATAAGCAAAAAATACAGGCAGATAACAACAGCAGTGGCCGACGGGACAATAGCGGCAATGGCTATTGCCAGGGAGATGGAATAGCTCTTTTTCTTAACAGGCTTGTCAGTAAAAGCAAAAGGAATAATTTCTTAAATTGCCGATCCTTTATTTGTAATAATCACTATCTGATCTGACAGGTGAAATATATTCTCCAAATACTCCTGGCCATTCTGCCTTTTACTGCATTTTCGCAGGACAAGGTAACGGCCATCTCAGAACAGGCTTCTGAAAAAACCCTTCCATCAACCGCCGTCAGCCCTGCTGACGGAATATGGTTCCCTGTTAAGAAAATAGTCGACGGCGATACATTCTGGATTGATGACGGCAGTTCAAAGGGGTTGAAGATACGTCTGACAGGAATCGACTCGCCCGAACCACGCAATACCGGAACAAAGACAAAAAGTTTCTTCGGGGCAGAGTCAACCATTTACCTCAAAGAGTTGTTATATAACAAAAAGGTAAGACTTGAATTCGATGTTTCGAGGTATGACAGGTATGGACGCACACTGGCGTATGTATTTCTTGAGGATGGTACCTTCGTCAATGCCGAGATGGTAAAGAACGGTTACGCAACTGTAATGACTGTTCCACCCAATGTAAGGCATGCAGGTACATTCACTGAACTGGCTTCAGGGGCACGAAAAGGCAATAAAGGACTATGGAAGGGGGATCCTTCCTTAAAATAGATAAATATGATAATTACCGACTGGAAAGATAAAAGCATTGTCGAAACACCACACAAGGTTGACGTAAGGAAGCTGTACGACCTCGACAGCGCACAGGTTATGCATATAACACTAAAGCCGGGAGAGTCACTGAAACCCCATATCACTCCTGTGGATGTCTTTTTTTACATCCTCGAAGGAGATGTTGATATAAGGGTTGGTGACGAGACAGTGACTGTCAGCTCAGACCGACTTGTTGAGAGTCCGAAAGACATCATCCACTGCCTGTCAAACAGTTCCGAAGCCAGGGCCCGGATCCTGGTCGTCAAAGCTCCGAAACCCCTTGCCTCAACAAGGGTACTCTGACCTAAGACTCCTTGAATTTTTAGCGGCATACTCCTGCCATTTTTGAATCAAAGATATTATCTTCAGGCAGTACCCCGAAGGGCATAACCATAGTCCTGAAAATTATCCCGGATATGGAATCTTTACAGGATATTGATTAATTTATTACCGCATATGAAGATCATTTCATGGAACGTCAACGGCATAAGAGCGATAGCAAAGAAATCTTTCTTCAGCGATCTTGAATTTCTTGACGCCGACATAACATGCCTGCAGGAGACAAAGGCACAGGATGGTCAGGTTGCTGAAACCCTTGAACCACTGAGTGGCCTGTATATATATTCCAACTCAGCCATAAGGCCGGGTTATTCAGGAACAGCTGTTATTTCAAGGATCAGACCTCTTAATGTGACTTACGACATCGGAATTGCAGAACATGACACTGAGGGCAGGGTTTTATGCCTTGAGTTTGAACAGTTCTTCCTTGTAAATGTATATGTGCCGAATTCAGGGAGTGAGCTCCTGAGACTGGGTTACAGGCAGGAATGGGACAAGGCATTTTTCGGATACCTTAAGGAACTTGAAAAAACCAAACCGGTTGTCGTCTGCGGCGACCTGAATGTGGCACACAGGAGTATTGACCTGGCCAGGCCTAAAGAGAACTACAACAAGGCAGCAGGGTATATGCAGGAAGAAATAGACGGTATGGACAGGCTGACCGGTGGCGGTCTGGCTGATACTTTCCGCCATTTTTATCCTGAAATGGCCGGAAGATACACCTGGTGGAGCTTCAGGGCAGGCGCAAGATCGAGAAACATAGGCTGGAGAATCGATTATTTCCTTGTAAGCAGTTACTTCCTCCCTAAGGTGAAAGACTCCTTTATTCATGAAGAAATAACCGGATCAGACCATTGCCCGGTAGGCATTATACTTGATATTTAGCAATACCGCCTCTTGCCGGGCCTGAAAGAAAGTAGCATTAACTCCAAAAACTGACAGCAGCAGCCCGACGGTCAGCCCGAAAGCGCAATTCCGGTTTCAGGTAAAAATTAAAAGATCCCTGACCATTGAGGTCAGGGATCTTTGCTGCTAAATACCGACCCCTGGAAAATGAAGATAAACCTTCGGGGTCGCGACATCAAATAAACTATTTAAAGAATCAGGGATTATATCTGGCTCCCAGAATAAGTTTATCACCCGAGTTGTCTATTTCATAAAGCTCTGGTTTCCTGGGGCCGTTGCCTTCGGCATGGTGAATGATAAACAGCAGTTTGCCCTCAAGGGTGGTGAACAGCATTCCATGACCCGAGTTATCGCCTTTGAACGATTCTGGTTCCTGGATCCACGGACCGTGGATAGTACCTGACTCCGACCAGGCAATCCCCTGAGCATATCTTCTGTCACCCCAGCTCGACCATAACATTCCAAGTCTTCCTGTTTTTGTCCTGAACATCTGAGGACCATCAGTTACCCAACCCGGCATTTTAAGACCAAAAGTAGCTTCTCCAATACCGTTCATTTCCTTTGACCAGGCTGCTTCACTTGCACGGAACATAGTGATCGGATCAGCCGTCCTGTGTGTAAGGTCCTTTGAAAGAGGCATGTAATCCATTGTCCCGTCGATCAGCTGGGTCCATTCATGAACTATTACCATATAGGTAGTATCGTTCTCCTCATAAAGTGTTCCATCGATGATATCCCAGTCTTCAGGACCGAGGCAAAACTCTTTCTCCTTGACAAGGGGGTAATACGGACCCTCGGGCGTATCGGCAACCAGAAGCTGGGTCTGGTTACGCGGCACATTATAACGGCGGGGTACATACTGGATAATTGTGCTGTGATCACTCCAGGTGCCTGCCAGGTAATACTTATTACCTATCTTGTGAATCTCTGCGGCAGCAACAAAATTACCATCCATCCATGTTCCCTCCAGGTTGATAATGGAATACGGTCCTGTCCACATCTTAAGGTCATTGCTTTTATAAAGACGTCCGCCGGTACCTGTGAGATAATAGGTATTCGTCGATTTCTCAACATAGATAAAAGGGTCACTCATTGAAATATCATCAAGTGAAACCGTAGTAATCTTTGGTTCAGCCATTGGAGGACGGGCCATGGGAGGCCTTGGTTGAGCTGAGCCTGCAGGTGGACGCATCCCACCGAAGTTATTCTGTCCTGGATTGGCAGGAGGAGCCTGTACTCCGGGAACAATTTTTTTAGCAGCCGGTTTGGCAGTCTGACCGGTAGCAGTTTCCGAACTGACCATTATCAGTGCAGTAACTAAAAACACGCTTAAAAAAACACTTAATACTTTCTTCATAATTTAATTAATATTTATTCTTGAAAAAATTGCAGGGGAGCCTTTCCCTTACTACGGAACCCTGACTATGGTTTTCCACATGGTTCAGGATTATCCCCCCTGCTATAAAAAATCAATCCTACTTAAATAATCTCGGAGCAAACTCATTGAGAGCCCTGCGCCATGTAAGCCATTCATGAGCAGTTCCCTGTGATTCGTGGAACACAATGTTTTTAACGCCATGATTTATCAAAGACTCTACAACAGGCTTCGGATTGTTCTCCTCGGTGCCTGTACTTATAAAGAGCAGCCTGAACTGTTTGTCAAATGCTGCAGGGTCTTTGAAGATACCGTTGAATCCTGTATTGATAAAGTCATCGCCACGGGCAAAGAAGCCGCTGAAGGTACCCATCCAGGCAAACTTGTCAATATTGGCGAAAACCGTTGAAGTGGTCTGCATACCACCCCTCGAAAGACCAGCCATGGCACGGTGATCCCTGTCGGTATATGTACGGAAGGTCTTGTCTATATAAGGAATAAGATCTTTAACGTATATATCTGTAATGCTGCCTGAAGCAGTTCTTACATCAGAGTTGGTTTTGATATCCCCGCTGGGCATGACAACAATCATGGGAACAGCTTTCCCTGAGGCTATAAGCCCATCCATTATGTTTCCCATATGTCCCTGGACCGACCATCCGTTTTCATCTTCACCCCAGCCGTGGACAAGATAAAGAACCGGGTATTTCTTTGAAGGATTACTTTCATATTCAGCAGGTACATACACGTTGATATGACGCTCGAGCCCGTTGATTTCAGACCAGTAATGAATGGAACGCACCTGGCCGTGAGGGATGTTCTTATTGAACCTGTAGTAATCACCTTCGGGACCCTCGGGGATCTCTATTCCTGATGATTCCCAGTTGCTTCCGAAAAACGCTTCACTTCCCCTGTCCATAACAGCAACGCCGTCAATAACAATGGCATAGTAATGAAATCCCACAACCAGAGGTTCGGTAGTGTACCACCATACACCCTTGTCGTCCTTCTTCATGTCGTGATTACCACCCAGCTGAAGCTGAACCAGTTTTGCATCAGGAGCCGTAACCTTGAACATGGCCTGACGGGTCTGTGCATTGACAGCCGGATACTGGGAAATGAAAATATTGGTCGAGGAAGGCTTGAAGCCCTCTGGCAGAGGCTCCTCCCTCTGACCACCCATAACACCGGCAAACTGAGCCGATGTAATACCACAAATCATTATTGCGGTCAGAAATAGAATTACTTTTTTCATAATGTACATTTGTTAAGGTTTAATTTCTTCCTACTGATTATCCTTACTAAAATAGTTTTTCCGGAAACGGAAATAACTTTACTGGAGTAAACTGATACTCCGTCTCAGTTACAAAAAAAAACACTTTTAGCAGGCCGGCATATCTCTTACTTGTCAATTACTTTTAATTTTCAGTCATTTTGATAATAGCCGCGTCAGCCACAGGCTGAAACCACTGGCATACACCGTTGAACGAAGGAAACACAGCAGTATAAAAATCAGTCAAAAACCCTTGTCCCAAAGAGATATCTCTCCCTCCACCATGGATCATTTATCGATGTTACGACAACACCTCCGGATGATGACGTATGAATAAACTTTCCGCTACCTGTATAGATGCCTGAATGTGTTACGAATTGTTTTGTATTGTATGTCCTGGTAAAAAAGACCAGATCTCCGGTTTTAAGCTTTCCTTCATCAGCTATTATCTTACCATACCTTGCCTGCTCCTCAGAGTTATGAGGCAGCTTTATTCCATGTATTAAAAAGACCCTGTACAGAAGACCCGAACAGTCCATACACTTTTCAGTTGTTCCTCCCATACAGTGTGGAACCCCGAGATAGCGCCGCGCAGTCTGAATAATCATATCAGGATTTGCCTTACGGGTATCCAATTCTTTTTCAACATCCGAATTCATGAAACTGCGAAGATCGCCGGCCTCGACCCTGTTTACAGTAGTCCCTGCCTGAATATCACGGTAAAGCCTGCCGGAACACGACGACATAAGTAACTGAATGACTGCCATTATAAGCAGAGGAACCAGGAAATGGTTCTTCCAGGCCCGACAGTCATTTGGTTTTGTCATACAGGCCATACTGACATTTTATTTTATTGTTACCTGTCAGGCCACTTTTTTTCTCCTGCAGGTCTAATCATAAAGTCCGGCACCGCCGGTCAGATTAAAGGTACAGAGAGAATCCTATTGCGGCTCCAAGGGAGTCGCCCGACAATTTCACATCGCTATCCTCCGAATATTTCAACTTTGTCCCGGCCCATTGTATCCCCAGGTCAATGGAAAGTTTTTCACTGACAAACCAGGCCAGGCCGGCGCCGGCTCCATAACCAACACCAGAAAAATTCTGCTTATCTCCTCCTGCTTCCTCAGTAGCATTGGCATAACCACCTCCAACCTGAATAAAAGGCCGAAGAGAAGACTCAAGAGGAATATAATATATCAGTGTGGGCATAATGATGAACTCACCTGCCTTAACCTTCTCTCCTGAAGAAGGGAAGCTTGTGCTGAGGGAATAATTCACTGAAACACCGGCAACAAAATTATTTGCAACAAAGTATCCAAGGTCGGAAAACAGCCTGAAAGAATTGATATCTGAATTCGCCTGAGGAATTGATTGCCCGTCATACGAAAAATTGGTCACACTCCTTGCAAATTCCAGGCTGGTTCTTCCCGAAACAAGAAATGTTCCCTTCTCAGTCTGTGAAAAAGAAGCTGATGAAAGCATTAACAAAACACCCAGAATAAACACTTTCGTTTTCATAATGTTTGGTTTAGTTGGTTAACTGAAAGATCCGCTACCTGCATCTGATATCCTGCCAGTCATTTTCATTTTATTCCAAAGCCTGACTGAATACCTGCACGGATTAAATGCAAATATATCTAAAATCAGTAATCACACGCTTCGCCTGTCACAATTCAGCTGATCCTGTCTTTAAATAATCAGTTCTGCCGTTGAAAGCCGGATTACTCAGGAATATCAGGAATAATAATCTTAAAAAAACTTGCATCATCCGGTAATTATATTTTACTTTGTAATTCAAAGCACTTTTTAATTATGAAAAGCGGAAACACATCAATTGAGGACTTAAAGGCGATCCGGAAAATAATGGAAGAGTCTTCCAGATTCCTGTCGCTCAGCGGCTTGTCAGGGGTACTGGCCGGATTGACAGCCACAGCCGGAGGACTTGCAGCATATTTTCTCATCCTGAAAGGCTCCGCCTTCGGGTATGATGAAAGCACGGGAAGCCTTTCGGGCAATGCCCCGGGGTCTGTAATATGTTGGCTTGTGGCATGTGCGGCACTGGTGCTTGTCATATCAGTGCTGTTCGCTCTTTTCCTGGCCGTAAGAAAAGCTGCAAGGACAGGCAAGCTTTTCTGGACCCCGGTTTCAAAAAGACTTCTTATAAACCTTCTCATACCCCTTGCCACCGGAGGTATTTTTGCAGTGATTCTTATACTTCAAAACAATTTCGCACTTATTATTCCTTCTTTACTTATCTTTTACGGACTGGCACTTGTAAATGCCGGTAAATTCACCTTCAGTGAGATCGTTTACCTGGGGATACTTGAAGTACTGACTGGACTTGCAGCTGCCTTCTTTTCTGGAGGTGACCTGTTTTTCTGGATTTTCGGGTTCGGATTACTTCATATTTTATACGGGATAGCCCTGTACAGAAAATATGAATCATGAAGGATCTCCTATCCAACATAAACAAGATATTTGAAAGCCGCATACGGCTGGGTATCATGTCGGTGCTTATGGCAAACGAATCTTATGATTTCAACAGTCTTAAGGAAACCCTTGATGTTACCGACGGAAATCTGGCAAGTCACCTCAGGGCTCTCGAGGAAAAGGGGATGATAGAAGTTAACAAAAGCTTTATCGGACGCAAACCAAATACAAGCTATTCGGCCACAGAAAAAGGAATTGCAGAATTCAACCTTCATCTGAGGGCTCTTGAAAACCTTATAAAGGATATATAATTTTTTTTATTTATTCACTTTGTTATTCAAAGTACTTTTACATACACAAAAATCTTTAGTCATGAAAATAGAAATCAACAACACAGACAGATGGCATCAGTCGCTTACGGTAAAACTGGCACTGCTGGGCATCCTTGGACTTGTACTGCTGGTCCCTCTTGAGATGATAAAGGAGATGATAAAGGAAAGGGAAGCTAATGCAGAGAAGGTAATGAAGGATATATCACTACAGTGGGGAGGAAAACAGTGTTTTTCAGGACCGGTGCTTAATATTCCCTTCAGGAGTCAGGGTGTGGAAAAAGATGCCGGCCACGAAAGCGGAATATGGCATATTCTTCCTGAGAATCTCACTGTCAGTGGAAATATTGATCCTGAGATCAGATATAAGGGAATATACAAATCAGTTGTATATGATTCGAAGCTAAGCATCAGGGGTGACATTGCCGTTCCCGAAGCCGGATTGCTTAAGAAATATGAGATCCTCTGGAATGAAGCCTACTTTACTGCAGGAATAACTGACAACAGGGGCCTGAAAGGCACCATAAGTATAAAAACAGGAGATTATGAACCTGAAGCCGAGCCAGGAGTGAGGGACAACGATATATTCAGCTCCGGCATATCATTTCCCGGGAAGGGGATAACCGAGGGAGACACCATTCCCTTTGAGATGGATTTAAACCTGTCGGGTTCGGAGGGCTTATTGTTTACACCGCTTGGGAAAAATACAAATGTAGTTCTTAGCTCAGACTGGGACTCACCACGCTTCAGCGGAGGTTTCCTTCCAGGTGAAAGGACTATTGATGAATCGGGGTTTACAGCCGAATGGGAAGTTACTTATCTTAACAGGAATTACCCGCAAAGCTGGACAGGAAGTTCGTTCGACCCTCTGGGCAGTTCTTTTGGCGTTGATCTGTTTCAGCCTGTCGACCACTACCAGAAGTCATGGAGAAGTTCAAAGTACGGGATACTCTTTATAGCCCTCACCTTTTTTGTTCTTATTTTTCTTGAGGTAACAAGAAAAGAGACAATTCATATATTCCATTATTTGCTTGTATCAATGGGACTTGTGTTGTTCTTTTCACTTCTTAACTCGCTCAGTGAACAGACAGGATTTAATACAGCCTATCTGATCTCTGCTCTGTCCACGGTATTGCTTATTTCGATTTTCACCTTCACTCTGTTCAGGGATAAAAAGCCTGCCCTAACAGTATTTATGATGCTGACTATCCTCTACTCTTTTATCTTTGTTCTCCTTACCCTTGATGAATACGCTTATCTGGCAGGCAACGCAGGGCTATTTGTTCTGCTTGCAGTAATTATGAAATTATCGGGCAGGATGGAGCTGTTTAAAAAAACTCGGAAGTCCGGGAATACGGCGGACGAATAAGAAAACATATCGGAAGGGCCGGAACAGTGATTATGCTTGAAAAACCCGAATTTCACGACTCATTTTCCCTGATCTGGACCCTTCTTATCTTGCCGCTTATTGTTTTGGGAAGTTCTGTAACAAATTCAACTATCCTGGGATATTTATAGGGTGCCGTCACCCGCTTGACATGCTCCTGCAGGTCTTTTGCCAGTTCCTCGCCGGGGTAATAGTTCTTTGACAGTACAACGGTAGCTTTTACTATCTGCCCCCTGTCAGGGTCAGGAACCGCAGTGACGGCACATTCAAGTACAGCAGGATGTTCTATCAGGGCGCTTTCTACCTCAAAAGGACCGATCCTGTAACCTGAGCTTTTTATAATATCATCGGCCCTGCCGACAAACCAGTAATACCCGTCTTCGTCACACCAGGCCATATCTCCTGTCCTGTATACATCACCCGACCATACCCTTTCAGTCATCGATGCATCGCGGTGATAACCTTTAAACATACCAACAGGTTTTCTCCTTCCCGTCCGTATGACTATCTCACCTTCAATACCTATCTCGCAGGGATTGTCTTCATCATCGACTATAGCTATGTCATAACCCGGGGAGGGCTTCCCCATGGAACCCGGTTTGGGTTCAAGCCAGGGGTAGGTTGCCATTGCAACCGTACATTCTGTCTGTCCGTACCCTTCCATAAGTTTCAGTCCTGTCTTCTCATGGAAATGTTTAAAAACTTCCGGATTAAGGGGTTCTCCGGCTACAACACAATGCCTGAGGCTGCTCAGGTCATAAAGTGCAAGGTCTTCCTTTATAAGGAACCTGTATATGGTAGGAGGAGCACAGAAGGTGGTGACTTTGCACTTCTCAATCACCTCAAGGATATTCTTTGGAACAAACTTGTCATAGTCATAGGTCATCACTGCACTTCCCGAGAGCCACTGACCGTAGATCTTACCCCAGGCTGATTTGGCCCAGCCAGTATCAGCTATTGTAAAATGAAGGCCACCATCTATAACATTCTGCCAGTAGCGGGCAGTAACAATATGTCCAAGGGGATAAGTATAGTCGTGACTTACCATTTTTGGCATTCCTGTTGTACCTGAGGTAAAATAAAGAAGCATTATATCATTGTTCACTGTAGCTTCGTCCCCCTCCGGTCTGGCAAACTCAGCCGGGCTTTCCTCCATGCCTTTCAGGAAGTCGAGCCAGCCTTCCCTTTCCTCACCTATGAGTACTTTAGCCTTGAGCGATGGGGAGAGCTTCATGGATTCTTCGACATGCTCAATTATCTGAGGCTCGGGCACGCAGACAATCATTTTTATATCAGCCGCATTATTCCTGTAGACTATATCTTTTGCTGAAAGCAGATGTGTTGCCGGAATGGTTACTGCGCCAATCCTGTTAAGTGCAAGGGAGCAGAACCAGAATGTGTAGTGTCTCTTCAGGATTAGCATCACCGGATCGCCTTTTCTGATACCTGCCGACCAGAAGAAATTAGCAGCCTTTTCGCTGTAGTACTTCATCTGGCCAAAGGTGAAGGTTGCCTCATTACCTCTGTCATCGCACCATACCATGGCAATCCGGTCAGGAGTTTCCTGTGCAATCTCATCAACCACGTCGTAGGCGAAATTGAAACTATCCGGGATTTGTATTTCGAAATTTTCTTTAAACTCTTCGTAGGAATTGAATGTAGTCTGTTTCAGATATTTTTCAAGAATCATTATTTAAAGCTTTTATCTTATAATACTATTGCCAGGAATCTCACCTGTTCATTATTAAGAGCCCTCATTGCATGGTTGAAGCCTGAATCAAAATAAATTGAATCACCTTCATTAAGAATAATCTCATGTCCGTCAATTATAGTCATCATCGATCCCTGCAGTACATAGTTGAATTCCTGTCCCGGATGAGAATTGAATTCCAGAGTCTCTCCTTCAGGCCGTGGATCGATAGTAACCATAAACGGTTCAGCTTTCTTGTGTATGAAGTTAAAGGCTAGGCTTTCATACCTGTACTGCTGCCTTCTTTCGAGTCTGAGTCCCTTGCCGTTTCTGACTATCCCGTAAACATGAAGCCTGGGATTATTACCTCCCAGCAGGACGGAAAGTTCAACATTGAACAACTCGGCAATCCTGAATATTATACCAACGGGGATATCTGACTCTCCGCTTTCGTATTCAAGATAGAGCTCACTGTCAAGCCCCAGTCTTGCGGCCAGAGCCTCTGCCGAAATGCCGGATATCTCACGGATCTCCCTTATCCTTTCTGCAATCTGCCTGATCTGTTCTGTCATGGTGCTGCCTTTTTTAGGATTTCAATAATACATAAATTTACCCCTTCGTTTTGCCTTCAGTGTATCAGAAGCTACTGCTTCACAATAAGCTTTACGGCAAACAGGTGACTGACAAATAGCCGTTTCAAATATTGTTATATTTTTTTTATTTATCTTTGCGGCTTCTTAAGTAAATGAAAAAATCAGACAAAAATGTTATTTGATGAACTGGGTCTGATTCCGGAGTTAATGGAGTCAGTAGATTATATGGGTTTCAGGGAAACCACTCCGGTGCAGGGACAGGCGATTCCCGTCATTATGTCGGGAAAGGATCTTATTGCCTGTGCCCAGACCGGAACGGGGAAGACTGCAGCATTTCTGCTTCCCGTACTGAACGACATCTTCAGGAAACGACCTGCTCACATACACACCCTTATACTTGTACCCACGAGGGAACTGGCTATACAGATTGACAGACAGATTCTCGGACTGGCATATACACTTGACATTACCTCTCTTGCCGTTTACGGAGGAGGTGACGGGAGCACCTGGGATCAGGAAAAAAGCGCCCTGACAACAGGTGCCGATATCATTGTTGCCACTCCGGGCCGGCTTATTTCTCACCTTAATCAGGGATATGTGAAATTCGACCGGATCGAGGTTCTTGTCCTTGACGAGGCCGACCGGATGCTCGACATCGGGTTCCTCGACGACATCATGCACATTATTTCCTATCTGCCTGAGAAGCGTCAGACTCTCATGTTCAGTGCCACAATGCCTTCAAGGATCAGGGACCTGTCAAAGAGGATAATGAACAATCCATCCAGCATAGCTCTTGAGATATCAAAGCCTGCCGAAGGTGTTTCCCAGTCGGTTTGCCTGCTGGGCGACAACCAGAAGCTGCCGCTTATCAAACATATCGTTGCTGACAATCCCGATTACAGGAGTATTCTTGTTTTCAGTTCAACAAAGAAAAAAGTAAGTGAGATAGTCCGTGGCCTCCGTTCTGATAATTACCTTGTCGAAGGCATCTCATCTGATCTCGAACAAAAGGACAGGGAGGAGATACTGGCCCGCTTCAGTTCAAAAAAAAGCAGGGTACTCGTGGCGACCGATGTTCTCAGCCGGGGAATCGACATCATGGATATAAGCATGGTAATCAATTTTGATGCCCCTTCCGATGCCGAGGATTATGTTCACCGCGTCGGACGTACTGCCCGTGCTGAAAAGACAGGTATGGCAGTTACTCTTATTAACAGCCACGACATGTCCAGGATACAGCAGATAGAGAAGCTGATTGGCTACAGGATCAACCGGATGGAGCTGCCCGAATCCATAAAGTCGGGATATAAAGAGAATCCTCAGGAATCTGACCGGACAATTTCCCGGGGTCCGGGTTTCAGAAAGAAGAGGTTTCAGAAGGGCCGAAACAGATCTGCCGGTTCACCTGACCGCAATAAGCGAAGGCCATGAAGAGGGCATGCCCTTACCCCAAATGAATTACTATTAAATGTATTGTTATAAAGACTCCGGTATTTATAATCCATTAACAGGAGTGCCTTACCGGCATTCACATAATTAAGCTCTGTGGGTATAATCAACGAAATAGAAAAAAGAAGGACCTTTGCCATCATTTCACATCCTGATGCCGGAAAGACCACTCTTACCGAGAAGCTGCTGCTTTTCGGAGGTGCCATTCATGTTGCCGGGGCAGTAAAGAATAACAAGATCAGGAAGACAGCCACCTCCGATTTTCTCGAGATAGAGAAACAAAGGGGGATCTCAGTTGCCACCTCGGTGATGAGTTTTGACTATGAAGGATTCAAGATAAACATACTCGACACCCCCGGGCACAAGGATTTTGCTGAAGACACATACCGTACTCTTACGGCTGTCGACAGTGTCATACTGGTTGTCGACAGTGCCAAGGGAGTGGAAGAACAGACAAGAAGGCTCATGGAAGTATGCCGCATGAGGGCTACTCCGGTAATGATCTTCATAAACAAGATGGACAGGGAAGGCAGGGAACTGTTCGACCTTATAGAAGAACTTGAACAGGAGCTTAAAATAGCCGCTTCACCTTTTACCTGGCCCATTGGCAGGGGGAATGACTTCAAGGGTGTTTACAACATCTTCAGGAAGAATATCCAGCTTTATACGCCTGAGAAAAGCAGTATGTCAGACATGCTTCTGGAGACAGGCGATCTTTACGATCCCAGGCTCGTGGAATTTGCCGGGGAAGACATTATAAGGCAGCTGCATGAAGAGACGGATCTGGCTTCAGATGTTTTTGAACCCTTTCAGGAGAACCTGTATCTTGAAGGACTACTGGCTCCGGTTTTTTTCGGAAGTGCCCTTAACAACATAGGTGTCCTGGAGATACTTTCAACCTTTCTGGAGATTGCTCCTCCCCCGTCGTATTCAGTGGCCCATGAACGGATAGTCAGTCCTGAAGAACCCTTTTTCACAGGTTACATTTTCAAGATACATGCCAACCTGGATCCCAACCACAGGAACAGGATCGCTTTTATAAGAGTATGTTCCGGCAGGTTTGAAAGGAACAAACTTTACCATCATACCCGCCTTGGCAGGAAGATGAGGTTTTCTTCCTCTGCTTCTTTCATGGCCAATGCAAAAAACACCATCGACGAGGCGTTCCCGGGCGATGTGATAGGTATCTATGATACAGGTAACATGAAGATAGGAGATACCCTGACTGAAGGAGAAAACCTCCATTTCAAGGGCGTACCCAATTTCTCACCCGAACTCCTGAGGGAGGTTATCAATCTCGATCCCTCAAAAAGCAAGCAGCTCGACAAGGGAGTCAGACAGCTTACTGATGAAGGTCTTGCCCAGCTCTTTACCCAGCAGCCCGGCAACAGGAGGTTTATCGGCACCGTGGGGGAGCTTCAGTTTGATGTAATAAAATTCAGACTCGAAAATGAATATGGAGCCCGATGTGACCTTCGGCCACAGCCGTATGTAAAAGCCTTATGGTTCACCTTTGGTGATCCTAAGGAGGAAGCCGAATTCTTTAACCGGAAATCATCCCTCATTGCCTATGACAAGGACAACGACCCGGTGTTTTTTGCTGACAGTGAATGGATGGTAAAAGTGATGAAGGAGACTTTCCCTTCACTTATATTCCATAACACATCAGAAAGCTACAGGATATCCGAAAATAACGGCTGAAACCCTGTTCTTCTTACTTAAAATGCATGCGACATCTGTTACTATGAATCCTGAAGGTTCTTTTCTTCCTTTGTGGTATTAATCCTCAACAGCTTGAAGATGTCGACCACCAGTATGGGTATAAGTGATATCAGACCCACAAAAAGCCAGTTCCTGCCACTCATCTCTGTAAGGCTGAAGGCTTCCCTTACCTGAGGTACAAGTAACACAATAAGGGCAAGTCCTGCCGAAACCATGATAGCCCCAATAAGCGGGATGTTTTTAAAAGGGCTTATTGCAAGTGAGGACCTGCTTTTTGAATGAAGGTTCCTTACATGAACGAGCTGGGCAAAGATAAGTGATGCAAATGCCATCGTCTGGCCCAGTACAAGGCCACCTTCCCTTAATCCAATAATAAAGGCCCCCAATGGAATTGATCCTATCATTATTCCCTGGTACATGATCCTCCAGATCATTCCTTTTGTCATAAAGCCCTTTTTTGAATTAACAGGTTTCCTTTTCATTATATCATTTTCAGCCGGATCGATACTGAGCGCAAGAGCAGGAAGACTGTCAGTAACAAGGTTAACCCAGAGAATATGAATAGGAAGAAGTGGTATTCCCATATTGAACACCGCAGTCACGAGGAGCAGGAAGATCTCCCCTATATTGGTTGAGAGAAGGAACTGGATCACCTTAAGTATATTATCATAGATCCTCCTCCCCTCTTCGACAGCCGACACTATTGTGGCGAAGTTGTCATCGGTAAGTACCATATCAGCAGCTCCCTTGGCAACATCGGTACCTACAATTCCCATTGCCGCCCCTATATCAGCCTGCCGTAATGCCGGAGCATCATTTACCCCGTCACCCGTCATGGCAACTACCTCATTATGCTTCTGCCAGGCTTTGACAATCCTCACTTTGTGTTCAGGGGCTACCCTGGCATAGACTGTATAGTTTGAGACGTTCCGGGTAAATTCTTCCTCATCTATCTTCTGGAGTTCTTCTCCTGTAAGGGCAATATCACCGTCCTTAAAAATGCCTATCTCCCTGGCAATCGCCATGGCGGTTGTTTTATGGTCGCCGGTTATCATAACAGGGCGTATGCCGGCTGTATTACAGCGAGCCACCGCATCTATTACCTCGGGCCGTGCCGGATCTATCATACCAAGCATTCCAATAAAGATCAGGCCTTTCTCAAGATCATTGACTGCAGCCTTATCAGGCGCTTCATTCAGATCCCTGTAAGCCATGGCAAGAACACGCAGTGCCGATTTCGCCATCTCTTCGTTTGTGTTCCTTATCAGGTTTATGTCGTCGGCACTTATCGGTCTGACACTGCCCTCTATTATTATCTTATCGCATACGCTTAAAACCTCGTCGAGTCCTCCTTTTACATTAACGCGGTACAGGGTTTCAGACATCCTGTTTACTGTTGTCATACGCTTTCTCTCCGAGTCGAAAGGGATCTCGTCTACCCTTGGAAATTCCTCTTCAGCCTTGTCCTTGAACAGATTATACAGGATTCCGAAGTCAAGAAGTGCAGTCTCGGTAGGATCGCCTGTGAACTCGAATTTACCTTCGTTGCCCGTCCGTGATCTGGCGTCGGTGCAAAGCACAGAGATGGTGAGAAGCCTGTTTTCTTCATCATTAAGAACCGTCGCAGGGGCAGCTCTGTTTATTGTATCTCTCTTATGATTAACGAATGCTTCAACCACAGTCATCTTATTCTGGGTAAGAGTACCGGTCTTGTCGGAACATATTACTGTTGCACTTCCCAGAGTCTCGACTGACGGAAGTGTACGTATAATGGCATTTTTCTTAACCATCCTCTGCACTCCGATTGCAAGAACGACTGTCGACACGGCGGGCAGGCCCTCAGGTATTGCAGCCACGGCAAGGGTGACAGCTGTCATGAACATGTCAAGGACTTTGTTTCCGTACAGGATTCCGACAAGAAAGATCACCCCGCAGATTATAAGGGCGGCTATTCCAAGGACTTTCCCCAATTGTTCAAGACGCCTGCTCATGGGTGTCTGTGTATCCATGGTCTCCTGCAGCATCCCGGCTATTTTACCCACCTCGGTCTTCATTCCTGTGGCCACCACAATGCCACGGCCGCGCCCGTATGTTACCATCCCGCTCGAGAAAGCCATATTGCTGCGGTCGCCAAGTGGTATCTCCTGACCATGAAGAGCATCAGTCTGTTTATCAACAGGTACAGACTCTCCTGTAAGCGACGATTCCTGGATCTTAAGGTTGATGGCCTCCGACAGACGAAGGTCAGCCGGGATGAAAGCTCCTGTCTCAAGTATCACTATATCGCCCGGGACAAGATCCACCGAGGGAATCTCCTTAACATCCCCGTCGCGCAATACCCTGGTCAGTGGAGTGGTGAGAGTCTTAAGGGCTTCAAGCGAAGCTTCCGCTTTCTTTTCCTGATAAGCTCCCACAAAGGCATTCAGTACCAGAATACCCATAATAACATAAGTATCAAGCAAACCCTCGCCTTCCATCACTCCGACCACTCCCGAAACGGCAGCAGCTACCAGAAGAATTATGATCATAAAGCTCTTAAACTGCTCCAGGAATATCCGGAGAAAAGATTTTTTGTTTTTCGACTCAAGCTGATTATGACCGTACTTGCCTATTCGGATGACTGCCTCATCTGTTGTAAGGCCGTTTTTTTCATCAACATTCAGTGAATTTACTAATTCGCTTATCTCCTGATTAAAATAATGAATCATATTTACCGGATAGTTAAGTTATTCGCAAAAAATCTACACAGGTTCAAGAGCCAAATTTAAGAAGAATTCCCTTCAGCTGGCTACTTTCCCCTGCATCAGCATGTCGAGGGCTTCCCTGAAGGAACCAGCTGCAATGATCTTACCCTCGTTTACGAAAAAGATCTCATCGGCATTTTCTATTGTGTTAAGACGATGAGCAATGATGACCTTTGTGGTTGACGAAGGAAGATTGGTAAGTATTGTTTCGAGCTGTTGTTCGGTAACAGTATCTATATTGGCTGATGCTTCATCGAGAATAAGCAATGAGGGTTTACGCAGGATGGCCCGGATAAAGGCAATAAGCTGCTTCTGTCCCAGGCTTATTCCGTCGCCGTTCATCTGGACCGGCGTATCCAGTCCCCTGTCAAACCTCTTGAGAAGATCCTGAAGGTTTTCTTCTTCAATGACCCTTGTGAGTTGTTCGTTTGAAAGACCTGCATATCCGGGGTTTCCATATAAGATATTTTCTCTTACCGTGCCTGTAAAAAGAAGGGGCTCCTGAAGAATAAAGCCTATAAGCGAAGCTCTTTCAGCAGGAGAATATGATCTGATGTCCCTGCCCTCAAGAAGTATCGGGCCTCTGGATGAGTCGTACAGCCTTGCAATAAGAGATGCAGTGGTTGTCTTTCCCCCTCCCGTGGGTCCGACAAAAGCATAGGTCCTGCCCTTTTCCAGGTTAAGGGTTACATTGTGCAGCACTTCCTTGCCGTTGGGATAACTGAATGATACATTTCCGAAGCTTATAAAAGGACTGCCGTCTTTTTTGCCGGTTTCCGGAATCACTTTAAGATTGTTTTCAAGTGATAGAAGAAGTGATATCCTGTCCCATGCTGCCAGGGCAAGCTGGAAATTGGCCCACAGGGCAGCCATCTGTCTCAGCGGATTATAAAAGTTTGTTATATAGGCAAGGAAACTGATAAGCAGTCCGATCGTGAAATGACCTTTAACAATAAGCCATATTCCAAGAGTAAGTACTATAAGCTGACCTATATGTGCAGCAAAGGTGTAGACCGGGGTAAGAAGGTTATTAGCTATCCCGGCATCGACCGAACGTTTATAGTTGGCATTGTTCACCTCAGCAAAATGCCGTCTGAAATAGTCGCGGCGGTCAAAGGCAGCCACCACCCTGAAGTTGGCAAGACTTTCCTGAACCTCTGCCGAAAGGTCGCCCAGGGTTCGCAGGCTTAAATCGTTCCTTTTCCTTATCCAGGGAGAAATAAGCCTGGTAAAGATCCAGAGCAGGAGGGCAGGTGAAAGGGCAGCCAGGCCCAGGGGCAGATTGATGGCTAGAAGAAGGATGCCGGCACCTGTCATGGTAAAAAGGCTTCCTATAAACTGCATCAGCGACTGAGAAAAAAACTGGTTGACCTTATCTGTATCATTATTGATCCGTGAGATCAGGTCGCCTGACTTATTCTGATTAAAGAAATCGAGAGGCAGCTCCTGAAGCTTGTTGAAGACTGAGTTACGGAGGCTGAAAAGCATCCTTTGTCCTATCCCTCCCATCATTCTCATCTGGGCATAGTTGACTGCAAAGGCAATGACATATATGAGCAGAAGGATGCCTGAAAAAAGGAGGACCCCGTTCAGGTTCTTCGTCACAACATAAGTATCAATTGTGTAACCTACCAGATACGGACCCAGCAGGCTTAATCCGGCATTCAGAAAGATGGCCACAAAGGCCACGGTAAGATTGCGACGCTCACTGCTGATGATGGTTATCAGCTTCCTCAGCGATGCTATTACCGGGAGTTTCTTCCCGGCCTCATCGGGTTCCTGGTTGAGGTTATACTTCATAATGATGCGTACTCCTTTGTGAGCCGTATATCTGGTTGTACTCAGGTGAACTTACAAGCAAATCCTTATGCCGCCCGGTGGCAATAATCTCTCCTTCCATAAGCAGGATGAGCTGATCGAAATGCCTGACGGGGGCAATTTTCTGTGTAACCGACAGCAAGGTCATACCGGGATAGTTATTCATGATGTTGCACATTATCCTGTCTTCAGTCTTCCTGTCAACCCTCGACGTAAAATCATCGAGGAGGAGGATCCGCGGATTAAGGGCCAGGGCCCTGGCCAGCATTATCCTCTGCTTCTGTCCGCCCGACAGGCTGGTACCTCTTTCCGATACCATGGTATCGAGTTTCCCGGGAAGAGTGTCAATAAAGTCATCCAGGCCGGCCGTAGCTATTGCCTTTTCAAGCCCCTCAACCGTCACCGAATCGTTGAATGCAATATTCTCCCTGAGACTAAGGTTAAAGATCACACTGTCCTGAAACACAAACCCCGTCTGCTTGTGAAAGACCTCACCCGAATATCTGGCTGCAGGGATACCGTCAAACTCAATACTGCCCGAATCGGGAGAGATGAGATTTGCCAGGAGGTAGAGAAGCTGACTCTTGCCGGCTGCCGTTGGACCGATTATTGCACATTTACTTCCTGCCTTGATTTCAAATGAGAGATTTTTAAGGACCGGCTTTCCGCCATAGCTCAGATTAATACCCCTGACCGAAATATGACCGGTGAGATCAGAACTGATAGTCCCGGTCTCCTTTGGAGGCGGTTCGTCCATGACCTTTTTAATCCTGCCGTATGATGCAGTGGCCGAGGCAATTATATTACTCATAAATCCGATCATCATCACCGGGTAGATAAGCATCATCAGATAGCTGTTGAATGCGGCAAAATTTCCAAGGCTCAGTGTTCCGGCTACCACATAATGACCTCCCATGGCAAGTATCACTACAGCTGCCATGTTTGAAACAAACATAATGACAGGGATAAGCACCGAAAAGAGTTTTACTATAGACAATCCCAGGTCGCGCGATTCCATATTCTTTTCAAAGAACTTAAGGCTCTCCTGTTGCTGCGAATTAAGCACCCTTATAAGGGCTGCTCCAAGAATACTCTCATTTATAATCCTGTTGAGAGCATCAATGACCTCCCTGCTCTTTCTGAAAATTACCCTCACCTTTCTGAACACAAAATAGAAGGCACCGGCTATCAGGGGTACTATCAGAAGGACCATAAGGGCAAGTTTCCAGTTTATAAGAAGCAGCAGTATGGCGGCACCGGCTATTACGAACAGTGACGATATTATATTGACAAAAGCCTGTGACACGAACATCTTTACCGAATCCATATCAGAGGTTATTATTGTCAGAAGTTTTGATGGATTGGAGTCAAGAATAAAGGTATAGGTCTGATTTGAAAGTTTCCCGGCTATTTTTTCCCTGAGTTCGCGTGCCACTCTTTCAGCTGTCACCGTCTGCAGCACTCCCTGGAGCAAGGTAAAGATAAAAATGCCGGCAGCAGCAGCGGCAAATTCGGCTATTATCCTTATGGCATTAAAGTTACCCGCTGTAAATGCATCAATGCCCCGGGCTATGATACCGGGAATGATGAGGTTGATGCTGCTTCCTCCCAGGGCCAGTACCACAAGAACAAAAACCATCAGCCTGTAGGGCCACAGAACACTGAACAACCCGCTACGGTTACCTGCTCCTCCCACTGATGTGCTTACGGGTTTCTCCATCATTATCTGAGATATCCTGCAAAGTAATCCATTTCAGATAAGTTTTCTGAAGAAATAAGACATTTATAATTATTTAATATAGTACAGGGAATCATGCGTGGACCCTCATTGATTTTCTTTGTTAGCCCCGGCCCGGGGGAGAAAAGAACCAATTAAGCAAAGCAGGGAGCCTGGCGAAGCCAGAATAAATTCCCCCCCCGGGATGGGGTAAGGTTGATTGCCAAAGGTGCAAGGGACTTTTTATGTCGCCTGAAAAGAGTTGCCGGTCAGCCCTTTCATATCTTTTCTTTAATAATACTTTCTGCAAAAGAAAGCTGCTTCACAATGGCCTCACCAAGAGCAAGACGGGCAACAGCATCGGCTCCTTTAAACGACAGATGAGTGTTGTCCTGGCGGCCTTCAGGGTAACGGTCATCAGGAGAGGTCCACAGATAGTATTCCCTAGATACTTCATCACCTAGTGAACTGACCCATTCTTCAGTCAGCTTTTCATGATCAATGAAAGCTACATCCATACTGTCTGCTACCTTTCTGACAGCTGCTGGATAGTCTCCGTGTGTTGGTACAAGAATGCCGTCGTCGTTGAAATTGCGGCGAATAATAGAAGTAAACAGCACCGGTGTGGCACCCTTCGCACGTGTCGCATTAACAAATCTGACAAGATTGTCCTTATAACTTCCGAAAGGAGTTGTATATCGTGTTGTATCATACTCTTTTTCATCATTATGCCCGAACTGGATAAAGACATAGTCGCCGGGCATCAGACTATCGAGGACAGTCTGCCAGCGGCCTTCATCAATAAAGCTTTTAGTACTTCTCCCGTTCACAGCATGATTTCTAACCTTCACTCCGGGAACAAAATAAGCGGCCAGCCCCTGGCACCATCCCTTTTCAGGAAAAACCTCAGGTCCCTTATCAGCCATAGTTGAATCGCCTATAGTGTATATTGTAAAGCCCTTCCTGTCACCGGCACAGTATTGGAGAGTCATGATCAAAAACATAAAGACAAGGAATTTTAGCGGTCTCTTCATCATACTACCTGGCTTTTTATAATAACAAATTTAAAGATTTTTTATAAGCATGGCCGACAATTAAGGTTTTGTCAGCCAACCTGCATATTAATCAAATCAGGTTCCTCAAAAAAAGGAAATACTGTATTCCGGAATAATGCTTACAGTTTCCAGAATGATCGTGAAAACAAAATAAATACAGGTATTATCTCAAGCCTGCCTAAAATCATTACAAGACTAAGGACTATTTTACTTAAGTCAGGAAGCGCTGAAAAATTGCTCATCGGTCCAACAGAGCCTAATCCGGGACCGACTCCTGCAAGGCAGGTGGCAACCGATGAGGCTGAAGTAATCAGATCCGGACCGCTAACAGCCATTAATACTGTCCCGGTGATAAAAATAAAGAAATAGAGCACTATGAAAGAAATAACTGAGATATTGGTACGTTCATCGAGGCTTTTGCCATTGAGCTTTACAGAAACTACTGCGTTGGGGTGACTGACACGTATAAGGGTTCTCTTTACATTTTTTAAAAAGATGAGATGCCTGGCCAGTTTTATTCCACCGCTTGTAGATCCGGTGCTTCCGCCCGAGAACATAAGCAAAAAGATAAGTGCAATTCCTGCTGTGGGCCATAATAAGTAATCAGCAGTTGCAAAGCCTGTACATGAAATAACTGATATGACCTGAAAAAAACCCTCTCTGAATGCCACTTCAAATGGTTTGGTGGTTTTGACAAGCAAAAGACATAAGGCAAGGGTTCCCGAAATGATGACAGTAACCAGGTAAAACCAGAATTCTTCATTATGTTTTACCTTCCTGAAGTTCATCTTAATCAGATAGTAATAAACCACCTGGCTTATTCCTGAGAGAAACATAAATATCATTACAACATACTGGCTGTATACCGAAAAGTACATCAGGCTTGTGTTTTTTGTCGAGAAACCACCCGTGGCAACAGTTCCGAATGCATGACAGATACTGTCGAAGAGTGACATATCACCAAAGTAAAGAAGAAGTGTTTCAATAAAGGTCAGGCTGATATAAATGATCATTATCCTGAATCCGACACCTCTTGCTTTAGGATGAATCTTTTCCTTAAGTGACGACTCAAGGCTGAAGAGATGGTAACCGCTTACATTAAGTGAGGGAAGTATAATTATTACAAGTACTATTATTCCGATCCCTCCTATCCAATGGGTAAGACTCCGCCAGAACAGTACCGAACGGGGAAGACTTTCAACCTCCTGTAGTATTGAAGCCCCTGTTGTGGTGAAACCGGATGATGATTCAAAAAAGGCATCGGTAAAAGACGGGATAGTGTTGCTGAACAGGTAAGGTAACGAACCTGCAAGAGAAAACACCAGCCACGAAAGGGTGACTATCAGAAATGTGTCCCTGGTACTTATCTGCTGAAGCCGTGAATTCCTTCCGCAGAGCCTGAAAAATATAAAAAATGATCCTGTGACTGCCGTCGACAGAAGAAAGGGAAGGATACTTTCTCCATAAAAAAGACCTATTGCTATACAGGGAATAAAAAAGATGGTCTCGATGAGTACTATAGTACTCATTATCATGAAAATAATCCGGGAATTTATTAATTTCATCTTACCCTTTTTCCGGTGATTCCGGCGGGCAAAAAGTACATCAATACTTATATTCTTTTAGTAAAAATTGCGACCCGGGGTATAAAGATTTTATAAAAGAATCATTACTACCCGATTCTAAAATCATTCTTACTCAGAAAAACTGACGTGAAAAGGCAATTGTCTATTTTCCAAACCTGTATCCTATTCCTGATTCGGTTACAAGCAGTACAGGGTTTGAAGGGTTATCTTCGATTTTTTTTCTCAGCTGAGCCACAAAAACACGCAGATACTGGGTCTTATCGATGTAACCATGGCCCCATATCTCTTTTGGTATATATTGATGGGTAAGGACCCTGCCATGATTTCTTGCCATAAGGGTCAGGAGTGAAAACTCGGTTGAAGTAAGCTTAATGATATCTCCTCCTTTACGAACAACATGATTTATCATATCTATGCTCAGAGCTCCGAACTCAGGTAAAGGATCATCTTCCTTTTCCTGGTTAAGTCTGATGGCTGCACGTATCCTGGCCAGAAGTTCACCGCTTCTGAAAGGCTTTGTCAGATAGTCATTGGCACCGTTATCCAATGCCATTATTATATCATCCTCCGAGTCGCGCACCGAAAGTACTATAACCGGTTTTGAAAACCACTCCCTTAATTTCCTGAGCAACTCCTGTCCGTCAATATCAGGCAGGCCAAGGTCAAGTATAACCAGCATGGGATTGTATGTTGCAGCTGCAATCATTCCATCCTTTCCATTTGATGCGAAGAAAGTCCGGTAGTTGTTGGCATTAAGGGTAATCTCCAGCAAACGGCGTATCTGCACCTCATCATCTATAATCAGAATTGCTTCATTCTCGTTCATTGCTCCAGTTTTATTTCATCCATATCAGGTACTTCCGATGGTATGGTAATAGTAAAAACCGCACCTCCATACTTCCCGTTTTCAGCCTTTACAGTTCCTTTATGCGATTCGACGATTCCCCTTACTATTGACAGGCCAAGTCCAAGTCCTCCTGATTTTAACTCATCCACTCTGAAGAATTTGTCAAAGAGCTTTTGCAATGCGTCAGTCGGGAAACCCGGTCCCTGATCAGAAATCTTAAGGATAACGTTTCCGCTCCCGTAATCAGCCTCTATCCTTATTTCCGATGCGGGAGGCGAATACCTGCATGAATTAAGAAGCAGATTATAAAGAACCCGCTCCATAAGACCAAAATCAAGCCTTACAAAGGGAAAGTCATCCGGAACCACTATAACCAGCTTAAATTGTTCCAGTTCCTGTTTAAGGTTTTGAGAAACCCTGTTGATTAAATCATTTATGTCGCACCAGTCAGTACGGAGTGACAACTTCCCGCTTTCAAGGCGCGACATATTCAACAGATTTTCAATGAGATGATTAAGACGGGCTGATGCTTTAAGAATCTCGTTATATAGTTCCTTCCTGTTTACCTCCGATGTATAGGGAGCAAGCAGAGTATCAGAAGCTCCCATGATAGTGGCTATTGGTATCCTGAACTCATGAGAAATAAGATTAAACAGTGTTTTGTAAAGCTTATCCGACTCATCCAGTATCCTGGCTTTAAGAGCAAGCTCTCCAAGAAATTCCCTTTCAAGTGCATTACTTATCTGAGTAAAATAGGTTCTCCAGAAATCATCCTTCCTGCCATAGACATGTCGGTCAAGACTGAAGACTATCACTCCGGGATTAAGCCTTGTCCCGGTAAGCGGGAAATATGTAAGATCCGATTCTTCATAGGTACCTGTATATCTTCCGGCTTTCTCACCGTTTGAAAAAACCCACAATGCGATATCAGGATCAAACCCGGCTCTTAAGCTATCTGTATCATCTTCAGCCGGTAGCATAATATTATTACTCCCGTCCTGCAACAAAAAAAGGGGAGCAGTACCAAAATGATTACTGAATACCTTAGCTGCAACTTCAAGTACCTTTTCCTTTCCACTGGCCTTTGATAGTTCCCCGGTAAGATGAAACAGGGCATTCGTCTGATCTTCCCGCTCACGGACCTTCTGTTCCTGACGCCTGATTCTGTTGGTAAGTATTCCATTAAGAAGTGCTATGATAAAGAATGAACCAAACATCAGCCTGTCCTCTGTCCTGTCAATATTGAAAGTGTGGTAAGGTGGTATAAAGAAATAATTCCAGCCTATTGCACTTAAGGTGGAGGCAAGCAAAACAGGTCCGATATCCATAAAAACAGCCAGCAATGCCACTATGAACAGCAGTATCAGGGATACTATGTGATAACTCTCTGAGCTAGCCAGGGGAAGACAGATAAATATAGTAAGGCCTATAACAAGTATTGCAATGAAATACTGAAGTATGTCTGATTTAAGATAGCTCCGGGCTTTGATTCTGTTCTTTTTCACCATAAAGGCTTTTTACAAATTTAAACCTGATTTCCGGCATCATGAATAAGTCTGTCAAAATTGGAAATTCTTTTATAAATACTTTGTTAAGATTTTATGAGGAGCCATAAATAAATAATAAAGCAACCTTTTTTCGGTGTAATCACAGTAGCGCGAAACAAATATAGGTTGAGAGTGTTTTTCATTCTTACCATCCCAGGAATGATCCGTGCAGACGAATGCCTGTCGTTCCGCCTGATTCCTTTCATTTATTTTATTTAAGTTCGCATCCTGAAAGACTACCACTATTGACAGAAGGATTGATTGAATACGGCCTCTGGGGTTTATTTCTTGCCAGTTTCCTGGCGGCTACTGTCGTCCCGTTCAGCTCTGAGGCCCTTCTTACCCTTCTTATTGCCGGCGGAACTGATCCTGTTCCGGCTGTGCTTGTCTCAACAGCCGGCAACTGGCTTGGAGGCATGAGCAGCTATACAATAGGATATCTGGGAAAATGGGAATGGATTGAAAAATACCTCAGAATAAAACGTGAGACATTGGAAAAATGGCACCAACGTCTTTACAGGCGGGGAGCCCTGTTCGCCTTTCTCTCGTGGGTGCCCGGAGTCGGTGATGTCTTTGCTGTAGGACTGGGCCTTCTTCGTTCAAATATTCCCATTACAGCCACAGCAATGCTTGCAGGCAAGTTCCTCCGCTATGTGATCTGGGGATGGATAAGCGGACTTGTATTCTGATTCTGATTAATTTAAAAACCTTTAACTTTACAACCCTGACTCCCGGGCAATAATGTTATATTCTACCTGCGGCTCAGTATAATAACCGGTTAACTAACCAGTCACTGCCAGAATTGTTTATCAGACATTTAAGAATACGTGGCTGGCATTTTGATCAAACTGGCTGAATGAACGATAGTGAACTCATAGAACTTATTCTTCAGGGAGACAAAGAGAAATTCAGGACCCTGGTTGACAGGTACTCACAGATGGTCTTCAGGACCTGCATGGGTTTTGTTCACAACAGGGAAGATGCAGAAGATCTTACCCAGGAGGTATTTATAAGAGCCTTTCAATCTCTCGGGGGATTTAAAGGCCAGTCTTCATTCCCGACATGGATCTACAGGATAGCCGTAAATGCTTCTCTCAATTTCACAAGAAAGCACTCGAAAATCTCTTTTTTTGACCGGCTGGAATCACTCTTTGCAGGAGAGAAATCAGCCGAAAAAAATCCTGGTCTTTCCCTGTCTGATGATCCTGAAATGATAATGATAGAGCGCGAACATTCCCTGTGGTTGCAAAGGGCTCTGGATTCGCTGCCTGCAAATCAGCGTACAGCAATTATCCTGAGTAAGTATGATGACCTTTCACAAAAGGCTATATCAGAAATTATGGATCTGTCTGAAGGAGCTGTTGAGGCTCTTATTCAGCGCGCAAAGAAAAATCTCAGGGAACGGCTTTCATCGGGTGAAAAAAAAAGCCGGACCAAGCGCAGGAAAAACTAAAGTTTTGTTTCTAACCATAAAAGCCACAAAAATGAATTGCAAATCATGCCGCGAAAATCTGGATGCGTATCACGAGGGAAAGTTGACCCCGGATACGAATACACTGGTTGAATCACACATCAAAAATTGTGAAGCCTGCCATCGTGTCTATGATGAAATGTTATTGGCAGAGAGAATTATTGCTACTGAAAAAACGCTTGAACACAGACCCTTTCTTACAACAAGGATCATGGCAGGTATTGAGAACCTTAACAGAGAACTGAACCCTGAAACCGTAGCTGCAGGGATACTGAGACCTGTATTCATCAGCCTTTCCATTGCAGCTGCGCTTTTTGCTGGCGTTATCCTGGGCAAATGGTCGGTCAGTACTGAAATTCCGGAACGGATACCTGTCGAATTTGCCATGGCGGATGACAATGCACTGGAATCAGTGTACTTTCTTTCTAACGAATAGGAGACTGAATATGAGAACCGAAAACAGTGGCAGATGGATGATATGGGCAATAGTTGCCCTTGCAGTAATGAATATTGCTACAATTGCCACAGTCATCCATAACCGGAATCATACCAGGCAGGTTGCTTATTATTCACCCTCAGCCGCCGGAGAGGATGAGGCATCTCTCAGATTCAGCGGCCGCTATTTCCGCGACAGACTTGACCTCAACAGGGATCAGATGACCCGCTTCAGGGATTTCAACTTCAGTTTCAGGCAGAATGCAAGGGACATAAATGTAAAACTTGGAAATATCCGCAGGGAGATGCTTGCAGAGATGTCGTCAGAGAATACAGATACAGTAAGGCTAAGTGTCCTTTCCGATTCAGTGGGATTACTTCATGCACAACTTAAAAAGGAAACCTACACGTATTACATGAACTTTAAGAATATGTGCAACAGGGAACAGAAAGAAAAACTCGACCAGATGTTCGGGGAAATGTTTGTCATAGATGTGCCGTCCGGTAACATGCAGGGCGGGCAATACAGAAGAGGACGTGGCAGACAGATATTAAATCAGTAATTTATTTAAAACTTAATGGTTATGAAAACAAGACTTTTTTTAACAATTATCGCCTTTGTGGCAATTTCTGCAACAGCTTTTTCTCAGGATAATGTAGCTGCTCAGGATAAAAAAGATGTAACACGCCCTGGTATGGGTTATTATGCCGATCAGGACAATGACGGAGTTTGCGACAACTATCCCGGGAACAGAATGCAGGCTGGCAATGGCCGCGGTAAAGGCAACGGCCAGGCAGCTCAGGGAAGAAGGGGTATGGCCAATGGCCAGGGCAGGGGTCTAAGACCTTCACAGGGCCGCGGAATGGGCCCGGGACAGGGTAAAGGAATGGCCCCCGGTGGAAGCAACTATGTTGATGCAAACAACAACGGAATCTGCGATCTCAGGGAGTCAAACCCTGTCAGACAGCAATAGATTCTGTTTTTTCTGACCTTTATTAAACCCTGCAGTAACTGACCTGCAGGGTTTTTTCTTTTAAACACCCTTGACATTTTTTCTGTTCCTTTACCCGGCATAGACATGGTTAGATGGAATGTCCGCTTCAAAACAGGTTATTTACAGCAAATAACAAACAGCCAATAAATTCAGTACCCATCTCATAAAGAATGCCGGTCGCGATAGAATATCCCTGCCGAAATGTTCCATGTCTCAGTTTTTTTGTGAATCTTTGAATCTTGTCATATTCAAAAACACTCTTAGCCCTTAAGTATTTATGAAGAAGCTATACCTGATATTTTTACTGCTGATTTCCGGCGTAACCTGCTTAACCCTGTCAGCCCAGACCAAAAAGGCACAAAACCCTGTGATATTTGCTGATGTCCCTGATATCTCAGTTATCCGGGTCGGTGATTCATTTTATATGAGCAGTACCACAATGCATATGAGCCCCGGAGTTCCAATAATGAGATCAAAAGATCTTATAAACTGGGAAACTGTTAGTTATGCCTACGACATTCTCGAAGATGTTGATGCCCTTAACCTTGTCGACGGGAAAAATGCCTATGGCCGTGGTTCATGGGCCAGCAGTATCAGATACCACAACAACACCTTTTATGTCTCCACCTTCTCCCAGACTACAGGGAAGACATATATCTATTCCACCAGTGATATAGAAAACGGTCCATGGAAAAAATACTCGTTCTCACCAAGTCTGCACGATAATTCCCTGTTCTTTGATGACGACGGACGGATCTATATGTTATACAGTGCGGGAAGAATAAGGCTTGTGGAGCTCAGTGAGGATCTCTCAGGTATAAAGCCAGGAACCGAAGAAAAGATAATCATAGAGAATGCAAGTGCTCCTGCCGGCAGTAATATTAACCTTCAGGCTGAAGGATCGCAGTTATTCAAAGTGAATGGGAAATACTACCTTTTCAATATAACCTGGCCCCGGGGAGGAATGCGAACAGTTGTAATTCACAGGGCCGACAGGATAACGGGACCATGGGAAGGCAGACTGGCCCTTCAGGACAAGGGAGTTGCCCAGGGAGGACTTGTCGATACCCCGGAAGGGGACTGGTATGCTTATCTTTTCAGGGATTATGGTTCGGTTGGACGTATCCCCTATCTGGTTCCGGTAAAATGGGAAGACGGCTGGCCGGTTCTGGGTGTTGACGGAAAAGTACCCGATGAACTGAACCTTCCTGAAAGCAAAGGACTCATTCCTGGAATAGTGGCATCAGATGAGTTTAAAAGGAAAAAGAAAGACACCGCCCTGCCCCTGGTATGGCAATGGAACCATAACCCCGTCAACAGCCTGTGGTCGCTGACCGACAGAAAAGGATGGCTCAGGCTGACAACAGGAAGAACCGACACAATACTTGTTACAGCACGCAACACACTTACCCAGCGTACCTTTGGTCCCCAGTGCTTCGGAACCACTCTAATCGATGTATCAAACATGAAGGAAGGAGACTTCGCAGGCCTTACCCTGCTCCAGCGTAAGTTTGGGATAGCTGGTGTTAAATATGCTGATGGGAAGAAATATATTATAATGATAAACGCACAATCGGGAAACCCTGTTGAAGAAGAATCCATACCTCTCCTGCAAAACAGGGTCTACCTGAAGGCTGAATGCGACTTCAGGGATCTTGCCGATACCGCGGATTTCTTCTACAGCCTCGATGGAAAAACATGGATCCCCTTCGGTACAAAACTTAAGATGGAATATTCCATGCCTCATTTTATGGGTTACCGTTTCGGACTTTTCAACTATGCCACGAAAACCCCGGGAGGTTATGTCGACTTCGACTGGTTCAGAACAGGACATAAATAACCATTTGACTTCACATGACTAACCATACAACTATAACTAATTACCAAAAAAATTTATTATCAACCATCTGAAACTACATCAAAAATCAAATCCAATGAAAAAGAAAAGATCACTAATGTTCTTTATTGCAGCAACACTCTTGTTCCTTAACGCTGCCGCCCAAAATCCAATAATCAGGGACCAGTTCACAGCCGACCCCACAGCAAGGGTTTTTAACGGGAAGATGTATCTGTTCCCATCGCACGATATCCCTGCTCCTGAGGACTTTGCCCGCAAGGACTGGTTCTGTATGCGCGACTACCATGTTTTCTCATCTGAAAACCTTACTGACTGGACCGATCACGGAGTTATTGTAACCCAGGAAAAGGTTAACTGGGTAGATGCAACAACCTACAGTATGTGGGCCCCCGACTGTTTCGAAAAAGACGGTAAGTATTATTTCTATTTTCCTGCCAACATAAAAGCTGGCTCGGGAAGAGGTTTTGGCATTGGCGTTGCAGTGGCCGACAAACCCGAAGGTCCTTACACACCTCAGCCTGAGCCTATAAAAGGAATATCAGGTATCGATCCTGTCGTGTTCACGGATAAGGATGGACAGGCTTACATCTACTGGTCGCAGGGAAACATATTCGTGGCAAAACTGAAAGACAATATGCTTGAACTCGACTCGGAAGTGAAGGTTATTGAAGATATGCCCAAACAAGGCCTTAAGGAAGGTCCTTATGTTTTCGAAAGAAATGGTATTTATTATATGACTTATCCTCATGTCGAGAATAAAATTGAAAGGCTTGAATACGCCATCAGCGATAATCCCATGGGACCTTTTAAGTTTACCGGAGTCATTATGGATGAGTCACCTACAGGTTGCTGGACCAACCATCATTCACTTGTTGAATACGATGGTCAGTGGTATCTTTTTTATCATCACAACGACTACTCACCCGATTTCGACAAGAACAGGTCAACCAGGATCGACAGTCTCTTCTTCAATGCCGACGGAACCATTCAGAAAGTCATCCCTACTCTTCGCGGTGTCGGTGTAACCAGTGCAGTTAAAAACATTGAAATAGACCGTTTCAGCAGTAAAAGTTCAACAGGTGCAGATATTGCTTTCATAGATACCACAAGTAAATTCAACGGATGGAAAAGCATACTCAGCAGTAAAAATGCCTGGATGAGTTACAACACTGTTGATTTCGGTAAGAAGAAACTAAAAAACGTTCAGTTAAAAGCTTCATCACAGGCAGGTGCCACTATTGAAATAAGGCTCGATAAACCTGACGGTATTCTGCTCGCCGAGGTGTCTGTGCCAAAAGGAAACAGCTTAAGTATTGCAGATGCTGGTGTTAAGAAATTCCAGAAAGGAGTTCACGACCTCTATATTGTTCTTAAAGACTCCAACCCGGTTGAGATAGACTGGATAAGTTTTAAGTAACAGATGATAATTAAATTATCGCCCGTATCCTCAGGCTATCTGCCCCGGGATACGGGCGTTGGTTTTACAGGCTATGATTATTTCAGACAAATCCCATAACATAAAGATGACGATAGTAAAAAGCATTCTTCCTCTTATTCTTATCTCAGGAACACTGGCATGCAGTACGGTGAAAATGGCTGAAAAAAGTATAAGTGTTGAACAGAGAAAAGCATTTTTCCCACGGTCCGAAATAAAACCTGCTTTAATTCCTGAAAAGGAAAATGTATGGGTATTTGTAATGGCCGGACAGTCGAACATGGCCGGAAGGGGACTTGTCGAACCTGAGGATACCATACCTTCTGAAAGGATTCTTACAATAAACAGCCACGGGGAAATAATAATTGCCAAAGAACCCCTTCACTTCTATGAGCCTGAACTCACAGGTCTCGACTGCGGCATGTCATTCGCCAGGACTATCCTTAAAAATGCTCCTTCCGATGTGTCTGTACTGATGCTTCCGGTTGGCGTTGGAGGCAGTTCAATCAGCCAGTGGCTCGGGGATTCGCTATACCGGAATGTTAAGCTGCTGACCAATTTCAGGGAAAAGGTGGCAATCGGTCAAAACTATGGACAATTAAAAGCCATTCTCTGGCATCAGGGAGAAAGTGATGCCAACAGCCGCGACATCCCTCTATACAGCGAACGGCTTGCCAGACTTACAGGTATTTTCAGAGATATCGCCGGTGATAAAACACTTCCTGTCTTTTTGGGTGAACTGGGTTCATACTCAGCAGATCCGGAAAACTGGGAAGGAATCAACTTACAGATCAGAAACTATTCAGCAACAGATCCCTTGTCTGCAGTTATTAAGACTTCCGACCTTAAAGAAAAAGGAGATAGGATACATTTCAACTCCCAAAGCCAGAGAAAGATGGGAAGACGTTTCGCTGCGGGATTCCTGAAAATGACAAGGTGAAAAAATCAACCCCTGGTTCCGTACAATACATAAAAATGAACATGGTAATAATATACAGTTAAATCTACCGGACTTATAACTGTGTATATTCTTCTGCCGATTAATTAGGAATATGTTGAATATCATATTTCTTTTAACTATCACTTAAATCGCATTTTACAAAATTCAGGTTACTTTAGCGGCCATAAGCTAAACGTTACTTGATTATCAGACAGGAAATAATATAAATAAAATCTAAAGGGATGAACAGCAAAGAAAATCAAATACTTATTAAAAGGAGGAGTGCCCTTAAAATGCTGGGACTCAGTTCTGCTGCCATGCTGGTCGGAGGGTTCAGTGACATCATTGCAGCCGAGCCAATGCTCGATAAACCAAAAATCAGGTTACCGGAAATCCCGGGACACAGCCCGGTTGCTTTTACAACAGGTACCGACCGTCAGCAGATGATCCATGAGGTTATCAGACCTTTCGAGAGTGAGATCCGTAAGGGTCTCAAGGGAAAACAACTTGTTATCAAACCAAACATGGTTGTTACCAATAATGAACTCTGTGCAACACCTGTTGATGCCTTAAGAGCTCTTCTTGAGTATATGAAGCCCATTTACAAAGGACAGATCATTATTGCCGAATCAAGTGCAACGCCAAATCCATCAGAAGGTTTCAAGAACTATGGTTACCTTGAACTTGCAAAGGACTATAATATCAGGTTTCTCGATCTTAATACAACACCCGGCAAACCTCTCTTCATAATGAATAGGGATCTGCATCTCGACAAGATACAGATTGCCGATATATTCCTCGATCCTTCATACTACATTATAACGATATCGAGGCTTAAGACTCACGACACCGTGGTGATGACGGGCGCCGTGAAGAACATTCTTCTGGGTGCTCCCCACAACCTTCCGGCATCGGAAGGGAACAAACCTGTAAACTATAAGCGCAGCATGCATGCGGCCGGATCAAGATGGCTGCATTATAACATGTACCAGGTGGCACAACATATCAAACCCGACTTTTCAATAATTGACGGTGTTGAAGGAATGGAAGGAAACGGACCTGTAAGCGGTACCGCCGTTGACCACAGGATAGCCCTGGCAGGCCTGGATCCCGCCTCAGTCGACAGCATTTGCTGCAAACTGATGGATATCCCCCTGTCCGACGTGGGATACCTCAATTACATGGAAGCTGCAGGACTTGGAATTATTGACCGCAGCAAAATTGATATTATAGGCAGTGCAAATCCAGATAATCATATAATAAAATATAAACTGCACTCCAATGCCACCAACCAGCTGCAGTGGAAAGATCCGCTTGAACTGCCGGGAACGAACCGGCCTGCAGCTCCGGGACAACCGGCCCAGCCTCAGAGAAACTAGATATTTATACGGGTCGCATAATATTCCGACCCCCGGATCTGAAAGGTCTCTTACAATATTGCATCCGGACACGTCTCCTGCAGGGAGAAACGGTCCGGATGCCTTTTTTTCTCAATACGTCCGGACGTCCATGGCTGTAATTAACATGCTTATACCCCGATCGACTTATACAGATAGAATGACCTCGGGATAAAAAAAGAATGCTGAAAAGAAAAACCGTTTTCCCTCAGCCACCAGCGCAGAGATTTTGCAATCTTCCTGTTTCTAAGAAGAACTCTCCCGGTCTCCTCTGAAATAATCTGATAGTGTACCTTCATCTCCCCTCCTTTTTTGATTCAATGAAAATACCCACACCCAACTGCACTGTCAAATCAACACTTCCCTTATAGTGGTAAAAAGACATGAAAATCAGACTAGATTTCGGTTCCGCTGAGCTGGCCATATACTGCAAACATATGTTAATAACCATTATCCATATGTTTGTCAAACACTTCCCCGCTTAAACCTTTAAAGTAGCTGATATTAGTGTTTAAGATAATTACAAAATATTTTAAAGCGCTGATTATATGAACTATAGCACTATCAAGTATTCAACCCACGCTTTGCTTTTTATATTCTTTGCTTTTGACAAACGACACTAAATAAGTGACCAATGTTTCCTCAACCATTATCCTGATAATCAAGCCTATAAATCACTTCAATCAGAACTATGCCAAAGAACTCATTTATTAACCCGCAAAATTGTTACTTTGCCGCAAAATTCCATAATCAGGGTTTCAGGGTTTTTATGTATTTCACAAGAATACTGTCAATATTTGCTTTTATCCTCTTTGCTGTTCTGCCTCTCACTGAAGTAAACAGCCAGACTGCTGCTACAACAAAGGTTGAAGGGACAGTAACTGATATCAGAACAGGTCTGCCCCTTGAAGGTGCTTTTGCAGGGTTTGTTAATTCAGGAACCGCTGTCTTCACAGGCAGTGACGGGAAATACAGAATTGAAACTACATCGGGTTATGAGAGAATAATTTTCAGATTTACAGGCTATGATACCATATCAGTAAAACTTGTTCCGGGAGTTTCACAGGTTGTAAATGTGACGATGTCGTTTTCATCAATCGACATCGGCGAAGTAGAAATAAAATCGCCCCGAAGGAAGTACAGTAACAGGAATAATCCGGCTGTTGATCTGATAGGTAAAGTTACTGACAACCGCAATCTTAACAGGAAGGAAAAGTATGATTTCCTTGAATACAGGAAGTATGAAAAGATAAGCTTTGCCCTGACCAGCCTTAGGGAAGCATCAGTAAAAAGACTCTTTAAAAAAATGAGTTTTGCCTTTGACACAACCTTTTCGGCAGGGATAGAAGGAAAAACAGGGCTGCTCCTGTACCTCAGTGAAAAGATCTCGGATCATTATTTCAGAAAAGATCCCCTGGCTGTAAAAGAGATCACCCGTGCCATAAACAATTTTAATCCGGGACGGTTTACAGACACAAGGGGCATTTCAGAAAAAATCAACTACTTCTATCAGGATATTAACATATACGACAATGAGATCCTTTTTCTCAATAACAGGTTCATAAGTCCGGTGGCCGGATCAGGTCCCCTCTTCTATAAATTCTTCATTACCGATACGGTATTCATTGATAATACAGAATGTATCAGGCTGCGTTTTGAACCCCGGAACAGGGCAGATCATCTTTTTGAAGGATATCTCTGGATAATCCCCGCCAGCAGCTTTGCAGTAAAAAAGATTGAAATGAGCCTGAACAGGCAGATTAACCTCGACTGGATAAGGGATATCAGAATAACACAGGATTTCATAGAGACAAAGGATAATGACTGGCTACCCTCAAGAGAAGAGATATCTGTCGATTTCGGGTTAAAAGCTGAGATGGCAGGCCTGACAGGTACCAGAATCAGGACTTTCGACAGCTTTGTAATAAACAAATCTCCCGGCGGAGATATTTTCACAGGACCCTCAGAAACAGAAAATCTTGTTGACCAACATAAGAGGCCCGGATTTGTTGAAAACATCCGTCCTGTAGCTCTGGGAAGATCTGAAAGTGAGCTGCGGTCTACTATTGACAGCATTAACAACATAACCTCGTACAGCAGATGGATGAAGTTTATAATGATGTTCCCCAACGATCTTATAGATCTGGGGAAAGTAGCCTTAGGGCCCGAAGATAATTTCTTCAGCTTTAACCCGGCCGAGGGAAACCGCCTGTACTTCGGAGGAAGAACCACAGAGGATTTCAGCAAAAGGATCACAGTCGACAGTTATATTGCATACGGATTTGGCGACAGGGATCTCAAATATAATCTTGGACTGATCTTCTCCCTGTCGCCAAAAACAATCTATGAGTTTCCTGTTAAATCAATCTCTGTAAGCTACAGAAAAGACCTTCTTATACCTGGTCAGGATTTCAGGTTTTCAGACAACAATAACTTCTTTTCCTCCTTTAAAAGAGGCATTGACGATAAATTCGTGATGAACAAAACATTGCGTATTGAATATCTTAATGAATGGGAGAGCCACTTTTCAGTGATGACCGGCTACAGTTACACTGATCAGTCGGCCAGGGGAAAGCTCCGTTTCAGTTATGAAGATTATCTGTCAGGACCTGAGATAAACGAAGGAATAACAATATCTGAACTTTACGGGATCCTCAGATATGCACCCAATGAAAGTTTCTATCAGAAGGCCCTGTACAGAAACAGGTACAGGAACAGGCATCCTGTTTTTGAACTCGACTATGCCCTTGGCCATAAATCTATAGGAAATGACTACGATTACCTGCGTCTGCAGTTTACAGTACAAAAGAGGTTTTATACTCCGTTACTGGGGGTTTCCGACATTTCCGCCACGGCAGGAAAAATATTCGGAACCGTTTCCTATCCGCTACTCTTTATGCACAGGGCAAATCAGACCTATGGTTACCAGACCGGTGCATATAACATGATGAATTTCCTTGAATTTGTCAGTGACAGTTATCTGGCCATAAACGCTGACCATAATTTCAATGGATTGATTTTTAATAAGATTCCTTTATTGAACCGCTTGAAACTGAGGGAAGTCTTATCGTGTAAAATACTTTTCGGAAAACTGGATATTTCAAATGATCCGGCTGTTAATGAAGGATTACTAAGGTTTCCTGTTGATGCTGCGGGCACTTCCCTGACCCAAAGTCTGTATAACGGGCCCTATATTGAAGCAAGTGCCGGAATAGCAAATATACTTCACCTGTTCAGAATTGATCTTGTTAAACGTTTCACTTACCTTGATAATCCATACATCTCGCATACCGGTATCCGTTTTATGTTTGAATTCACACTCTGACCAGGCGGTATAAGTTAGTTTATATTTTTGTTAATGAAACTTTTAAGGGGTTTATGAGTTCCTATCCGGGGATGTTTTGTAAAACATATACTTCCCCGTGTTCTATTTTCAGATTTAACTGATGTTTGAAAGTAATAATTGCTATTTTCATCATTATTTATTTTTCGGTTTTAATGGTCTGATGGGACCTACATGTATCAAAATTATGCATGCCATTTTGTGAGTGCAATACATGTGGGTTTCAGCAGTTCAGTTTTGAACCTGAACCACAAAAAGGGGATTCATTTTATCTATATTTACATGTCAGTAGTTTCTTCTGTTATTTCCTTCTTCCCGAAAAGGGTGAAGGCACACGGTTTTAGTACCGGTTTTTCAATATTACTCACCCTATCATTACCTAAGGCGTTCATGCTTGCAGTGTTATTTATGCTTGTAAAGCCTGCCTCAGGCCAGTCGGAGAGTATGAATCACCTTACCCGTCAGATCCATATAAAAAAAACCACTGAAAAGGTTGACATAGACGGTCAGCTTGATGAAGCTATATGGAAAACCGCTGAAAGGGCTGAAAACTTCACGCGTGTCACTCCCACCGACACGGGTTATGCAATAGCCCAGACTATTTCAATGCTGGCCTATGATGACAATAACATTTACATGGCGGCAATATGCTACGATCCCACTCCCGGGAAAAGGCCGATTCAGTCGTTGCGCCGCGATTTTTCATTTTTCGGAAGTGATAACTATGCCCTTTTCTTTGATACCTTCAGTGACCAGACCAATGGTTTCGGATTTTATGTTTCAGCTGCCGGGGCACAGTATGATCATCTTATCTACGACGGCAGCAGGTTAATGGTAAGCTGGGATACAAAGTGGAAATCGGCAGTCAAAAGCTATGACGATATGTGGGTTATTGAATACAGCATACCTTTCAGGAGTCTCAGGTACAGGGAGGGAGATACTCAGTGGGGAATCAATTTCGGCCGCCTCGACCTCAAGACAAACGAGAAGTCCGCCTGGGCTCCCATGCCCAGGCAGTTCAATCATTGCGACCTTGCCTATACCGGTACCCTTATATGGGATCAGCCCCTTGAAAAACCTGGATTCAGATTTTCATTGATACCCTATGTGTCGGGAAAGATGACACGGAACCACCTCTCTGAAGAAGAAGCAACAAAGACCGGAGGAGTTGGCCTGGATGCGAAGGTCATGCTCTCTTCATCAATGAACCTCGACATAACAGTAAACCCCGACTACTCACAGGTTGAACAGGATGTTCAGGTCACTAATCTCGACCGCTTTGAGCTCTTTTTCCCTGAACGAAGGCAGTTCTTTCTTGAGAACAGCGATCTCTTTGCAAGTCTTGGAAGCGCAAGTATACGTCCTATGTTCACCCGTCGCATAGGTCTTAATGTCCCCGTAACGGGAGGACTGAGGTTAAGTGGAAACTTTGGCGAAAAATGGAGGGTCGGGCTTATGGATATGCAGACAGGGGAAAAGGACACCCTCACTGGAGCAAACTATGCAGTGGCGGTGTTACAGCGCCAGGTCTTCAGCCGTTCGTCCGTTTCGGCTTTCTTCATAAACAAACAGGTCACAGGCGACCTGTCCGATTCATTTTCGGGCAACACCTTCAACAGGGTTGCAGGTATGGAATATAATCTTGCAAGCCAGGATAACAAATGGACAGGAAAAGCTTTCTACCACCAGTCATTTTACCAGGGAGCATCGGCCAATGCAGCTGCTGCTTCAGGTATCCTGAACTACTCGACACAATTTTTCAAGGCAGGGATAACTGCCGCCTGGGTGGGAGCCGATTTCAATGCTGAAACAGGTTATATAAGAAGAACCGGATACTATGAACTGAGTCCTGCTTTGAGTTACTCCTTTTATCCTGCCTCAGGGATAGTACTGAGCCATGGACCGACGTTCGACTTTGATCTGATCTATGATCCGGCCATGGAAATGATTGACAGGCAGACAGGTCTGCAGTATAATATAGGCTTCAGAAACAGAAGCCAGATAAGTCTCAACCTTTCTGAAACCTTCGTCCTCCTTGACAGGTCATACGATCCTACAAATACCGGCGGAGAGAGGTTGCCTGCCGGAGAATCCTATAACTGGAAGAGCGCTGAACTAGGCTACAGATCAGATTCGCGGACCCTCTTCACGTGGTCTGTTGAGGGGGGTTACGGGACCTATTATAACGGAAAACGATGGAATGCTTCGGCATCGGCAGGTTACAGGTTTCAGCCCTACGGCAGTATATCGCTTGCCGCCAGTTACAACAACATAATTCTTCCCGATCCGTACAGCAGTGCTGAACTTATACTCATTGGTCCCAAGCTTGACGTGACTTTTACAGATAAACTGTTCCTCACCACCTTCATTCAGTACAACGACCAGATCGATAATCTTAACATAAATGCCCGCTTTCAATGGCGCTTTGCTCCCGTCTCTGACCTGTTCATAGTGTACACAAGCAATTCCTATACAGGTGACTTCTCAACAAAGAACAACGGTGTGGCTGTAAAGCTTCTCTACTGGTTTAACTGAGCAGGAAACAAAGGAACACCCTTAGCTTCACTGCAGACAGGAACAGGATGCATGAGATACCGTCAGGATATCAGTATTTTTTAACCCTGCCCTTCCCAAGCAACTCCTTTATTTCAGTCAGATCCTTTTTCACTTCCAGATAATTCAGTTTGTTCTTATAGGCCATCATTATCAGTTTAACCGAGACCAGGAAAACGCCTGCCTCGAGAAGCAGATCATGGGTAAAGCCTTTTGTGAACAAAGCGGCTGTAAAAAGGATAAAGGTTATTAGAATGACTATAATACTCCCTCTGTCAAGATGCCTCATCATAGCTTGTCATTTTAGGACTTATAAATTTATTGAAATTATGACTTTCTGCCAGCAGCAGCAAGATATTTTTCCATAATGGTTCTGTGGGGGTGGCTGCAGGGGGCAAAATAAAAAAACCCCCCGGTTTTAGTGATCCGGAGGGTGTAATATTTGAATTTATTATGAAGTCTTATGCCTTACCGGCGCTGCCAAGCACATTATTGATCTTGTGTTTGTAGAGTTCCTTCAGCTTGTCGCGGGCAGGACCGAGGTAGTTACGCGGGTCGAATTCACCCGGCTTCTCGGCAAGCACCTTTCGTACGGCAGCTGTCATGGCCAGACGGCCGTCACTGTCTATATTTATTTTACATACTGCAGAACCTGCGGCACGGCGAAGCTGGTCCTCAGATACTCCGGTTGCATTTTCCATTTTGCCTCCATACTGGTTGATCTCAGCAACAATATCCTGGGGAACAGAAGAAGCTCCGTGAAGAACTATCGGGAAACCCGGTATACGTTTTTCACACTCTTCAAGAATATCGAAACGAAGAGGAGGAGGAAGTTCTCCGGGTTTTACCTTGAACTTGAAAGCACCGTGTGAAGTACCTATTGAGATAGCAAGTGAGTCAACTCCCGTTTTCTTAACAAAGTCTTCAACCTCTTCAGGCCTTGTATATGAAGTATGATCGGATGATACTTCATCCTCTATGCCTGCGAGAACACCAAGCTCACCCTCAACAGTAACATCATACTGATGAGCAAACTCAACAACCTGCTTTGTCAGGCGGACATTCTCCTCGTAGGAGAAATGTGACCCGTCGATCATAACCGATGAGAAACCTGTTTCAATACACGATTTACAGGTCTCAAATGAATCACCATGGTCGAGATGAAGCACAATGGGAATCGCATAGCCGAGTTCCTTGGCATATTCGACTGCACCTTTTGCAAGATATTGAAGGAGTGTCTGGTTGGCATACTTACGTGCACCTTTTGATACCTGAAGTATAACAGGAGATTTTGTTTCCACACAGGCACTGATGATAGCCTGCATCTGCTCAAGATTGTTAAAGTTGAAGGCAGGAATTGCGTATCCGCCCTTAACAGCCTTCTGAAACAATTCTCTTGAATTAACTAATCCTAGTTCTTTATAATGTAGCATAATTTATTGGTTTTAAATGAGCGCCGAAAGATAGTCATCTTAGTCTTACCAGCCAAAGTATTTAATAATTATTTGAGACATTTTTACTCTAACTGCAGATCAGTCAGAATAATATCAAACAAGCATACAATCATTTCCTTATAGCATCCTTACTTTCCCGGAGTTCTGAAAGATACTGGCTCTCCATCATCTCCTTCATCTCCTTCCTTGCGGCTTCAAATGAACTGAATTTATTGAGAATAACCCTTGCCATATCCCTGCTGCTTATTTCAAGCCTTATATCCCTTTTCTTTATATCCATCTGAATATTTGCCCTGCTGTTAGCTGTATATGTCCTGCTTGAACTGTAAATCCTGAAACTGTCGAACTTCTTCAGATCATACCACTTGCCTGATCTAATTATCCCGAACAGGGCCAGGTAGGGTTTTACCTTCCCTCCTTCCATGTCAATCAGGGTTCCGGTAAATGACAGCGATAAAACACCGCCTGTAAGAAGCAGTATGAGTCCCATATACGAAAACGACAATACATAAATCCCGGCCGCCATCAGACAGTAACCGCTGAAAACACCCGCAGGTCCGGCAATCTTATCAAGTCTGTTGTTTATGACCATACAAGGGGGTATAATGTTCAGCTTTGTGTCAGCTTATTCTCAGGTATATCCCTGCACCAATTACAGGCACTTTAAAGAAGCAGAGTCTGATTAATCAGCGTGGTTTTCAGATAATCCCGATACTCTTAAGCCATTTCAAGCACAGATCGGGCCATGATGATTCAGTTCCGCCATTTGATGCGAGACCGTAACCATGTCCGCCCTTCTGGAAAACATGAAGTTCAGAAGGTATTCTCAGTGCCTGGACCCCTTTGAAATAGTTCAGGCTGTTCATCACCGGCACAACACGGTCGTCAGCCGAATGCACAAGAAAAGCAGGAGGTGTGTCAGAGGTGATCTGCCTGTCGTTTGAAAAATGCTTTTCCAGTTCCGCTGAGGCGTTCCTTCCTATAAGGCTGGTCCTCGAACCCATATGTGTTATTGTACTGTCCATTGAGATAACAGGATATATAAGAAGCGAGAAATCAGGACGTGCATCTGTATTGTCACTTACCTTGTAAACATTATCTGCATAATGTGTCGAAATGGTCGATGCAAGATGCCCGCCTGCCGAAAAACCTATAACCCCGATCTTTGCGGGATCGAGAAGCCATTCGCCGGCTTTTCTCCTAATCACCCTCATGGCTTCCTGGGCGTCCTGCAGAGGACCAACAGATCTGTTTTCCATGATCCTGTCGGAAGGTAGCCTGTACTTGAGAACTATACCTGCTATTCCATTTTCATTAAGCCAGCGGGCCACGGCATTGCCTTCATGGTCGAACGCCAGGGTACTGTAGCCGCCTCCGGGACATATAAGCACAGCTGCTCCGTTCCCCTTGCCTGCAGGAGGAAGATACACAGTAAGATCAGGGCTGACAACCCTGTTGCAGCGTGTTATCCTGCCTTCAGCAGTGATTATCTCCTCAATATATGTTGCATCGGTCTTTGAACCTGGTATGCCGTCGGGCCATAGCTTAACTGTAAAAGGCTGGGCAGAAAGTTCAGTACTTACAAAGCAGAGCAGAAATAACAAATAAAAGTAATGACGCGTTTTCATGTTCGGGTATTTTATGTTTTTAAATGTCATAATATTCTATTCATACAGGCTAAACTCGGGAGCTTTCAAAAAATTGCACAATCAATCCACAACTGCCATCCTGAATGGAGTGATCTCCACCTTCTGCCATACTCCGTTATTAATATATGGCTCATCTTCCAGACAGCGGTCAAGTGATTCCCTGTCGGGAAATTCAAAAACCACCATAGAGCCTTTCATCTGACCATTCTCATCAAGAATGGCACCTCCAAAAAGAAATTCTCCTTTCTTCTTCATTACCGTGATCCTTTCCAGATGCTGTGTTCTTGAACCGAGTCGTCTCTGAGGAGCTTCACTATCGGTTCCGTCATATCCCATCAACAAAAACTGCATGTTACGAAGTTTTAAACTATTAATATCTATCATCAAAATTAACCAATTATAGATTACCAGAACCATTGTCGTCCAAAAAAGCCGAAATCAGGATGAATCCTGCCATCTACCCTCAGAATAAATAATTATACAGCTTTTATACATATAATCTTAATAACTGGTATTTTTGAATCGTTAACAATCAGGCCCGTAAAAATCTGCCGCCTGTTTATATCTGTTTTATATACCCTGGTGGAAACATGAAGCCCGGATCACTTGTCAGGTATAGCTGTGCGGGAGATTATTTGGGGTATCGGGGACTGATTTGACTGGTAGAGGTTCAGCCTTACTATAAAGTACCGGATTAAAAAAATTAATATGTCCATAACACATTACAAAACAGGTTTGGTTCTAAGTGGCGGCGGAGCAAGAGGTTTTGCCCATCTTGGGGTTATACAGGCACTTAATGAATCGGGTATTTTTCCTGATATCATCTCGGGGACCAGCGCCGGAGCCATTGCCGGAGTTCTTTATGCCGACGGGTATGAACCGAAAGAGATACTTGAGATGATGCACTCAGGAAGCATGCTTGACTATATGCGTCCGACTCTTCCCAGAAACGGGCTTCTTCAGATATCAGGCATGGAAAAGATTCTGTCGGCAAACCTCAGGGCAAAAACCTTTGAAGAACTTAAGATCCCTCTGTTTGTTACAGCCACCGACCTTAACCATGGGAAAGCTGTATATTTCTCGAAAGGTGAACTTATTACCGCCGTCATAGCTTCAGCCAGCATTCCGGTTCTGTTTAACCCTGTTATAATCAAGAATATAAACTATGTAGATGGGGGTGTTCTCGATAACATGCCGGTTAAGCCTATTGAAAAAAAGTGTGAAAGGATTATTGGTTCATATGTAAATCCCATTGGCGAAGAGGAGACCATAAGCGGAATAACCAAGATTGCCGAACGTTCTTTCTTCCTCAGTATGTCGAAGGAAATAGTTGAAAAAATGAAGAAATTCCATCTGTTCATCGCACCGCCTGAACTTAAGGATTACAAGATACTTGATCCTGATAAAGCAGCTGAACTGTTCGAAATAGGTTATAAGGCCACCATTGACAAGCTAAAAAACAAAAAGTTTTAAGGTCAGACCGCCGGGTATTTGATCCTTAAATGCTAGAAATAGCCGGATCCATCCCAGCAGTGTGTACAAAGCTTTTCCTTAGGAAGGCCGATAGCCTGAACCATATCATCCATACGTTGATAAATAAGCGAGTCAAGATCAAGGGTTTTCCTTATCGTTTCAACCATCAGTGCATGCTTTTCCGAGTCAGGGTCAGCATATTCCCTGACATCTTCAGGTTCTTTTCCCTCAATCTGGAAAATGGCTTTCCGTCCGGCCAGTTCCATAGGAGACCTCGACTGGGAGAAATTAAGAAACTGACAGGGATAAAGAAGGGGCGGACAGGCTATTCTCATATGAACCTCAGTGGCGCCTGAATTCCTGAGATCGGCAGTGCTGTCCTTAAGCTGCGTTCCCCTGACAATACTGTCATCAAGGAAAACCATCCTTTTATTTCCGATAACAGCCTTGTTTGGAATCAGCTTCATCTTTGCCACCAGATCTCTCTGACTCTGATTCTGAGGCATAAAACTCCTTGGCCAGGTGGGCGTATATTTAGAATAAGCCCTTTTATATGGAATACATCTTTCATTGCTGTAACCAATGGCATGCCCTACTCCCGAATCGGGTATCCCGCAAACGAAGTCAGCCTGCACAGAGTCCCTTCGTGCCAGGGCTTCCCCGCAGCGGTTCCTGCAATCATCAACATTTATACCTTCATAATAAGAAGGAGGATAACCATAATAAACCCACAGAAAAGCGCAGATCTGCATCTTTTCTTCAGGTTCCCTTATCCGTTTGTAACCGTCGGAAGTCAGATGGACTATCTCACCGGGACCAAGATAATATTCGGTTTCGTAACCTGTATTGGGAAATGAACTCGATTCACTTGCAACTGCAAAAGCATTTTCCTTCCTGCCAATGATGACCGGTGTGCGTCCATTCTTGTCCCTTGCAGCAATAATACCATCTTCGGTAAGTATCATAAGCGAACACGAACCCTTTACATTGTCAAATACATTCTCTATACCTGAAATAAAACTGTCCCTTTCACATATAAGATTGGCTATGACTTCGGTGGGATTAATATTACCCTCAAAATTTTCAGTAAAATGCTTGCGGCTGCCAAGAAATTTTTTCTCGAGTTCTTCAATATTAACCAGCCTGCTTACAGTAACAATGGCAAACCTGCCAAGATGGGAGTTGAACAGGATGGGCTGCGGATCCGTGTCGCTTATGATACCCATGCCCGAGTTACCGCTAAATTCTTTCAGGTCATCTTCAAATTTGCTGCGGAAATAAGCATTTTCAAGGTTGTGGATCGACCGTCTGAATCCTTTGCCTGGTACAATAAAAACAATACCTGCACGTTTTGTCCCTAAATGCGAATGATAATCAGTACCATAAAACACATCGTGAACACAATCGGTCTTTGAAATGACACCGAAAAAACCACTCATATATTTGAATATTAATTAGTTAGTTTACAGTATTTCGGATGTAAATTTAATCATTGAATCGGATATTATAAAATTATAAGGATATTATTAATTTTGTAGCATTAAATATTTTAAACACAAGAGAATAAATGACAGACACAACTAAAACCTCGCCGGTTGAGCAGCCCAGGAAAAAAAATGCTCCAATAGCCATGATAGCGACCACTATTCTTCTGGCAGCATGTCTTATTTTCCTTGTAGTGATGTATTTCGATCAGAAGAACAAAATGGTTGAGATGGAAACCGTACTGACCAGTGAGAAAGACAGTCTGGCCAACGAGCTCAGACTGATGGTCCATGGGTATGATACGCTTAAAACTGACAATGACACCCTCCAGGCCAACCTCGAAAGGGAAAAGAACAGGATAGTCCAGTTGCTTTCCATTAATGCCTCAAATGTTCAGCTCATTAAGAAATACAGGGCTGAGATCAGCACAATGAGGGATATAATGAAAAGTTATATTGTCCAGATCGATTCGCTTAACACGAGGAACAAGGAACTCGTTGCTGAAAACCTCGACATAAAGCAGCAGATCACTGAGGTTCAGAGCAGCAATGTCGAACTGTCAAAGGTCAGGGAAGAGCTTAATGCCAAGGTTGAAGTGGCATCAGTGATCCAGGCAAAAGACATAGTAGCTGTATCCCTTAACAGGAAAAGCAAGGAGACTACCAGGCTTAATTTGCTTGAAAAACTGAGAATATGCTTTACCCTGAGGGAAAACCCGATCGCCAGAGCCGGAGAGAAGGAGGTCTTCATGCGTATTATAAGACCCGATTCACTGGTTATCACAACTAGTCCCGACAACCTGTTCGATTACAATGGAAACAAACTTATCTATTCGGCAAGCAGGCTTGTTGACTATATGAACCAGGATATCGAGATGTGCATCTTCGTCGATAATACAGGCGATTTCATTGTTGGTAACTACAGCGTAGAACTTTACCTCGAGAACACTATTATTGGCCGTACGAACTTCATGCTTAGTAAGAGATAGCCTATAAGAGTTATACAAGCATAAATTCAGATATAATATTATCAGATATTAGTTTACCCTGGTCCGTAAGGACCAGGTTTTTTTTGTCCTGTTTCATCAATCCGTAATCCCTGAATTTACCCGACAGGTTTATCACATAATCATATCCCTCCTTTTCAAAAGCAGCCTCAACATACTCAAGGTCGATCCCCCACATAGTCCTTAATGATGTAAGTATGTATTCATTGAATCGTGTTCGGGTATCCAGTTCCTCCCTTTCAAAATATTCCTTTCCCGCATTAAGGGCCCTGATGTATCCGTTAAGGTCGCGAAGGTTCCATTGTCTTGAATATCCGTTGAAGGAATGGGCAGAAGGACCAAGTCCGAGATAGTTAACCTGTCGCCAGTAGTTTGTATTGTGAACCGAAAAAAAACCGGGTTTGCCAAAATTAGATATCTCGTACTGAATATATCCTGCTTTAGCCGATTTCTCGATAAGTGTCTGAAAATGAAGCGAACTCTCCTCTTCATCAATTTCTTTGAGAACACCCCTCTCCTTCATTCTGTTAAAGACGGTTCCCTTTTCAATTGTAAGATGATAGGCCGATAAATGCTTTATGTCATATGAAAATGTTATGTCAAGGTTCCTGGCCCAATCGCTATCCGTCATACCTGGCAGGCCGTAAATGAGGTCAACAGATACATTCTCAAAACCTGCTTTAAGTATGTTTTCCAAAGCTCTTCGTGACTGGTTACTGTCGTGCCTTCTGTTAAGCATCACCAAATCCGCATCACTCCACGACTGGATACCAAGGCTTACCCTGTTGATTCCTGATCCCTTCAATCCAAGAGCATATTCTTCAGTTATATCATCCGGATTAAGCTCAACAGTTATCTCGGGATCATCAGCAAACTCAAAAAATGCCGATATATCCCTTATAAGCCGTGTAAGTTCTTCAACAGAAAGCACAGAGGGTGTCCCTCCGCCGATATAAAGTGTCGATATATTCTCTCCGGCCAGATAATTATGCCTCTCACCTGCTTCCCTGGCAAGGGCTTCAAGCAAGGTATCATAACCTGATGAGGCAGTAAGGTGATAAAAGTCACAATAGGCACACAGCTTTCTGCAAAACGGGATATGAATATATATTCCTGCCATATTTAAATTGAGTTCATCAAATTAATAAATAAATTATTATCCGATTAACTACCTTTGCACAAACTTTTAAAATGATCCGGAATAACATTATTTCAATTCTGCTTGCACTCGTAATCCTGTATCTGAGCCTGGCCTCAGCCCCTTCTTTCGATACCAAAGGTCTATTGGATATACCCTATGCCGACAAGTATGCACATTTCGGACTTTACTTCCTTTTCATGGCTGCAATACTTGTTGAACACAGATCTGTATTCAGAAATACACGCCAGATGATACTGGCAGCTTTTATCCCATTCGTTTTCGGCATTGTGATTGAATTCCTTCAGTCGGGACTAACCCTCACCCGCAAGGGAGATATACTTGATGTCATTTTCAATTCGTGTGGTATAGCAGCTGCAGTTTTTTTATGGCTTCTTATAAAACCCTATCACAGGCAGGAAGTTAAATCGTAATCCTGCCCGATTTATTTGTTGATTTGACAATATCTGCTATTGTCCGGCTCTTGAACAGCTTCATCATATCATTCCTTACCCGTGAATATTCGTTATGCAGGGGACAGGGTTTTTTCTCATGTCTTACACTACTGCAGCTGCCATTATGCATCACGCAGTTTGTAAAAAGTTCCTCTCCGTCTATTGTCATAACAATATCAAAAAGAGTTATTTCTTTGGGATCTTTTAAAAGTGAAAATCCTCCGTGAGGGCCTTTCAGTGAGGTCAGTATCTTGTGACGGGCCAGCTGCTGAAGAATTTTTGCAAGAAAAGGCGCAGGGAGATCAAGATCCTTGGATATCTGCTTTATTCCGGTCTTTCCTTTCTCAAAAGTCTGACTGGCTATGTAAATAACAGCCCTGATCCCATACCTGCACGAGTTTGAAAGCATATCAATATGAATTGTAAGGTATCTTGTCTATTCTTGGCTTATGCCGTCCTCCGTCAAATGGTGTGGTCAGAAAGGTCCTTACTATAAGATATGCCTCCGACTCATTTATAAAACGTCCCGGCAGAGCACATACATTAGCATCATTATGAGCCCTTGCCAGTCTGCTTATCTCTTCATTCCAGCATAAGGCACTTCTTATCCCCTGATGCTTGTTCGATGTCATATTTATACCGTTACCGGATCCGCATATCGAAATTCCAAGGTCAAATTCACCTGAAGATACCGCATCCGACATGGGATGAGCATAATCCGGATAATCAACCGAATCTTCTGTAAAACACCCGAAATCCTTCACTTCGTATTGCTCTTTTAACAAATAATCAAGGACTTTGTTCTTCATATAATATCCCGCGTGATCTGAAGCAAGAGCTATCTTTTTCTTTTTCACATTAAAACCTATTACTTTTTTTCTGAATTATTTATAATTATGCAAATTAATACAATTACTTATTAAGATAAAACTATTAAAAGGAATGAATTGAGTAATATAATTACTCAATCAGGTTTTTAATCATTAATACATGTTTTAATGAACCGGTTTCCCTACATAAATGTTAATGTTAATAAAATGTACAAAGACAGGTAAAAGATTGGTTAAAACTCATTTCTTTTCATCATCAGACAGCTTTATTTTCATTTTTAACAAAGCAGTAAAATTTTATTATCATAAAAATCCATTCTTGTCAACCGGAAATAAACTGTGAGAATAAAAAATAATTCAGGGGCTGTGTATCAGAACGCTTCCCTTAACAATTGTTAATTACTTTTATAATCATCTGATATTCAAAAATGGTATATTTTTTGAACAGTTGAAAACATGTTATCACAACATTGATTATGGAATTTACCAGAAAAATACAATCTTTCTTTCAACACAATTAACAGGATAATATAATCATCATTAGAAATTTAAATTTCATTCTTATAAGAATTATATGAAGTTAACAACTGTTTATAAGTTGAAAAGGTCTGCTTTTGCAGATGAAAATTGAAATAAATAATACCTTTATTTGTTTACCTTTTTGTGTAAATGAAAAATTAATAAAATAGTGGATAATTTTACAGAGAATGAGTTATTGAATATTTTATAAGAATGCCATGGAAAAAGTTGCGGTAATGGATTATACTGATGAGATCAGAAGGATGAAGAAGGAGAAGAATGCAGTTATCCTGGCACACTATTATCAGACAGGGGATATTCAGGATATTGCTGATTTTGTTGGCGACAGTCTTGCACTTTCACAAAAAGCTGCAGCCAACGATGCCGATATAATTCTTTTTGCCGGTGTGAAGTTTATGGCCGAAACTGCAAAGATCCTTGCACCTGGAAAAAAGGTTCTGTTACCAGATATGAACGCAGGTTGTTCACTGGCCGATTCATGTAAAGCTGAAGATTTTATAAGGTTCATTGATGAAAATCCCGGCCGTACTGTAATTACATACGTAAATACAACCGCTGAGATCAAGGCTCTTTCAGATATTAGTTGCACATCTTCAAATGCAGTCCAGATAGTGATGTCGCTTCCGGAAAATGAAAAGATACTGTTTGCACCCGACAGAAATCTTGGAAATCACATTATTAACAAGACAGGAAGAGATATTGTTGTTTGGAACGGAACCTGTCATGTGCATGAGGAATTTTCTCTCGAAGCTATTATAAAGCTTAAAAATGAAAATCCCGAAGCAAAAATAATAGTTCATCCCGAGTGTGAATTACCGGTACGACTTGTGGCCGATTATATAGGTTCAACCTCAGGATTGCTTAAATTTACAAAAACAGACAAATCTTCGGTTTATATTGTAGGAACTGAACCAGGTATACTCCACCAGATGAAAAAGGAGAATCCTGAAAAAACTTTCATTCCTGCACCACCTAAAGACTCAACATGCGGATGCAGTGAATGCAACTTTATGAAGCTTATCACGATGCAAAAGATTTACAATTGTCTTAAAAACGAGTCTCCTGAGATCCTTCTTGATGAGGATATCATTGAGAAAGCAAAAAAACCTATTGTAAGAATGCTTGAAATATCCGAAAAACTAGGACTTTAAATCATGATACGTTTCTTTAGCGTTCTGTTGCTTAATCTTTTCTTTACGGTCTTGATTGCCCAGAGTCAACAGGATCTCAAGGATGGTTATACTGTTTTCAGATATCCTAACGGAACCATTTCAAGTGAGGGTATAATAAAAAACGGCCAGCCTGAAGGTTTCTGGAAGAGCTATTATGTTACAGGTATTCTGAAATCGGAAGGTAAGAGGGAAAACTTCCTTCTCGACAGCATCTGGGTTTTTTATGATCAGGTAGGAGATACAACAGAGAAAATCAGTTATCTGTACGGGAAAAAGAATGGCTATTACCAGAAATACAAAAAAGACCCTTCAGCCGGAGGTCTGTATCTTTGGTCGAGGGAACTGTATGCAGGCGATATAAAGGAAGGAAGAGCCTGGATATATTTTCCTGACGGTAAGATACAACAGACTATTACATACAACAAGGGGAAGAAGGAAGGGCTGTCAAAAGAATACGACAGAGAAGGAAATGTCATCACTCTTTTTGAATACAATAATGATTTTCTTGTATCCAGGGAAAGAATTAACAGGTTTGATCAAAAAGGACTGAAACAGGGTTCATGGAAAGATTTTTACCCCGACGGATCGGTGCGTTCCGAAAAAACTTATAAGGATGACCAGCTCCATGGTTACTACAAAGAGTATGACAATAAGGGCAAGCTGGTTGTTACTATGCTCTACGACAACGGATCCATAGTCAAATCAAGGGTTGAAGATGAACCAGATATTGAAATAAATAACAGGTATGACGATTCCGGTAGACTGGTATACAGCGGTCCTTTTAAAAGTGATGTACCAGTGGGCACCCACAGGGAATATGATGGCAATGGAAAGGTTACCAATGCTTTAGTGTATAATGATAACGGACAGGTTCTTTCAGAAGGTATTGTTGATGAAGCCGGTAACAGTAACGGCAGATGGAAAGATTACTACCCCGACGGGAGCGTTAAGGCCGAAGGGCAGTACTCCGATAACAGAAGAACAGGCCAGTGGAAGTTTTACAACAGTTCCGGACATCTTGAACAGACCGGGTCGTTCAACAACGGTCGCCCCGACGGATTATGGAGCTGGTATTATCCCGGAGGAGAACTGCTTCGTGAAGAGGAATATTTCCAGGGCCGGCGCGATGGTTCTTTTACTGAATATTCCCTGACTGGTGAAATAATTACCACAGGTCAATACGCCGACGGGGAAAAAAATGACTACTGGACGTTCAGATCGGGAGATCATAATGAAGAAGGAAATTATATAGTGGGACTGAAGGATGGTTTGTGGAAATCATATTTTCAGAATGGGAAACTGAAGTTCAGAGGTTCTTATATTCAGGGAAATCCCGAAGGCCAGCATCTCTATTACTACGAGAGCGGACGACTGCGGGAGGAGCAGTTTTACAGATCGGGATACAGGCAGAAAACCTGGAAAAAATACGACGAAGAGGGTAATACCCTTCTCACAGTCTCCTACAGGGATGATGTTGAAGTAAGTATTAATGGAGTGAAAATAAATCTTCCTGAAAGTGATGTTAAGCTTATAAAATAGTTACTTTGCTTGCATGGAAGAAAACTTCAGTATAAGGAAGGAAAACATTTCTCTCACCGACAAGGAATTTGAAAAACAACTCCGGCCTTTAAGTTTTGATGATTTTAAAGGACAGAAACAGGTTATTGATAATCTGATTGTTTTTGTCACGGCTGCAAAACAAAGAGGCGAAGCTCTTGATCATGTCCTTCTTCACGGTCCTCCCGGACTGGGAAAGACCACTCTGGCTTCCATAATTTCAAATGAACTGGGAGTTAATCTTCGGGTTACATCAGGACCGGTACTGGATAAGCCCGGAGATCTTGCAGGTCTGCTTACCAACCTCCAGGAGGGGGATGTTCTGTTTATTGATGAAATCCACAGGCTTAGTCCTGTTGTTGAGGAATATCTTTATTCAGCCATGGAGGATTTCCAGATCGACATAATGATAGATAAAGGACCAAGTGCCAGATCGGTACAGCTCACTCTCAATAATTTCACACTTGTGGGAGCCACAACACGGTCGGGCCTCCTTACCAGTCCCCTGCGCGCCAGGTTCGGTATTAAGTTCCATCTCGAATATTACGATCATAACATCCTTACAGGTATTGTAAAAAGATCGGCAGGCATCCTTAATATTTCTGTTGATGATGAAGCAGCTGTTGAGATAGCACGCAGGAGCAGGGGAACCCCCAGAATAGCCAATTCACTACTGAGGAGGGTAAGGGATTTTGCCCAGGTCAAAGGTACGGGCAGGATAGACATGGATATAACCAGGTATGGTCTTAAGGCTCTTAATATAGATCAGCATGGCCTCGATGAAATGGATAACAGAATCCTTTCAGTCATAATTGATAAATTCTCTGGCGGCCCCGTAGGTCTTAATACGATTGCAACAGCCGTCGGAGAGGAAAGCGGTACTATTGAAGAAGTGTACGAGCCGTTTCTTATTAAGGAGGGATATCTTAAGCGTACACCAAGGGGTAGGGAAGCAACGGTACATGCATACAGGCACCTTGGAAGGGAGCCTTTGGGTAATTCCGATCCTGTACTTTTCTGATATCAGTTGAAAACGTTGCTGATCTTTTCCAGGCCTTTCCTGTTCATTATCCGTATCTTGCGTCCGTTTAACTCCACAAGCCTGTCAGACTTGAATTCAGATAACAGTCTTATAACCGATTCAGTGGCTGTGCCTACAATGTTGGCAAGCTCCTCACGCGTCAGACTGATTTTAAGGTAATCCTGTTCATCGAGGCCAAAGTCAGTAACAAGAAGCAGAAGGATTTCAGCCAGCCTTTCCCTTACGGTTTTCTGGGCGATATCGGTAATGAACGAATTGGCTTCACCCAGTTCGTGGCAGGCAAGTTTAAGAAGCTCAAGAGCAAAGGCAGAATTTGTTTTTACAAGCGACGTAAGAATCTCAGAAGGCAGAAAACATACCCTGCAGTCTTCTATCACTTTTGCTGAGGTACAGGCAACCTCATTGCTGAGAACACTTCTGTAGGCAATTATATCGCCTGCCTTGGCAAAACGTATTATCTGTTCCTTACCATCAAAACCGGTTTTGTAGACTTTGATGATGCCGCTGTTGATACAGTAAAAGCCACTTATCCTGTTGCCTTCGTGATAAAGAATATCACCACGGCTGTACTCCCTGAAGTCTTTTTCAAAGTTTACCTTTGCAACTTCGTCAGAAGTAAGGTGCCTGAAAAGAGATGCGCTTTCAAGTGCACAATGCTGGCACAGGGGGATACTGTCTTCGTGCTGTTTCATTGGCTGTAAATGATTTTAAATAAAGATCAAAACCATATTAACAATCAAATTTCCAATAGGTTTATTCTGCTTTGTCAGAAAGCACTCCTGAACTGATTCAGAAATCTTATGTCATTCTCAAAATATAACCTGAGGTCGTTTACCTGATATTTAA
>CAZXSW010000006.1:0-75614 GCA_964642615.1 uncultured Rikenellaceae bacterium | reverse complement strand
TGCCCTATTTCGGCATCAAGCATTCCCAGCTGCCCGTCGACCGGAGCCTTTACATTCAGGTTATCGAGCCTTTCCCTGACGAGAATAAGCATCTGACGCATTTTCGCAAGGTCGCCTTCAAGGGTTTGCATCGATGTAATGCGGATGGTTGAGTCGTTTTTGGCTTTCAGTTTATTTAAATCCAGCATACTGGACTCATATTCAAAATCTTCCTTTGCCTGCAGATAATCTTCTCTGGAGATAAGCTGTTCTTCATAGAGCTCTTTGTTTTGTTCATAGAAGCGCTTATTCCTGACAAGCCTGTAGTAACTGTCAAGAATGTTTTTTCGCGACTGTATCAGCTCGGTCTCGAAACTGATGCGGGTATTCCGGAGGTAATTTTCCTTCTCAGCAAGGGCCGCCTCACTGTTAAGAATTGTCTGATATAGCTGTCTGTTTTCGAGTCTGAGGATAACATCTCCCTTTTTAAGCATTGTACCTTCTTCAATAAACCGTTCCTCAACCTGTCCACCTTCAATGGCATCAAGGTAGATAGTTGTAATTGGTTCAACCCGGCCAATAACTGTTATGTAATCGTTAAACTGACCCTCCTCAACGGTACTGAGTGTTAACTTATCCTTTTCAGTCCTGAATGTAGAAACACTCCCCGAAAGGATAATTTTGAACAGTAAAAAACCAAAAGCAAGCGTAACAGCCGCCCAGATAAAATGCTTCGGTCTTAAACCCTTTTTCTTTTCTATAACCTTATCCATTCCCATAAAAATAGCTTTTATCTTCCTTATGCTTCAGTTATTATTTCACAATTCACTATCAATATATTATAATCTTTTTAAGTAGTTTATTTCTTCGTATTTATTCCCAGAACCTCTCGCCGGCGTAGAAATCGAGAACCCTTTTCTTCACCTCCCACTGCAAACGTGCCTTAAGTACCTGACTTTCTGTATTAGCCAGCCTGTTCTTTGCGATATAGAACTCAACAACACTTACAATACCCTGTGCAAGTTTTTTTTCTGATGCCTGGAAAGCCAGACTGTCGGCCTCAAACTGTTTGAGATACTGGTCGTACTCATTTTCAAGGGCTTCAAGCTCATTAAGGTTATTTACCATTTCAAAATACAACTTTTGTTTTTCCTCATCAAGCGCGTTTTGTGCCTGCTCTATCTCGAATTTTGCTTTCTTAATGTCTGAACGTCTGTTCCACCTGTTAAAAACCGGAATATTTACCGAGGCCCCGACATATTGATTGAGATTGCTGTTAAACTGATCACTGAACCTTATCACATTATCCGAGTTATCTCTGTTGGTCCCGGAAAAATGCGTATTGACAGATCCGCTTACTGAAATGGAAGGTAATAATTGGGCACGACTTATTGACAGGCTTTTACGGCTCGCATTCAACTGTGACTGGAAGGACTGAAACCAGGGGGACCAACCAATGTATGATTCAAATAAGTTCTGCCGGTCAGGAGTATGGGCCTGAATTACAGGCATCTGTTCATCAACAAGAACCAGCATTGTCGTATCGGACAGGTTCATTAGTTGCACCAACTGAAGGTTTGCATTTCTGAGACTGTTTTTTGCCTGAATCCTCTTCAGTTCTTCAGATTCATAGTTGGCACGCATCTCAAGAAAGTCGGTATTTGACTTCATACCCAGTTCAACCTGCTTTTCCACTCTTTTCAGATTTATCCCCGATGCTTCAACCTGACTCTCAGCTATTTCTAAAACACCCTTAAAAAAAAGCACATCGAAATAAGAATTCATTACCTGGAAAGCAAGGTCGTCGGTAGCATTCAGTCGGTTCAATTCAGCTGATCTTTTAATATACTTCTGATATTCAACCTGGTTAATCATCATGAATCCATTGAATATTGTCATTGAGGCACCTAAATTGTAACTATTGTTAAAAAACTGAGTATTGATAACTCCGTTTGTAACCGGGTCGATTGAACGGCCAAAACTAAATCCACTGTTTGTCGAAGCTGAAATACCTGGTAAAAAATTCCTCTGAGATTGTCTGAAATTCTCTTCAGCTATCTTCTCAGCTATTCCCATCTTCCTTAAGCCTATGTTGTTCTTAATGGCATAGGAAATGCACTCACTCAGGTTCCAGGAGTCCTGAGCCTTCAGTGCATTTACAGCCAATAAAAAAAGAACCACAACCTGGATAAATTTCTTACTCATTTCATTTCTTTTCGTAATATGAGTTTATCCATAATAATGCCAAAATTCTATTTAATTGATTATATGTCTTTTATCTCACAGAATGTTTTTTCCAGGTTAAATTTATAGACAATAAAATGTTAAATTTTTTTACAATCAATTGCTTTTTGGACAGGCATAATTTAACTTTAAAAGAAAAATGATTAAAGGGAATATACTTATTGTCGACGATAATAAAAGCATTCTGAGTGCCCTTGAGATATTGCTTGTCCCCGAATTTCAGACAGTAACCACCCTTTCAGATCCTAATCAGATTCTTTCCGAATTAAATAAAAAGGACTATAATCTGGTACTCCTCGATATGAATTTTAATGCAGGGGTGAATACCGGGAATGAAGGCCTGTACTGGCTGGGAAGGATAAAGGAGATTCACCCCGAGATATCTGTGGTAATGATCACGGCTTACGGTGATATTGAACTTGCCGTCAAAGCATTGAAAATGGGATCAACTGATTTTTTCCTTAAACCATGGGACAACAGTAAGTTGCTTGCGACCCTTAAGTCAGCAATTCAACTCAACTGGTCGAAAAAAGAGGTAAGTTTATTGAAAGAAAAGGAAAGGGGGTTGAAATCGGAACTAAATCGTGAACAGAAGTATATAATAGGTTCTTCACCTCAATTGATGCAGGTTCTTAAAATGGTGAGGAAAGTGGCAAAGACCGATGCGAATGTGCTGATAACGGGAGAGAATGGCACAGGAAAAGAGTTGATAGCTCATGAAATTCACCGTCTGTCAGATCGTGCAAACGAGGTAATGATAAGTGTCGATATGGGTTCTGTTGCAGAAACATTATTTGAAAGTGAACTGTTTGGCCATGTAAAGGGAGCCTTTACCGATGCAAGGGAAAACCGTCCCGGAAAATTTGAAGTAGCCGATAAGGGGAGCCTTTTCCTCGATGAAATAGGGAACCTTCCTTACCACCTTCAGTCCAAACTCCTGGCTGTGGTTCAAAACAGGATGATTACAAGAATAGGATCCAATAAATCAGTACCGATCGATATCAGGCTTATATGTGCAACAAATAAAAACCTTGACAGGATGGTAGGTGAAGGATTGTTCCGTGAGGACCTGCTATACCGTATCAACACCATCCAGATTGAGGTTCCTCCTCTTCGTGACCGAGGAAACGATATACTTGTTTTAACCGATTTCTTCCTTAAAAAATATTCTTCAAAATACAATAAACCGAATCTGAAGATCAATAATCAGGCTCAGGAAAAACTGTCTAAATATTCCTGGCCAGGGAACATACGTGAATTGCAGCACACTATTGAGAAGGCTGTAATTTTAAGCGAAAGCAATATTCTGAAAGCTGAAGACTTCTTCATGAAACCTGTTATACAGGGAAGGACTTCCGACACTGACATGACTCTTGAAGAAATGGAGAAACGAATGATAAGTCAATCTATTGAAAAAAACAATGGGAATCTGAGTGCCGCAGCAGATCAGCTGGGTATAACCCGTCAGACACTATATAATAAAATAAGGAAACTGGGATAATGATAACCCAAAATTTCTACTTTCAGACAATCATCAGGATACTGGCAGTTTCACTGCTTGGTGCTTTGGCTGGCTGGATGATTTCTTCAGGGAAACCTGTTGAATTAATCCTATTGGTAATCCTCACTGACATCCTGTTCATATTTCTTCTTATTCATTTTCTCAATACAACCAACCGAAGGATCAGCTATTTTCTCGAGTCGGTTCAGAATGATGATTCGACCCTTACGATGCCGACAAATATTACCGATAAGTCAATTCATTCCATTTACCAGGGCCTGAATAAAGTCAACAGGCAGATACAGCAGTTGAAAATTGAAAACCGCCAGAGAGAACAGTATTTTCAATCAATTATTGAACACCTGGCAACCGGGTTAATCACTTTCAATAAAAAAGGGTTTATCATACATACCAATTCCACTGCAAAAACGCTTCTATCACTTGACATCCTTACTCATATACAGCAACTTGAACGGATTGACCTTAAGCTGTATCAGGCAATAAAAACAATTGCCCCTTCCGAGAGAAGGCTGGTTTCGATAAGTTCAGAGCGGGGAGAAGTTCAATTAGCCCTTAAAGCATCGGATTTTAAAATGCGCGATGAAGAGCTGATGATAATTTCAATCCAGGACATACGCAATGAACTTGACGAAAAAGAACTCGACTCGTGGATTAAGCTTATACGTGTGCTTATGCATGAAATAATGAATTCCCTGGCTCCAATTACTTCACTTTCGGATAGCCTGGCACGTTTTTTCACTTCTGACGGACATCCGGTTTCTCCTGATTCAATAACCGACATGGCAATTTCAAAGACAATTCAGGGACTTAACGTAATTCAGGATCAGGGAAAAGGCCTTATGTCGTTTGTTGAATCGTACCGTCAGCTCACACGGATTCCTCAACCCGACATGAAGTTGTTCAGGGTTGACGACCTGATGAACCGGGTGAGCATACTTTACAGATCTCTTGCCGGAAGTGAAGACACCGACCTATTTGTTTCTCTCAAAGATCCTGATCTTGAGATTAAAGCTGACGAAAACCTTATCACACAGGTACTCATCAATCTTATTAAAAATGCCCTTGAGGCCAATGAGAACAATCGCTCGGCAAAAATCACAATCACTGCACGGACTGTTTCCGACAAGCATACCGAGATCTGTGTGGCAGATAACGGTCCGGGTATCCCCGGAAACCTCATTGACGAAATCTTTGTGCCTTTTTACACAACCCGCAGGAATGGGTCGGGGATAGGGCTAAGCATCTCGAAACAGATTATGAGAGCTCACGGGGGTAATCTAAAGGTAAGATCTGTCGCGGGAAAAGAGACTGTCTTCTGTCTTAGCTTCCAGGGCTGAAGGTTTTCCCGGAAAATGATGTTAAATTTGCCGCCACATTCCGGCAGATGAAACAAAACGAACTAGCGATCCTTTTTAAATCACATCCCGTTCTGGCGGGACTCACTGATTTTTTAACAGGAGGAAACGGTAACCTTGGACTCGAAGGCCTTACGGGATCATCAAAATCATTGTGCATAGCCCATGCCTTCTCCCATACCCAGGTAACCCATGTTGTTCTTATACCTGAAAAGGAAGATGCAGCCTATCTCTACAACGATCTGGTTTCGGTTACCGGAGGTGATTCGATTTTCTTCTATCCTTCAACATTCAAAAGATCAATACAGTACGAACAAACTGAGCCTGCAAATATAGTCCTGAGGACAGAAGTCCTTAACCATCTTGCCTCGGGTAAGCGGAAATCGGTTATAGTTACCTATCCGGAGGCTGTGATTGAAAAAGTAATAAGCCGCCGTAACCTTAAAAAGAACACCTTTACTATATCAAAGGGTGACAGGCTCTCCCTTGAGTTTATTGAAGAGATGCTCAGTGAATACAACTTCGAAAGAGTCGATTTTGTATATGAGCCCGGACAATATGCCATAAGGGGGAGTATAGCCGATATCTTTTCCTTCTCTGCCGACCTCCCCTACAGGATAGATTTTTTCGGTGAGGAGGTTGACTCAATAAGGACCTTCAACACCGACGACCAGTTGTCGCAGGAGATAAAAAAACAGATTTCAGTAATCCCCAATATCCAGGATATTTCTATTGAGGAGGTGACGGATTCATTTACCGCCTTCCTCCCGCCTTCATCCGTCATCTGGTTTGACGAGGCTGCCTTTATGAAGGAAAAGATGAACAACATATTCTCCCAGGTAGTTCAAAGAGAAGAGTCGGGACAGATGAGCGGCAGAAAAGAACTTGTGATGACAGGCAGCAGGTTCTTTGAAGAATGCTCAGCATTCAGAACGGCTGAATTTGGCAGAAGCTTTTTCTTCAAACACGAAAAGATCTTTACCTTCAGGACAGAACCGCAGCCTGCCTTCAACAAGAATTTTGAACTCCTTGCCGAAAAACTCACGGCAAACAACCTTGAGGGCTATTCAACACTTATAGTCTCTGAGAGCCAGTCGCAGATTGAAAGGCTGAGGGATATCTTTGCGGAGATCAAGCCCGGCCTGTTGTTCACGCCCCTTTTGTTTAACCTGCACGGCGGTTTCACCGACCACGAACTCCGTATATCTGTCTACACCGACCATCAGATCTTCGACCGCTATCACAAATTCAGCATCAGGGGCTACTTTACAAAGAAAGAAAGCATATCGGTAAGGGAACTGACAGGACTTAACCCGGGCGACTATGTGGTTCATATTGACCATGGCATTGGTAAATTCGGAGGACTTGAGAAGATTGAGGTAAACGGCCGGGTACAGGAAGCCATAAAACTTGTATACAGGGATAATGATATCCTGTATGTTGGTATCCATTCCCTTCACAGGATATCGAAATACAAGGGCAAGGACAATGCTGAGCCAAAGATATACAAGCTTGGCTCAGGGGCATGGCAGAAGCTTAAGCAGGCTACCCGGAAAAAGGTCAAAGATATAGCCAAAGATCTTATCCTTCTGTATGCAAAGAGAAGATCTTCGCCTGGTTTCTCCTTTTCTCCCGATTCATATATGCAGAGGGAACTGGAAGCTTCATTTATCTATGAAGACACTCCCGACCAGCTCACTGCGACTATGGCAGTGAAAAACGACATGGAAGCCGACCACCCTATGGACAGGCTTGTGTGCGGAGATGTGGGATTCGGAAAGACTGAGATAGCCATACGTGCCGCTTTCAAATCAGCTGCCGACAACAAACAGACTGCTGTCCTTGTCCCTACCACCATCCTGGCATTTCAGCATTTCAAAACCTTCTCCTCACGACTGAAGGACTTCCCCTGCAGGGTTGATTACCTTAGCCGTCACAGGAAGGCTGCCGATCAAAGCAGGATATTAAAGGAACTGGCTGAGGGGAAAATAGATATTATAATTGGCACACATAAGCTGGCAGCCAGGGATGTAAGCTTCAGGGATCTCGGTCTGCTCATCATCGACGAGGAACAAAGGTTTGGTGTTGCCGTCAAGGAAAAGCTTAAAAAGCTGAAAGCAAATGTTGACACCCTTACCCTCACAGCCACTCCCATCCCACGCACCCTTCAGTTCTCACTTATGGGAGCCCGCGACCTTTCTGTAATTAACACCCCTCCCCCGAACCGGATACCCATCATAACCGAGCTGCATGGGTTTAATGAAGACATAATCAAGGAAGGGATCGAATACGAGGTATCGAGAAACGGACAGGTGTTCTTCATTCATAACCGTGTAGACAACATCCGTGAGATACAGGCGGCCATAGGCAGGATGTGCCCGAAGGTAAAGACTGCAATAGTACACGGACAGATGGAAGGCAGTATGATAGAGAACATAATGTTCGACTTTATCCAGGGCGACTATGACGTTTTGGTAGCCACCACCATCATTGAGTCGGGGCTCGACATTCCCAACGCAAACACGATCTTCATAAATGATGCCCATCATTTCGGACTGTCAGAACTCCACCAGCTGAGGGGTCGGGTAGGCCGTTCGAACAAAAAGGCTTTCTGTTACCTGCTTGCGCCACCTGTCAGTACCATGACACAGGAAGCCAGGAGAAGGCTCAAGGCAATTGAGGAATTCTCGGAACTGGGTAGCGGCTTTAACATCGCCATGCAGGACCTTGACATACGAGGCTCGGGAAACCTTCTTGGAGGGGAACAGAGTGGTTTCATTGCCGATGTGGGATTTGAGACATACCAGAGGATACTTAACGAAGCTATTGCTGAACTTAAGGAAAGCGAACACATCACTGACCAGGAGGCATCGCAGTTATCTGAAAAACAGGAGAAAGACAAAGGATCACGGAAGTATGTCACTGATTTCCAGATAGACACTGATCTTGAGATTATGTTCCCTGATGATTATGTATCAAGCATCCCTGAAAGAATCAGGCTCTACAAGGAACTCAATGATATAAATACCGAAGAATCACTCTCTGCCTTTGAAAATAAGCTTACCGACAGATTCGGCAAGATTCCACCTCCGGCAGCTGCCCTGCTGGATATAGTCAGACTGAAATGGATTGCCGTAAAGCTCGGCATCGAAAAGATAATACTGAGGAACGGGTTGATGATCGCCTCCTTTGTATCCGATCAGAATTCGGTATTCTATAAAAGCGCACTCTTCGTGAGGCTTATGAATTATGTAAGCAGAAGGTCAGGAGCAATGTCAGTGAAGCAGAAAGGATCAAAGCTGAGTCTGACCATTAAGAATACTCCGGGAGTAAAGGATGCAATAAGAATTCTTTCAACGATAGTTGAAGATACTTCGCTGAATTGACTTTAACCAGGGTATGATTACCACTATCCGGCTTTCTTTCGTTCGTTTTTATTATATTTGTTAATCAGCATAATACCATTCTGCCATGAACCTGATTATAGATATGGGTAACACAGCAGCCAAGGTTGCTGTTTACAAAGGAAACGAGAGGGTGAGCCTGTACAGGGTAAAGGATCTGAACAATGAAGAACTCAGGAAAAAACTGGCGTCCTTTAAGATTGACAAGGCAATAATCTGTTCGGTCAGAAAAGGCAGTGACCCTGCTTCTGATCTCCTACCCTTCAGAATACCCTACATACACAACCTCTCTTCAAAATCGAGGCTGCCCTTCAGGATTGAATACGACACCCCCGAGACACTTGGTCCCGACCGTCTCGCAGCCGTTGCCGGAGCCTCCTTCATGTGGCCCGGCTCAGATGTGCTTATAATCGATGCCGGAACAGCCATCACCTATGATTACCTCGCGGGGAAGACCTTCAGGGGTGGCAATATCTCGCCGGGTATGGGAATAAGATTCAAAGCCCTTAACAAATTCACCGGCCGTCTGCCCCTTGTTGAAGCTTCAGAGATCTTCACCTTCCCGGGCCGTAATACAACCGATGCCATAGTGGCGGGTGTTATATCCGGGATCATTTATGAAATAAATGAGTATATTCGCACGTTTGAAAAAAAATACTCTCAGGTAAAAGTAGTACTCACTGGAGGTGATGGAGAATTTCTAAGGAACAAAATAAGTCACAATGTCACCTTAATGCCTGATATTGTGATTGATGGTTTAAATAATATATTAGAATACAATGCGTAACAAGCTATTCCGGAATACTGTTTCCCTATTGCTCATCCTTGTTTCAGTTACTGCCTCAGGCCAGAAACTTGTTAACAGTCCCTATGGAAGATTCAATATCGGAACCCTTGAACCGGCCGGATCATTCAGAAGTCTGGGGATGGGAGGCACCGGAACAGCCTTCAGCGACAACAGCTCGGTTTATTTCGACAACCCGGCCTCTTATGCCAGTTTTGATACCACTTCGTTCATTTTCGACTTCGGATTGGATTACAGTATGAATTACCTTAAGGACGGTAGTACAAAACATTCTTCGGATGATATGAACTTCGATCACCTGCTTATGGGTATGCCCATAGCCAGGGGCTTTGGCCTTGCCCTCGGTGTGGTCCCCGTAAGCAATGGTTACTACAGGATTTCCGAAGCAGTTAATGAGGGAGATCCGGGTTATGATCCGTCTGTGGGTGAATATGCTTCTATTCATTCAGGTTCGGGTAGCATGACCAGTGTCTTTTTGGGCTCGGGCATAAAGATCACCCGATCGTTATCGGCAGGAGCAAACGTAAAGGTTTTATTCGGACAGATAGAAAGGAGCAACAAACTTATCTTCTCAGATTTTCTCTATATGTTCCATTTCATCAATACGGAGAAACTTCAGATAAACGGTTTGAATTTTGATGCCGGTCTCCAGTACTCCCTCGACCTTAAAAACGGTAAATATATAAATGCCGGAGCATCTGTCTCAGCAGGAAGGAATTACCGCTCAGAATATGAAAACATTCATCTGGGGTATTCTACAAGCAACGAAGATACTCTTCTATACTTCAAAGATAACACAACACGGGCCCATATTCCGCCAACCTACAGGTTTGGTCTGGCAGCCGGAAAAAAGAACAAGTACTCCGTTGGCATTGACCTGGTTTCTACAAAATGGTCCAACGGCGATATCTATGGTGCAGAAGGATATCTTGCCGATACCAGGTCCCTGCATTTGGGGGCCGAATATATTCCCGACTGGATCTCGAACTACAGTTTTCTGAAAAGGATAGAGTACAGGATTGGTTTTCATACGGGCGACTACTATCTGGTTATCAACAACGACCAGATAAAGGAAACAGGCTTTACTGCCGGTCTGGGTATACCTCTGGGCAGGTCGCTTTCAAAGGCAAATTTCTTTGTTGATTATACAAAAAGAAGCGGATCAGCACTTCAGGATCTCCATACCGAAAATTACATCACCTTCGGAGCAAGCCTTAACTTCTATGATTTCTGGTTCATAAAACGTAGGTATGACTGATTAACGACAGACTGATCCGATGAATACAAAAAGGGTTGTACGGCAAAACCTTAAAAAACTTGTCTTCCTTATATTAGCCGGGTTTCTTGTTTTTTCCTCATGCAGGAAAAAAACAGGATTGGTTATCCGTGATGACATACACAGCCTGCCTTCAGCTACTGCAAAAGACCTCGAGACTGTCTTCACTGATTCCGGAAAATTACAGCTTATACTGAGAGCACCACTTCTCGAACAATATAATAATGCCGATATTCCCTATACTGAATTCAGGTCGGGAATAATTGTTGTTTTTTATGAAGGCAGCAAGGATCCGACGGCAAAAATCACCGCCAGGTACGCAAAATATACCGAACCACGGGCACTATGGGAACTCCGCGACAGCGTTGTGGCAATAAATGCAGAAAACGATATGGTTGAGACTGAACTTCTATACTGGGATCAGGAGAAAAACCTTTTCTATACCGACAGGTTTGTCAAAATAACTGATGAGGATCAGATAACAATGGGAACCGGTTTTGAGTACGACCCGAGGAAAGAAACCCGAAAAATTAAAAATGTAACAGCAATATTCTATGTCTCCAATGAACAAAAAGTCACTTCTGATCCTTGAAATTATCTGGACTGCAACAGGGTTGCTGAGCCTGGTAGCTGCTATAACCAGCGTAGCTTCAAGGGGACTCTCCAGTACATTCTTTGTCTTTATAATTATGGCTGTGGTAGCCTTTGTGTTTGCATTTTTAAGGCACAGGCAGAGAAGAAATCTGTAACTTTGAAGTATGGACAGCATTCTGATCATACTTACTACAATTATTCTGTCGGCGTTCTTTTCAGGATTGGAGATAGCTTTTGTCACTGCCAACAAGCTGAGGATAGAACTCGACAGGAAGCAGGGAGTGCATGGATCAGGTATCGTGAAAAGATTTGCTGATAATCCCGGACAATTTATAGCCACTATGCTTATTGGCAACAATGTTGCCCTGGTGGTTTATGGGCTGTTCTTCTCCAGACTGCTAACCCCCCTTCTTCTTCCATACTTCGGCTCCGATGCAGCTGTGCTTGTAATTAACACTATCATTTCAACAGCACTCATCCTTACAGTTGCCGAGTTCCTTCCAAAAACTATCTTTTCCGTTTCTCCCAATTTTTTCCTTAAGTTCCTGAGTGTCCCGACTATATTTTTCTTTTTTCTTTTTTATCCTGTAAGCCGGTTCACATTTGCATTATCCAACTTTCTTATAAAACTTTTCTTCAGGAACGGAGCACAGTCTGTCGACCAGGAGAACCTCGTTTTCAGCAAGAAAGATCTGGATCACTTTATAAAAATGAGCAGGCAGATCAGAGAGGAATCTGAACCTGATCACCATAATTTCAGGATCTTCAGGAATGCCCTTGACTTTTCAAACGTAAAGCTAAGGGAGTGTATGATACCCAGGACTGAGATAGTAGCCTATGACGTTACGGGGACGGTCTCAGGACTAAAAGAGAAATTCGTTGAGACGGGTTATTCGAGGATACTTATATATTCAGGGACCATTGACAACATAACAGGTTATCTTGAACTTAAGGATATCTTCAGGAATCCTCCCGACATAGGTTCGGGGATGAGAAAGCTTGCCATTGTCCCCGAGACCATGCCGGCTAACAAACTATTAAGGCTTTTTGTAGAGGAGAAAAAGAATATAGCTCTTGTCGTTGATGAGTTCGGAGGTACTTCGGGTATTGTCACCATCGAAGATGTACTTGAAGAAATAGTGGGCGACATTGAAGATGAACACGACACCAACGAGCTAATAGAAAAAAAGATAAATGACAGGGAGTATGTGTTTTCAGCCCGGCTTGAGATAGACTACCTTAATGAGACTTATGGTCTCGGGCTTCCTGAGGGAGATGAATATGAAACACTTGCTGGACTGATATTCCTGCACAACGGGAATATACCCTCAGTTAACGATATAATAAAAATAAAGAAGTTCCATTTCAGGATTCTGCGTGTTACTGCAACCAGGCTGGAGCTGGTAAAGCTAAAAATAGAAGGCTGAATACTGTTATCCGTAAGCGATTCACGGATAAGAACATTGATTTCCATATTGTCAATAAGAAAAAAGAGGCTGTCCTTTCGGACAGCCTCTTTTTTCTATTGAAATATCTATTTCACTTTAGGTGCTTTGAGCAATCTGGGAATAGATCCCTTTACATCCTCCGCACTATCAACAAGCCATGGGTCTGTAGCATTGCCCTGGTAATCTGAAATGGTATAAAGGCCATCAGCTACGGTAATGTAGGCAGCGATACCATAAACCATCTGTCTGGTAGCTGCGGGAGAATATCCGGTTGTGTAACCGAATATTGCCTGGCTTTCATCCTGTACAACCTCAGCATATTCAGCACCCTGGACTTCAAAAACAGAGGTTATTGGTATAAGAGCTGTTGAATCTGAAAGAGAAACATATGAAGCAATCCCATTGGTATAAAGGAATCCCCAAACCACGTATTCTCCATCCTCCAGTTCTGAAACTTCCATCACTTCAGGATGGTCACCTGTTTCAGCTGCAAACCAGATGTCACTTGACCATGGGTCTGTTATATCGAATCCATCAGTAGATGAGACATAAACATCATAGTCGATCTCATCAGCTCCGTTGACAACTACATCTACCGTATCAAGATAGTTAAGGTCATAACCAATGTCAATGGTTTTCTCAATCTCCTCCTGAACTTCAACATCAACATCCCACTTCATGCTTATTGTGAGGATATTAGCAATATAATTCTTGACTGTGAGGTTCAGAACAGGATTAACTGTAGCAGGATCAAGTATATACCGGTCTGCAATACTGAACATACCGAACTCAAGTTTCATTGTCTCATCTCCTTCGATATCCCAGTCCTGCGGAATTACAACCTTTACTGCTGTCTGTTTGGAATAGGGAGCGATAACTCCGGGTGTAATGATGATATCATTTTCATCACCGTTACCTCCGATGATACGGGCGCTGAAAGTAAGTGATCTGTCGATCAGTTTGTCGATAGAAATATTATAAACCAGGGTATCACCTTCTTTAACTGTGGTGTAAGTCTGTTTGGGTGTAAAAGTCACAACCGGATAGCCGTCTGTGCTCACTATTGGCTCAACATCCTGCTTTGCAGTCTCGCATGAGGTTATTGCTGCCAGCAGAACCAATATTCCCAGTACTTTATATTTAATAATTTTTCTCATTATGCTTTTTTTTTTAATGATTACATTCACTGGTTATTCAATGGGCTCATATACAGCCGTATACGTTCTGTCGCCCGCAGCAAACTCTATTGAGTAGTAAATTGTAATTACTCCCGTCAGAGGATTGAATTCACCCGGCTTATGGCTCCATACATTATTTGAATAATAATCAGCCAGATACTGATCAGGAACAGACAGTTCATTACATGAGTTATTGAAAATAAACCCATAGTCTGTAAACGGAGAAGATCCCCATGTTCCAACACTTGCCGTAAGATACTGCTCAATACCAACCTTTACAATCTCTTCAATTCTGGAGAAAGTTGCTCCGGTGCTGCTTGTATGGGTAACGCGGTAAGTCCCCTGGAACTCTGAATAACATGCAAAGTTCATTATTATCTCAAGGTTCTTGCCATTATTGGTTACGTTGGGATCGCCCGTAGCCGAAACAGTTTTAAGAATCAGGATGGGTGTCTTGGGTAATGGAGTAACCAATCCCTCTGTAATCATAGTTACATTTATCAAACCAAGGTAGTTGTCAGCAGCTTTGAGAACGATAGTCGGATCATCTATTCTATAATGAACTCCCTCAATGGCAGGAGTATACTTGGGATTATCCGTTGCTGCTGCCTGCATTGCAGCTTGATCAACATCAATTGTAAGGGTGATGTCGTTAGTAAGATTCATACGTGTAGGACCAATTACCTTTACTTTCATTGGCAGCTCATACTCTGTACCGTCAGCGATATTTGATACCATGGTATTGGTCTGTTCAAATCCTGCCAGGTTATATCCATCATCGTTCAGATCATATTTGGTGGTATCGTCCACAAGGCAGGAATTGAAAGTAGTGGCCAGACCCAGTACCAGGATTATAATTAATTTAATTGTTTTCATAATTGTCTTTCCTTTAAAGATTAATTAGCCCAGAAAATTTTAGCAGTAAATGCATCAGGCTGAGTTGGCACATTCTTGCCGTTTGAAGAGTACTCACCAGCAGGATAAAACAACCGAACAGGCCTGTCAGGTGTTTTCGAATAGTTCAACGGGATAGGAATACCTTCAGGATATCCTGTTCTGGTATAGTCAAACCATGATTGTTCTGCAGTGATGCCATTAACGGCAACCCATTTCTGGGTAATAATAGCCTCGATCTTGTTGGCTGAGAATTCATAGTTTGCAAGGGCCATCCCCTGTTTGTAGTATTTCATCGCATCAGCTTCTTCAAGACCAAGATAAAGGAAGGAAGCTGTAACGCCTTTTTCAAAAAGTGTCTTGGCATCATCACCACTTGAAAGCAGATCTTTCTCTCTAAGTTCGGCCAGGTTAAGAAAATTTTCTGCAAGGGTAAATATCACTGCGTCCTGATCACCACTCTTAAGAATCCCAGGGCCTATATTTGAGACAAATTCATGCATATAGGCATCAATTACAGGAGTATCATAATCGAGCAGACCCTGAGGAACACCAAGATGGCCTGTAGCTGGTTTTTCGTAGATATAATCAATCCTGGGATCCTTGGTATTCTGAAGGAAGGTTATTACATAGTCGGTAGCACAGGTTGCTCTCCAGTTCATGGTTGCAGCGCCTGTATAATCCCATCCGAGTCCATCCCATATGATATTCTGCTTACCGCTTTCCTTCACCACGAAGCCTGGATTAACTCCAACGTCTGCAGTAATAAAACCTGATCCTTCAGCCTTAATATTGGCAAGTTCATCCTTAATATAGGCTTCCCTGCCCGTCATATCAGACTGACGCGTGAGTATCCTTACCTTAATGGTATTGGCAAACTTAATCCATTCATCCATGTCACCATTGAAAATGGCATCATCCATTCCGGGATTCTGCATCTGAGCATCAGCATCATTATTCTTTATCATGGCTATGGCGTCAGTAAGCTGAACTATCAGATCCTCATAGATAGTTTTAGCATCGTCGTATTTCGGAGTGGCAAGAAGGCTACGACCCAGTGCTTCAGTATAAGGGACATCACCGTAACAGTCAACAAGCAACTGAAAATGGTAAGCCTTCATTATTTTACTGATGGCCATATAGTGCTCATAACCCTCTCCTAGTTTATCAAGGACTAAATATTGCTTAAAGGCAGTTGAATAAGTATCGTTAAACACATCATCATAAAATGAAGATGTAACATTATACTTCATCTCATCAGTATACCAGGAATATCCGTCACTCTGGCTCCAGTTGTACATCATCATGTTTCCAAGGCTGTTAAGGAGCCTGTCGCTCTGGATAATATTTGCTGTAAACAGCTGGGCGACCGGAAGCACAAGATCAGGAGAAACCGATGTAGGATTATTCGGGTCATTATTGACATCCAGATAATCTTCACCACATGATGTTGAGAGTCCGGCAAAGACTATCAACAATATTGCGAATTTTATTATATTTTTCATATTCAAATCGTTATTAAAATTCAATATTCAGGTTAACACCAAACGATCTTGTCGGTGGTGACTGGAAGTATCCGCCGATACCAACAGAGTTGTTGTTTGTGTTGTTGAATTCAGGATCAGAGAAAGCATTCTCAGCCGGGAGAAGGGTAAAGAGGTTTCTTGCAATAAAACCAACCGATACTTTCTGAAGGGGAGTCCTGTTAAGAAGTCCCGACGGAAGAGTATAAGAAAGAGCAAGTTCCCTTATTTTGAATGCAGTGGCGTCCTTAACATAATTCTCCTTAACATCGTTGTAAACGTCTGTCCAGTAGCTCTGACGACCGTTTGCAATTGGGATGTTTGTGTTTTCAACAAATACTCCATCGCTTACTTCAACAACAGAATTCGGAATTACAAAATCCTGCCTGTTGGCAGAAACAGACTCCATGGATCTTCCTGTGAATTCCATAGCATCGGAACCCTGCTCATAGAATACATGGCCTGTCCTGTAGTCAAGAGTTGTTGAAAGTGTGAACCCGGCTAATCTAAGTGCCGTATTCAGACCAAAGATATGAGGAGGAAGAGTTCTTCCCATATTTGAAAGTTCTGCATTGGTTTTCGGCCATCCGGTTTTGGGATCAATAACAATCCTACCCTGCGGATCCCTTACATATGTATTGGCTTTGATCTGCGGGAAAGCCTCGCCTACAACAGCATAGATTCCATACTGACCTGTAGAACGAAGTGAAATCTCATCAAGACCTTCCTTGATTGAAATAACTTCGGTAGTGTTGGTGGTATAGTTAAGACTCATATCCCATGAGAGTTTTCTGTAGTTGAGAATTGTTCCACCAATGGTGAGTTCAAAACCTGTGCCTTTCAGTTCTCCTATGTTTGTAAGGAAATTGGTTGCACCTGAAGTTATTGAAGGTGTTGTATTCGTAATAAGGTCAGTGGTCTTTGTTACATAATAAGAAGCATCCAGTAAAATCCTTGACTTAAGGAAACCCAGGTTAAGACCAACCTCCGTGGTATTGAGCCTTTCCTTTTTGATGTTTGCATCAACGGTAGTCCCGCCCAGTTCAAATCCTCCGATAGTTCCGAATGGGAAAGAACCATGCTTGCTGAATCTTTCATTTATCTGGTAGGGAGCAAGGTCATTATAAACCGTCGAGTTACTTGCAGTAACCTTAGCATATGAAAGAATGTTATTATTTTTGAGTCCTTCGATTGCATCGGTCAGAACAAAAGAAAGTCCGAACGCCGGATAGAAATAGTTGTTATTGCCTTTCCCCAGAGTTGAAGTCCAGTCATTCCTTCCCGAGAAGTTAAGGAAGAGATAGTTGTTAAAGCCAAGGGTGAAGTCACCAAAGAAGCCATAGTTGATATAGTCCTGCGCATCAGCAACATCCGCATAAACAGCTTTAGCTCCATCGTAATAATCATAACGGCCCTGCAAAGCACCTGTTCCGTTTGAGATATCATAGAAATCAGGAATGCTCAGGTTAAGAGCAGTAATGTAGGTATCCCTGTACTTAGAGGTACGGTTTGTACCACCAAGGATGGCTTTAAGAGAGAAATTATTAAGGAAGTTAAAATTTCCTGTAAGAAGGAGGTCAGATACATATTCAGAATTCTGGAACTCCATGTCAGTAACATATGAAGAAATATCGCTTCCTGTAGGTTTGATATCGGTATCAAAGGTTATTGCCTTTCTCCAGTATTTGCCGTGACCCCAGCTGTTGTTGACAGCTGTTCTGGCAGTCAGGTTAAGGAAATCAGTTATGTCCCATGTTACCTGAACGTTGGCATTGATCCTGTTTGAAAAGTCAGTATCCCTGTTGGTATCGATGTTCATATAAGGGTTCTCATAGTATCCGTTGTAGTATCCGCTCGGAGTCGAATATTTATCTGTCCTCCAGTTCTGATATCTGCTCAGAGGGATATTTGCCGAAGTATTGAGAAGGAACCAGTAAAGCGGTCTGTCCTGATCACCCATATAGTCACCTGCTTCTTCTGTTTTATCATTGAAATAGCTGGCGTTTACTGATACTTCAACATCACCAAGTGTCTTACTGGCATTGGCCCTGAAGGTATTTCGTCCATATTTATCTTTAGGCACTATACCCGTTGCTGCCTGATTTCCGGCGGAGAGATAAAACTTACTGGTTTCATTACTTCCGCTGAGGTATACCGTATTGTTAAGGTTATGTCCCTTGTCAAAAAACTCAAGAAGGTTATCCGCTACCGGGGCATAAGGAACTGTCTGGTAGGAACCATCGGGGAAAGTGGGACCGATCTGTCGAAGAGTACCGTCAAACCTGGGGCCCCAGTTGGTATTCTCAATTGCATCATAAGCTCCTTCCCATCCTGTACCGTATTCACTCTGGAATCTCGGCATGTAGGCCACCTGGTCAGAGGTATAGGATGAATTCAAACCAACTGTGAACTTCTGTCCGGCCTGTCCTTTTTTAGTTGAAACTATGATGGCACCGTTACCGGCCTGCGAGCCGTAAAGGGCAGCAGCAGTTGCTCCCTTGAGCACGCTGATGTCGGCGATGTCGTTGGGGTTAAGGTCATCAAAAGCTCCAATGGTTGAAACGGCACCATCAATAACTATAAGGGCCTGGTTTCCGGCAGATATTGAACGGAACCCTCTGAGCACGATCTGCGTGGTAGGGTTGACACTGTTATCCTGTACGTTGACCTGAAGACCGGCCACTTTACCTGCGAGAGCCGAAGTAGCCCTTGTAGGCTGGGCAACTGCCAGCTCTTCAACATCAACTTTCTGAGTCTGATAAGTTATCTCACGTTTCTCCCTTTTAATACCGAGAGCCGTTACAACAACTTCATTCAGTCCGATAAGTTCTGATGTCAATGCAACATCAATAACAGCCCTGCCTGCAATATCAACCTCCTGGGTTGTCATTCCCACGAATGAGAACACAAGGGTGGAAGCTGACTCAGGGGCATTGACTGAATATCGTCCGTTAACATCTGTTATGGCACCTATGGTGGTACCTTTTACGAATACAGATACCCCGGGTATAACACCCTCCCCCTCTGTTGCAGAGGTAACAGTACCTGTAATTACTCTTGTCTGTGCCAGCAGGGCCGAAGAACCCATAAACACAAACAAAACAATCAGCAGAAATAGTTTCTTCATACTAAATAGATTTAGGTTTTACTAACTTAACCTGCCAAAGATACCGTTTTTTTAAAATCTACAATACTTCGGATTCGATTTTTTAAGCCTCCCGGCAGATTTTGACATACCATTTTATACTACTTTTTCAATCCGGAATAGTGACTGAAAAAGAGAGGGATGGTCTCAATACCTTTATAGAAATTTACTAAAGGGAAATTTTCGTTAGGTGAGTGGATGGCGTCGGTATCAAGCCCGAATCCCATCAGTATGGACTTAATTCCTAAAACCTTTTCAAAAGTTGAAACAATCGGGATGCTACCTCCGCTCCTTACAGGTATGGGTTTTTTCCCGAAAGTATCCCTTATCGCCAGCGCTGCTGCCTGATATTCAACTGTTTCTACCAGACTGACATAAGCCTGCCCTCCGTGCAGATAACTTGTTTTTACAGATATCCCTTCCGGAGCTATTGAACTTAAGAATTCTTCAAAAAGTTTAGCCACCTTCTCAGGATCCTGATAGGGAACAAGCCTCATCGATATCTTTGCAGACGCTTTTGAAGGTATTATTGTCTTTGTCCCTTCACCGGTAAATCCTCCCCATATCCCGTTTACGTCGAGTGTAGGCCTGATGCCTATTCTTTCAGTATCTGAATAACCTGCCTCCCCGCCTAGCCTGGTAACGCCTATCGACTTCGCGAATGCTTCCCTGTCGAAAGGCCGTTCTGCCATTACCTTCCTCTCTTCTTCATCACATTCCCTGACATCATCATAAAACCCGGGTATGGTTATCCGGTTGTTCATATCCTTCAGGGAGGCAATCATCTCACACAGCACATTACATGGATTTAAAACGGCCCCGCCGTAAAGTCCCGAGTGAAGATCACGTTCAGGCCCCCTGACCTCAACCTCCATGTAACTGAGTCCTCTTAACCCTGATGTAATTGAAGGTACACCTTCAGCAACCATAGTTGTATCCGAAATAAGGATTACATCGGCTGCGAGCATTTCCCTGTTGTCGGTACAGAATTTTTCAAGGTTTGCCGACCCGATCTCCTCTTCCCCCTCTATCATAAACTTGATATTGCAGGCCAGGGTTCCGGTGTTATTCATTATCTCAAATGCCTTCACATGCATAAAGAGCTGACCCTTGTCATCATCCGCCCCCCGTCCCCATATCCGTCCGTCCTTGATCACAGCCTCGAAAGGCTCGGTTTTCCACTGGTCAAGAGGTTCGGCAGGCTGAACATCATAATGCCCGTAGATCAGAACTGTGGGCCTGTCATTACCAACGATCTTCTCAGCATATACAACAGGATTGCCAGCCGTCTGAAATATCCCTGCACTGGTTGCCCCTGCTTTTATAAGCGACTCCCTGAGATAATCCGCTGCACGAAACATATCTTCCTTATTCTCTTCCCTGGCACTTACCGAGGGTATCCTGATCAGACCTGCCAGTTCGACAAGAAACCTTTCACTGTTGGCTGAAATATACTCTGTTACTGTTCTCATTATTTTTTCCTCTTTTTTAATTCATTTGCTGCAATGCACAGTTCGTTATACAGTTCCTCCCCGAGGGCCCTTACAAGAGGTTCCTTCAGGAAACTGTAAACATAGACTCCTTCAGCTTCCCCGAATTCGCGGGCAGCCGAACATATAGCCAGTTCCTGATAATTAACTGCTGTAAAATCCCTGTATTTTTTGATTCTCACAGGAAACAGATGGCATGAAAGGGGTTTTCTGAAATCAACTTTCCCATCAGCCCAGGCCTTTTCAACAGCACACATGAATATGTTACCTTCAACAATAGTATAGGCGCACTCCTCATTGCCTATCAGGGGTGTTACCAGGTCATTCTCAAAGTCGCGTTCGCTGGTTCCTTTCTCCTCAATTGCCGCAACTCCTTCAGGCCGCAGATAATCCTTTATCAGGGGCCATATCGTATCAAGTATGTCAGCTTCCTCCCTGGTAAGGGGAGCCCCCGAATCCCCGTACCTGCAACAGTTTCCAAGACACGATGGCAGATTGCACCTGAATTTCTTTTCGATGACATCTAGGCTGAAAATGGTATCTCCTATTCTTAACATATCGGCCTGTTCAGAACATTTTTCGTTATACTTTCCCTGAGACGGATCAGTATGATTTCATCCGGAACCGGAAAGGATAAGCTGTTAAGGTCTTTTCAGCTGACAAGGACCTTTCCGGTCATATCAGCGGGGATTTCAATTCCCATGATATTAAGCAAAGTGGGGGCCACGTCGGCAAGTATTCCCTCATTAATATTTTTAAAGTCATCGCTAACGAGTATACAGGGAACCGGATTAAGCGAATGTGCAGTATTTGGCGAACCGTCTTCATTAAGAGCTTTGTCGGCATTACCGTGGTCGGCAATAACAAGAACATCATATCCGTTTGCCCTTGCAGCCCTGATAACTGTACCAGCACACTCATCAACAGTGGCAACGGCTTTCCTTATAGCTTCATATATACCCGTATGCCCTACCATGTCACCGTTTGCAAAATTGAGGCATATAAAATCATATTTCCCCGTCCCGATAGCCTTTACAACAGCATCCCTGACACTATAGGCACTCATCTCGGGCTGAAGGTCGTAAGTTGCTACCTTTGGAGAGGGGATTAGTATCCTGTCTTCGTTTTCAAAGACCTCCTCCCTGCCTCCCGAGAAAAAGAAAGTCACATGGGCGTATTTTTCAGTCTCGGCAATCCTCAGCTGAGCTCTGCCCGCTTTTGATATAACTTCCCCTATTGTATTGCCTGCATTTTCCTTTGGATATATTACATGCAGACCCTTGAATGTGGCATCATAGGGAGTCATTGTACAATAGTGAAGCGGCATTGTTTTCATACCGAACTCCGGCATATCCTTCTGGGTAAGAGCAATGGTGAGTTCTTTTGCACGATCGTTTCTGAAGTTGAAGAATATTACAACATCACCATCCTTCAGCTTCCCGACAGGATTTCCTTCATCATCCACCACAACAAACGGTTTCATGAACTCGTCGGTGACTTCATCCCTGTACGACTGCTCCATGGCTTCAACAACATCAGTGACCGGCGTGCCTTTTCCGTTTACAATAAGGTCGTAGGCTTCCCTGACCCTTTCCCATCTCTTGTCCCTGTCCATGGCATAGTATCTGCCAATAAAAGAGGCCACCCTGCCATTCGATGTCTTAAGATGTTCAACAAGGTTCCTCATATATCCTGCTCCGCTTCTCGGATCGGTGTCCCTGCCGTCGCCAAAGCCATGTATAAATACATTGCTGATTCCATACTCTTTTGTCATATCGCACAGATAGTACAGGTGCCTGTCAAGGGAATGAACCCCCCCGTCTGACAGAAGTCCCATGAAATGGACCTGCCTGCCCTTATCCCTTGCGTAGGATAATGCTTCAGTGAGTACCTCGTTGTTTCTTATCTCCCCTGTTTTGCATTCCCTGTTTATCTTTACAAGATCCTGATAGATAATGCGGCCGGCACCTATATTAAGATGTCCCACCTCCGAATTACCCATCTGCCCGTCGGGTAGTCCGACGTCCTCGCCTGAGGCAAGAAGGCGTGAACTGGGATAGTTATTTTTAAAATATGTAAGTTCCGGCGTGGGAACCTGGCTGATAACATCTGCGGCAGAACCATCTCCTATTCCCCAGCCGTCGAGTATCATTAATAAAGTCTTCCTGTATTCCATTTTTTTATATACGTTTCTATTTTTCAAACCTTAAACCCTATAAAGGGTTCAACATATCATGTATTTTGATTTGCCAGAAACGATCCATTAACCCGGCAGGGAACCCGCCGCCTGTTTTAAGGCCTGACTGATCCTCTCCCCGCTACAGGAATATGTTTTCCGGCGCTGCAAATATATCTACTTTAATTCTTTTATCAGTATATTATAATCAGACCTGCTGACAGTCTCTTCATATTCAATATCATCACCCACATATGCCATCCATTCGCCACGGGTAAAGTTCCTTGTTAACTTCCGGGAGATATCACCGGCCAGAAGATCTGTTGAAGCAGGCCTTGCCTTCAGATTATCTTTTTCTGACTCTGTCGCCGAAACTATAAGATTCCCGTCAGGGCTGAATTCGATAGCGACAACCGGTCCTGTGTTATCGCTGAATATTACAGGCAGCCCGGCAGGATGGCCGGTATCCCACAACTTCATAATCCCATCCCTGCCGGCCGTTGCCATCTGGGATTTACCTCCGTTGAACCTTATGCCAGTAACCTCTTTTTCATGGGCCCTGGCTTCCCATATCTTCGACCCATCGCGGGCATCCCATATCTCAACCTGCCCGTCATCGTAACCTGCTGCAAGTCTGTTTCCTCCGGGCTGAAACCTGAGACTGGTAATTCTTCTTTCAGAAGGCCCAAGTGAAAAGACCGGCTTTCCGTTCTGCTGATCCCATACCACAGCTCCTCCGTCGGAGGTGATCCCTGCAAGACTTCTTCCGTCGAAAGAAAGGTCGACTGATATTATTCCCTTTTCACCTGTTGTAACATCAGTAGAGGTCCTTGCCCTAAGGCTCCATTTAAAGACTTTCCCGTCATGGGCTGAGGAATAAAGGTACTCTCCGTCATATGAAAAGGCAAGCGAGGTTATTCTGCCACTGTGTCCTTTAAGTTCATAACCAAGTCCCGTCCCTTCAACAGGTATCAGCCTTATGGTGGAGTTCCTTCCTCCGCAGGCCAGCCAGCCTGCATCGGGACTAACGGCCAGGACATCGGCAATATCTCCGTCGGACCAGATGATTTCGAGGCCTGTCCTGTTTCCGTTCATATCCCATTTAATTACCTTGCCATCGGTACCTGAGGTAAAAAATTCCTTACGGCCGGGGACAAAGGCAATACCTGTAATTTCTCCCGAATGTCCCTCGAACGATTCAATGTAAGGATGCCCTTTCTCCTTTGCAACCTGGTAAAGTCCGTGATAAATATCTGCATCATTTTGTAGTCCGTCGTTCCTCCTGTTGAACAGATAAGCCTGGTAAGCAAGCAGTGTTCTCAGGTCAATGGGTTCTTCACTCTTAAGTGATCTGAGCGACATGGAACGGGCAACGGCGAGCATTCTCCTGCGCCGTGTCTCATCCCTTTCGGTTATTACCTGCCTGAGGTTGCTGTCCGTCATCTTCTTCTCCTTAACAACAGAGTCGTATTGTAGCAACACTCCGGTTCTGATTCCTCTCTCAGCAGAAATTTCATTTTCGACAAGGGCGATCATATTGCTTTTTTCATCGAGTAGCCTTTGAGTCTCTTCAAAATGACTTGTCATAGCCGAAATGACGGAGTCAGTGGCAACGGTGTTTTTAAGAACGATGGCTGCATACTGCTCGGCTGCATCTTTCCTGGCTGCCAGCTCAACCACCCCTGCTTCAGCCTCTCTCAGCCTGTCCCGGGCCGAGTATCTCATAAAAAGCGCATAAATGGTAAGGATGGAAGCCAGTAGCGCTGTTCCTCCAAGAATCCCTGAAAGGATACGGTTTCTTCTTGTTTTCTGTCTCCGGAGGAGGTATTTCCTGTTTTCTTTATCACTATACTCCTTTTCACTGGTTCTAAGATAAACCATTGCCCTTTCAAAAGCAGGATCGTATCGCTGCGCCCATCCAAGTGCTGGTTTATACCTGTTCCTCCATTCAATGGCTGCCTGCAGATCAGGCTGTTCAAGCAGGCCCCGGCGCCCCTGCTGAAAAAGTGAGGAAGCCTCGGACAGAAACATATAGACCTTCACCGATGCTGCTTCTTCATCGACCCAGTTCCTGAGCCTTTCCCAGCTGTTTATAAGACATTCATATGAAAGGTCGACTATGGTATCGCCATCGGGAACTACTTCTGATCCCGGAGTGAGAAAAGATACTGATGGATCACTGAACCTTCCGGCAACGGCTTTAAGTTCATCAGCTGTACAGCCTGTGACAGACTGCAGGGAAGAAAATGAAAGAGGACGCCGTATTGCCCTGTTGTCACTTCCTTTACCGGTTATTGCCTTGAAAAGCTTTTCGCAAATTTGTTTTTCATTCTCATCCAGATGCCCGTAGATCTCATCTCCGTGCAGTGAAACCGAAGATCCTACCCCGCCGGCAATCCTGTAGTCGGTTATCCCAAGAGGATTACCATGATAGCCCGATTGCTCCCACTGCTCCCAGGTCCTCATAAGTGCATGCTGAACCAGGGGAAGCGTTCCCGGATCCTTCCCGGCATCACCGGCAAGTACCAATGTAAGCTCATCATCAATTAAGGCCCCCGCTTTAATCACCGGCTTCTCTGCCACATCCCTGCAATAATCGCGGCCCATCCATGGAACAACATAGTTACTGCCAGTAATTAGCCTTGATAAGGCTTTGAACTGTGCACAGGCAGAAATCTGTCCGGCATCCATAGCCACCACAACGAACACTTCCGGTGATGCCATACTCACAGCAGCCGTAAGAATATTTATCAGCGCCATGCTCCCTGCCTGCTTCTCCCCGGGTGAGGGTTGAATATCTGAACTGAAGATATCGCCAAACCTATCGGCAATAATAAGTAACTTTGTCTTCCCGTCACCGCTGATCTTCCTAAACACCTTTTCTGCCGAGGGCTCAACTGTATTAATTATTTCCCCGGTAAGTTCGTTGCATTCATCGTCGGAACAAAGTGTTGAAAGTTCACGCCTGAGTACTTTTACAAGTCCTGCAAGGGGGTCAGCTCCGGAACTGAAATAAAGGACCTTCACCCCTTTTTCTCCGGCGCCGGTCATCGCTCTCAGACCAGGAATGATTATGCAGTTTATGAGTGAGGTCTTCCCGCTTCCCGGGGATCCGGTCACTGCCAGAAATCTGTTGGCCAGAAGCTTTGTAAGAATCTCAGGACCTTCAGCCTCACGGCCGAAAAACAGTTCCTTCTCATCGGTGCTGTAAGGCCTGAGACCCGGAAAGGGATTATTTAAAAATATCTTAGTTTTTCCCGAAGACATATTATGTAAGTAATTCTTCATTTACATCCAGTAGTTTTATAACATCATTTGCATGAGCAGGATGGAGGATGCAGAACTCCCGGACAACGGTAAGCGGAAGCAGGTAGTGGAACCTGTATGTTCCTCCACTCACATGATTAAGTCTTTCGTCAGCATCACCCGTTCCCTCATGAAAGATGAGAAGATAAGGTTTCGCGCCCTCCTCCCTGAAACTCCAGAGAACAAAGCCCGGACTTACGAAACCAGGCAAGGGATTACCGCCTGTTATAAATTGCATTTTCCCTGCAGCCTGTACCATCATTTCTTCATGGATGCCATTGAAGAATGAAGAAAGGAAAAGAGTCTTGCTTCTTACCAGTTCCGCATCATGAATTTCCCCGCTTACAATTCTGTCGGTATGCTTCTTCTCTCTCAACCGAGCCGAAATATTATTATAGCTCTCCCTGTCATACCGGCTTATGAGCAGTGCAGCCTCTTCCCTGAGAATGGCCTCTCTGCTGAACATAAGAGCAACAACCGATTCCCTTGTATTGCTGTCTTCCAGGCTTCTGACAGATCTGATCGCAGCCACCTTTGTCCAGACCCCGGCAACATTATAGTCGCAGTTTATAATATCTTCCACGACTGAGGGGTAACCGGGGATTTCAGAAAGAAAGTATTTCTTCAGCTTACGGTACTTCTTTTCCTCGTCTGCCGCATCACGGAACGAACCGTCTGTTTCGGGCTGGGGATCGCCTGTGATATATGAGATTATTTCAATAACCTCTTTCGCAGGATTGTCATCCTGATGCAAGAGATGAAAGGGCTTTAACGATCTCAGGGCTTTCAGGGATTCAGTATCGATGATTTTAAGCAAACCGGCCATAAAGGAGTTCCATTGACTGTATTCCCTGTTGATCTCTTTCAGAAGTTCAGGGTTGTTATTCCGGTTAAGACAAATCTTAACAGACAGTAACCAGACTATTGTCGAACTCACCTCATAAAGAAGAGGGACAACTCTCATGGTCTCCTCCTTATTTGCAGCATATCTGCATTTCAGAAGATGTTCAAGGGCCAGTTCACGGATATATCTTGAGCCGGACCAGAGCCTTGAATATATAAATTCCATATTCTCGTCAGAGCAGAAAGATCCCAGTATCCTCAGAATGGCTGCAGAAATCAAAGGATTCCCTGAAGAAACAAAGTAGTATCGCCTGAGATCAGCGCCAGTATCCTGGCCCATCGACTGCAGAACTTCGAACGCATCGCCTGAGAGTTCATTGTCGGAGAGGCACATGCATACCTCCTGGGTCATCTCAGATATCCTGAATTTACCTATTATGTAGAGTGCCATACGTCTGACGCCCGGACTTTTGTCCTTCAGAAAGCGGAGTATCTCGGTGGTCTGGGGCCTGCGTGTCCCGACCAGGATGGCCCTTGCCATGTCAATCACTGAAATGCCCTGGGCAGGATATAAAAGTCCCTCCGGCCTGCGTGTCTTTCTTTCGCATTCCTCAATCAGCTCTGATGCTTCTGATGCTTTTTGCCTGAGGCTTTCACCAAGCCTTTTATCACCTGTTATTTTTCTAAGGGCGGGAAGCAGTGACAGATCGCAGGCTGAAACGGAATATGAAATCAGTTGTTCGAAAAACCATTTATTGACAGTATTGTCAAGAAGGTTGAGGTCCCCGGTCACAAGACGGTAATATGCCGAACGGAACAACCATTCTCCCGACATCCTGCCATCAGGAACACCTTGATTATCCGATCCGTCAGAGGATACTTCGCTTCCCATATATTCTATTAAAAGGATGTTTCTGCTAAAGCACGCAAACCCGTTAGTCCTTAAAATTAAGAAAATATAATCAATAATCAGCCTTATAGTCTCTCCAAAACAAGATCAGCAAGGCAGGAACCGGTGCATGAAAAGGCATCCACGATCAGATCTGCCTTATTGTACCACTTTTCTCTTTCGCCTAGCTTTCCGGCTATATAAGCCTCAAGATCGTCATTTTTTATGTCTTTTATCAGGGGCCTGACAGTGGATGAGTCTTCGAGCCTGCTTTTCAGTACTCCGGGACTAAGCTTCAGGTAGATGGTAAGGCCTGTCTTAAGCATGAAGTCCATATTCTGATTGAAGCAGGGGGTTCCGCCACCGGTCGAAACCACAACATCTGAATCAGGATTTAATCCGAGCAGCGCCCTGGTCTCAGTCTCCCTGAATCCGGCTTCTCCCGATTCCTCAAATATCTCATGAATCTTTTTCCCTGTCTCTGTTTCAATAAGCTTATCAAGGTCGGCATATTGCCAACCAAGGGCAGCTGCCAGCTTTTTTCCCGCGGTGGTTTTGCCACAGCCCATGAAACCAATAATGTATATAATCCTGCCTGAATTCATTACAGCTCCAGTTTCATCTGTGCCGGATCATCGTGTTGCTTCTGGATATCAGGAATTTCCCTGTCCTCTTCTTCATCTTCGCCGCCGGCGGGAGGAATGCTGACTTCCTTTTTCACAACCGGTTCTATCTCCTGGATGTTATCGACCATATAGCTTGTAAGACGCTTCCCTTTGGCCTTGTAGCTCTTGACCCCGATGAACCCGGCAACTTCGATTATTTCAGTCTCACGTTCCTTGTGTTTGCCTCCGAAATGGATCTCAAAGCGGGGGTATTCAACCTCAGTGATGCTTATGAGTTTTGATCCGGGGAACTCGCTTACAAAGCAGAGAGGTCTTTCCGATTCCTCAATGGTGAACCTTTTAAGGTAGTAGAACTGAAGTTCCTGATCCCAGTAAATTACCGAATACACCTTCCCTGGCCTGTATTTCTCAATAAGAAGTATATTTTCCTCGAAATGGCTTGAAAGGTCGAAGCCTGCTATTCTGAAAAAACCATCCCTTGTAATAACCTGGATCTTGTCGTCGGCGCTGAATTCACCAAGAAAGGTTCCCCGGCCGTCAACATTCAACCTGTACACGGCATCATCGAACCAAATCTTCCTGCCTCCAAGGGTTGAAAGGCCTTTCTCCTTAAGGCTTATCTTATGTACAGGATTACGGGTCAGTATATTACCCATGGATGATTTCCCCTTGATGGCAAGCATGCCGAAGTCGAATTCAAATACCGGCTTCTTAAGCCTGGCCCTGGGCTTGTGATGTACCTTTATAACCTCGGCTTCGCCATTGGGGTTGGCACTGAAATAGACAATCCTTGAACCGGGAGTTCCCCTTGTAAGGTTATATTCCTTATCACGGGTAAGTCCGGAAACAGGACAGCGTTTGACAAGCAGAGGACCGTCTTTCCCATCCTGGTATACAATATTATATATTGTCCGTTCGTCATTCTTTAAAAAGACATGGGCATAAAGGATGTCATTACCCACAAATACTTTCTCGGCAATCCTTGTAACAAGATATCCTCCGTCTTTCCTAATTACTATAATATCGTCGATATCTGAACAGTCGCATACAAACTCATCCTTTTTAAGGCCTGTGCCAATAAAGCCTTCCTTGTAGTTGATATAGAGCTTTGCATTGTTGGCAACAACCTTTGCAGCTTCGATGGTATCAAAATTCCTTATCTCGGTCTTTCTCTCCCGGTTTTTGCCGTATTTTTTCTTTATCTGCCTGAAATAGTTTATTGAATAGGCTATAATGTTTTTAAGGTGAGCTCTTACTTCCTCAAGACCGGTCTCAATATCCCTTATATGTTCATCAGCCTTCTTCGAGTCATATTTTGATATCCTCTTGATCTTTATCTCTGTCAGGTGCAGTATATCTTCCCTGGTGACCTCTCTGAAAAGTTTCTTCTTAAAGGGTTCAAGTCCGCTGTCAATAGCCTTGATAACCGCTTCCCAGGTCTCACACTCTTCTATATCCCTGTAGATTTTCTCTTCAATAAAAATTTTCTCCAGGGAAGACATATGCCATTCTTCCATCAGTTCATTCTCCCTGATCTGAAGTTCTGTCGTGAGAAGTCTGACAGTATTGTCGGCTGAGTGGCGCAGGATGTCGGAGACACCCATGAACGAGGGCTTACTGCCTGTAATGACGCAGGTATTGGGAGAGATTGAATATTCGCAATCTGTAAAGGCATAGAGTGCATCTATGGTTTTGTCGGGCGAAACTCCGGGTACCAGATGGATCACTATCTCGACATTCGCCGAGGTATTGTCATCTATCTTCCTGATTTTGATCTTGCCTTTCTCGTTGGCTTTTATTATAGAATCGATGAGAGTAGTAGTTGTTTTGCCAAAAGGCAGATCAGTGATGACCAGAGCCTTTTTGTCAATCTTTTCAATTTTCGCCCTTACCTTAACCGCCCCGCCTCTCTGTCCGTCGTTATATTTTGATGCATCAATGAATCCTCCTGTCGGGAAGTCAGGATAAAGCACAAATTCCTTTCCTGAGAGATAGTCTATTGAGGCATCTATAAGTTCGTTGAAGTTGTGGGGCAGGATCTTGGAGGCAAGTCCAACGGCAATACCCTCTCCTCCCTGAGCCAGAAGCAGGGGAAATTTAACAGGAAGGGTAACGGGTTCTTTGTTTCGGCCGTCGTACGAGAGTTTCCATTCAGTGGTCTTCGGATTGAAGACTACCTCAAGGGCAAACTTTGAAAGGCGTGCCTCGATATAACGCGGGGCAGCCGATCCGTCACCTGTCAGAAGGTTTCCCCAGTTACCCTGGGTTTCAACAAGAAGGTCCTTCTGTCCAAGCTGAACAAGTGCATCTCCTATCGAAGCATCACCGTGAGGATGAAACTGCATTGTGTGGCCGATTATGTTGGCCACCTTGTTGAACCTTCCGTCATCCATCCGTTTCATGGAATGAAGAATCCTTCTCTGAACGGGTTTCAGCCCGTCGTTCAGATGGGGTACGGCACGTTCAAGAATGACATAAGAAGCATAATCAAGGAACCAGTCCTGGTACATCCCCGAGAGTGCAGTAAGGGAATGAAAGATGCCCTGGCCTGCATCCGGGGTCATTTCTTCTTTATCTTCAGGTCTTTCAATATCAAATTCCTGTTCTTCCATAGGTATCAGACGATCTGTTGGTCAACTGCAATATCCTCTTCAACAAGGTCTTCTTCTACCCTCAGGTTATCGATTATGAAATCCTGTCTTTCGGGGGTGTTCTTTCCCATATAAAACTCGAGGTATCCGTTAATGGTATCTGTTTTTCTCATCCTGACAGGCTCGAGTCTTATATCTTTTCCGATGAAATGGATAAACTCGTCGGGGGATATCTCTCCAAGTCCCTTGAATCGTGTAATCTCCGGATTAGGACCCAGGCTTGAAATAGCCTTTGCCTTTTCCTCAGGAGTATAGCAGTATTTTGTTTCTTTCTTGTTTCGTACTCTGAAAAGTGGCGTCTGAAGTATGTATACATGACCCTTTCTGACCAGGTCGGGGAAGAACTGCAGGAAGAAGGTCAGCATAAGCAGCCGTATATGCATGCCGTCGACGTCGGCATCAGTGGCAAGCACCACGTTGTTGTATCTGAGGTTCTCTATTCCGTCCTCAATGTTAAGTGCAGCCTGAAGAAGGTTGAACTCCTCATTCTCATAAACGATCTTCTTCGTCAGACCGTATGAATTGAGAGGCTTGCCCCGGAGGCTGAAGACAGCCTGGGACTCAACATTCCTTGATTTTGTTATACTCCCGCTGGCCGAATCACCCTCGGTGATGAATAGTGTGGACTCGAGCCTGTTGGGATCGTTTGTATTATAATGTACCCTGCAGTCCCTTAGTTTCTTGTTATGAAGGCTCACCTTCTTTGCCCTTTCCTTTGCCAGTTTCTGGATCGAGGAAATAGCCTTCCGCTCCTTCTCTGAATCGAGAATCCTTCGCTGAAGGATCCTTGCAGTCTCGGGGTTCTTGTGAAGATAGTCATCGAGCTGTTTCTTTACAAATTCGCCGATGAAATAGCGGATAGAAGGGCCCGAAGGTCCCATGTCCTTTGAACCAAGCTTTGTTTTTGTCTGTGATTCAAACACCGGTTCTTCAACCTTGATGCTGACGGCTGCAATAATTGACGATCGTATGTCGGAAGGATCATAGTCCTTCCTGTAAAAATCACGTATTGTCTTAACTATTGCTTCCCTGAAAGAGATAAGATGTGTCCCTCCCTGGGTGGTGTTCTGTCCGTTGACAAAGCTGTAGTATTCCTCACCATACTGATATCCGTGGGTAAAAGCGACTTCAATATCCTCACCCCTGAGATGGATTATGGGGTAAAGTCCCTCTTTACTCATGTTCTCATTAAGGAGGTCGACAAGTCCGTTTTTTGAAAAGAACCTGGTACCGTTAAAGTTGATCACCAGCCCTGAATTCAGATATACATAATTCCTGAGCAGTGAATCAACGTATTCGGACAGATAGCGATAGTTGCCAAACAGTGCGTCGTCAGGTTCAAAAACAACCTCAACCCCGTTTTCATCATCCGTAGGCCTCTGCGGATGCTCCTTTGTTGTTACTCCATGCTCAAACTCGGTGATCCTTTCCTGTCCGTCGCGAACCGACCTGATAATAAACCTGCTCGAAAGAGCATTCACAGCCTTAACACCAACCCCGTTGAGCCCTACCGACTTCTTGAAAGCCTTTGAATCGTACTTGGCACCTGTATTCATCCTTGAAACAGCTTCAGTAAGCTTCCCGAGAGGAATACCCCTTCCAAAGTCCCTGATTCTTACCTCACGACCATTGATCGACACATCTATCTTCTTGCCGAAACCCATCATGTGCTCATCAATGGCATTGTCCATCACCTCCTTGATAAGTACGTAAATGCCGTCATCACGTGACGACCCGTCGCCAAGCTTGCCAATATACATACCGGGCCTCAGCCTTATATGTTCGCGCCATTCAAGGGTCTTGATATGCTCTTCAGAATAACCGACAACCGACATTTTTCAGAATTTTTGCGCAAATATAACTATTTAGGGGAGGCGGTTGTCTTTAAATTTTTCAACAATACAGCTTAGTTTTTACCAAACAGGAGCTCCGGTATATACTATCAAGTGGAAGCTGACACCGGCTAAATGAGTGTATTAAGATGTGGGCAAATAAAATCTCACTCACCGGCTATACCCATCTGTTTCATAAGAAGCGCAGCATTCATCCTGTGGGTTACCCCGTCACGAAGCTTATAATCGAAATAAATCTCATCACCGTTAATGTCGATCTCAAAACATTTATTAACAACCGTTCCCTTAAATTCTTCCTCCAAATCTCCCAGAGAGGTGTCGTGGGTAGCAATAAGACCGGAAGCACCCAGGCCAACAAGCTTCTTAAGAAATAGTTTTGATCCCAGACTTTTATCATTTGAATTGGTACCTTTCAGGATCTCATCGAGTACGAAAAATATATCTTCACCCGATTCAAGTCTTTCCTTAAGTATCTTAAGACGCTGCAATTCAGCATAGAAGTACGACTCGTTGTGGCTTAGCGAATCTGTCGTGCGCATGCTTGTAAACAAGCTGTGAGGCATAGCTGCCATCCCGGTTGCACATACGGGAGCACCTGTACGGGCCAGGACAATATTTACGGCAACGCTTCTGAGAAAAGTGCTCTTCCCGGCCATGTTGGCTCCCGTAATGATTAAAACCTGACCCTTATCCATAACAATGTCGTTTGTTATCCTCATTCTCCTGTCAAGAAGAGGATGCCCAAGGTTTTCAGCCCTGAATACTGGTCCGGAACCAGTAATAACAGGATAGGCATAGTCAGGATTATTATAAGCGTGGTTTGCCAGACTGATGAGCCCGTCGACCTTACCTATCTGATCTATCCAGAAGGGAAGGTCATTTTTAACTGCTTCCCTCCATCTGTGAAGCCTTAAAACACAAGAGATATCCCACAGAAACAGTCCGTTAAGTAAAACTCCCGCAAACATATTAAGTCTTGTATCGAACGACTTTACAATAGCGTTGAAATCCTTTATTCTGCCTGCTGCGGAACCGCTTTCAGAACACAGGCTGTTTCGGACTGAAAGCAGAAGCGGTGATCTGAACTCTCCGGTCTCAAAGGTTCTGATAAGCTTCATAACAAGAGACAGGTAACCATGTCTCCCTGTGACTGTGGAATGGATTGCATTAATCTTTTTAAGATATACGCCTTCAATCATCAGGTTAACAAGGAAGACTATTACAAACACATTCATGGGTATAAGCGACACAACTGCCATGATCAGACTTATTACGGCAGCGGCGGGACAAGCAACTGACAGTAACTTCAGCAATGGTATTCCGGGGGTATCACCAGTACCGGCAAGCCACCTGTAAAGAGCCTCCATACCACTGATGTCGGACTTTCCTCCGGGCCCAGCAGCCATAAAACCCTGCCTCCATTCAGGCATTGACGACAACTCCCTGACTGCTGCCTGCCGTTCCATCAGGTCTTCTCCCAAAGGTCCTTTCCCTTTAACCCACGAAGCAAGAATCCTGCTTCCATGTCCCGTCACGGTCCTGTTAAGATAGCTGAACATGGAATCATCCCCGAACAGATCAATGTCTTCTGAATAATCGTGTGAGCGGTCGCGGTATTCTTCTCCGCCGTCAAATTCTGAATAATCCCCTTCAAGGGCTTTAAGCTCATTGTCGTTAATCCTTACAAGGTTTTCATAAAGACTTATCCTTTCTGAAGAAATACTGAAGCTCCTGACAAGGAAGAGGAAAAGAATAAGTGTAATTGCAACACCAGATGTTCCGGCAACGGTATTATAGCTATAAAGCATTATTGAAATAACGACTCCGGCAAGAAAAAGTAAAAGCCTCATCCACGAAATCACCGACAATTTCCTCTGCTCTGCGGCGAGAAGAAGCCCATACCGGTCTCTGAGGGAATTATAAATCCCTGTTATGTCTTCCCTGTTCATTCAGATAGCATCTTGCCGAGACCATGAAAACTGATTTCTTCATATAATAGTCTGATTTTTCATTATCGAAATCCCATTCCCATTCACTGTTTATCTTTCCTGAAGGAAGTCCGGTAAGCAGTGACGGAATAGTTGTCATCCTCCCACCTGAGTCAGTTTCAACTTCGCATGTGTCTGTTATCAGAACAGAATCGCGCTTCAGAAGGAAGCTTAGATGACTTTGCTGTATCTCACTTTTCAGGGCGGTAAGGTCATCGTGCGACATAAGTGCATGCCGTTCGAGAAATCTGCATGGCAGTGCCTCAAGCTGGGTAAGAAGATTAAGTGATACCACCATTCCCTGTTCGTAAACGGGTTCATAGTCAGGAACTGTGATGTCGGATTTTTCAGTTTTTTTTCTGAAAACTGATGTACCCCTGCAGGTTTCCCATACTTCTTTTATAAGGCCTCCGGTGACATCCTCCTCCATTAGTTCTATGTTACCAAGGTTTTCAATCTTCTCACGTATCATGGGCGGATGGATAATGTCGACCAGGTAAATTTTTTGCGTCATGGCGGCCAGTTCACCCAGAGGAAGGTCGAGTAGCCATCCGCTGCCCAGAACTGTAAGAATGGCCGGCTGCCTGCTCATGACCGACCTCAGTATAAAATCACGGCAATTCCCAAGATGCAGGTCCCATCCTCCTTCCTGGTTCAGGTGTCTGAATACAAGTCCCTGCTGGTATTCGTAGTAACCCATTCTGTAAAGGATTCTCCTGTATCCGGCATCTCTGACCATAATCTCAATAAGTGCTTCTCAGTTTTTCAAGTTCCTTCTTCATGTAATCATTGAACCATAAAGCCAGATCATCGTGGTTGTCTGTAACAAAATCGTGAGGGTCAACCGGCTCAAGCACCCTGATCCTCACCCTGTGACCCCTCCTGAATAGAAAGCCGTGCTTTGGCAGAATATCTCCCGTACCGTCTATAATCACAGGCAATACAGGTTTCCCTGAAGCTATTGCTAGCTGAAAGGCCCCTCTTTTAAAAGACCCCATCTCTCCGCCGGCCGATCTTGTACCTTCAGGGAACATCATAACAGACGTGCCTCTCCGCAGACACGAAAGGGCATCTTCCATCATCCTGTCCTTGCTGTCACGGTCCCCCCTGTCGACAATCAGATAGCCTGCCATCTTCAGATACCATCCAAGAACAGGCACTTTCAAATTTTCTATTTTGGATACCCACTTATAACGTAAGCACAGACTATTGATAAATAGAATGTCAAGTATCGACTGATGATTTGAAATTACTACAAAGGTCTTTCCTTCTGTAAGCTTCCTGCTTCTTATGGTCTCAAGACTCCAGACCGGCATGATGTGACAGATCAGCCACGACTGATATACAAGCAGCATGTGAGTTACCGTTCTTTCCCTGTCGAAGGGCAGCAATAACAACCATACCACAAAGGTTACAGGAAACAGGACCAGCATGTACAACACACCGGTCAACCATACCAGGCCCGACTTTACAATATCCATATGTCAATAACTGATAATTCTTGTCCAGAGATCAGTGGTATGCGTGAAACCCGGCCCACTTTCCAATCGCTGAATTAATAATCCAATGTAGTAATTTTATCCGGAATCTGTTACTGAGAAGCTGCAAATTAAGGAAGTAACTAAAATTAAAACAGGCTGAATATGAAATCCTGATCAGCTGTTATACCCTTAGCTGCAAGCCGTTCACTTATGTCCCCCGGCATATGCCGGCATCCCTCAAATATCTCAGCTGCCTTCTCCAGGTCTCCCTTACCGCTTATACTGCATTCTGTAATTATTCCACTCCTGACAAAGAACTTAATAGTGTACAAATTACATTTATACTCCGACAAAGCGGTAAAATGGTACTCAGGACCATATCCGTAATTCCATTCCCAGCTATGGTATTTATCTTCTGCCAGAGAGCGGGCTGCATTTTTTTCGACCTCTGTAAGATAACTGACCTCAGTTTCCGGGATGTTATTGACGAACCATGAGGCCATGGCATTAATGAAATCAAGGATTTCTGTTTTGCGACCTGTCACTGCCGAGATATTGATAACCTGTGATGGATTTGAGTTGACAGCCCTTGTACCGTAGCTGCCCGTATCCTTACACAGCGATCGACCCATTCTGTCAAGGTCGGCATCGAAAAGAAGGGTCCCGTGGTGCAGCACTCTTTCTTTCCAGACATGTTCGGCATTTCCCGAGATCTTCAGTCCTGCTGTCTTTATATCGTTCTTCCCTTCGAGCGAGGCTTTGATCCCTTCTGATTCAAGGAAACACATTATCGGGGAGGTATATTTAATGAAATCGATCTGCCTTCCCTTTTCACTGTTTGCCAGAAAAGAAAAATTAACGTTCCCCTGGTCATGAAAGACAGTTCCTCCGCCTGAAATGCGCCGGATGACGGGGATATTGTTTTCAGTTACATAGCGCGTATCTGTCTCACGGTGAGCTACCTGGTGCTTTCCTATGATAACCGACTGACTGTTTATCCCCAGTATAAGATACTCCCTCCTGCTGTTTTTAAGAAGGTATTCCTCGATAGCCAGGTTAAAAAAAGGATCGTTCGAATCGTTTAAAATACATAACATGGCAGCGAATAGTTAAGCATCAGTATTCTTATTCCGGTCAGATGAATGATTTTCCGGACGTGCCCTATGCTCATTCCTTCATGAACCACGAACCGGGTTTAAGCAGTTTTTCGCCGGCATATTCATACAGCGAATACATACTCCATCCAACAAGGGCTCCGAACAATGAACCAAAGATTACATCACCCGGATAGTGGACACCGGCATAAATCCTGCTGTAACCCACAATAAGTGCCCAGAAAAAGATTGATATCGTAAACCATCTCCTCCTTATGACAAGCAGGCTGAGAAGGGCAACATTGAATGCGTTTGAGGCATGTGAAGAAACAAATCCGTATCTCCCTCCGCACCTTTCTCCGATAAGGTGGACCTGACCTTCAAGGGCTTGTTCATGACAGGGACGGGGTCTGTCAACCGTATTTTTAATCACGACTGATCCTCTGTCGGCAAAGAGAACTGACAGGGCTATTATTATGAGAAAGAACCAGAATTTCCTCCCCATTTTCTTATGAAAGGTATAAAGCAGGGCAAGATAAAGGGGTACCCAGGTGAGCTTTGCCGTAATTAAGTACATCACCCTATCCATGAAAGGGCTGTTGATGGAGTTCAGGAAAAGGAAAAGCTGCTGGTCGAGTAGCTCAGGCATTTTCAGTAACTGTTAAGGAGTTTCCAGATCATGTCCTTGAGATTGTTTATCCCTTCACCTGTTACTGAAGAGAAAAAGACACGTGGCAGATCCGGCAGGTCCTTTCTTAGTTCATCCTTGAGTTCCTGGTCGAGGAGATCCGCCTTGGATATTCCAAGTAGTCTCTTTTTATCGAGAAGCTCGCTGTTGTACATTCTCAGTTCATTGAGAAGTATCTCATATTCTTCCCTGATATTCCTGCTGTCGGCCGGAACAAGAAAGAGCAGGATAGGATTTCTTTCAATATGTCTGAGGAACCTTATTCCAAGTCCCTTGCCCTCATGAGCTCCCTCAATGATTCCGGGGATGTCTGCCATAACAAAAGACCTGTGGTCGTGATAGCTTACTATACCAAGGTTTGGCACAAGGGTGGTAAAAGGGTAATCAGCAATCCTGGGTTTTGCTGCCGACACTACCGAAAGCAGTGTTGACTTTCCTGCATTTGGGAATCCAACAAGTCCCACATCTGCAAGCACTTTCAGCTCGAGTATAAAGGCCTCTTCTTCTCCGGCCTCTCCAGGCTGGGCAAAACGCGGAGTCTGATGTGTGGCCGACTTAAAATGGACATTGCCAAGTCCGCCCCTTCCACCTTTCAGGAGTATCTTTTCTTCCCCGTCACTGGTGATCTCAAACATAAGCTCGCCTGTACTCTCCCTCTTTGCAATAGTTCCAAGAGGCACCTCAACGATTACATCCTTGCCTTCGGCTCCTGTCGACTGTTTTGATCCTCCTGCCACTCCGTTTTCCGCAAAAATATGGCGCTGGTATTTGAGATGAAGCAGGGTCCACATCTGTGCATTACCCTTCAGTATTATATGTCCTCCCCTTCCTCCGTCACCTCCGTCGGGCCCGCCTTTTGGAATAGACTTTTCCCTGCGTAGATGGGCCGATCCTGCCCCTCCGTTACCTGAACGGCAATAGATCTTTATATAGTCGACGAAATTGGATGAGGTCATCAGTATCTTTTCAATCCGTGATTCCTGTGTTTTCCACTTTTTTTCCGGTCAGAAGTCCGGAAAGTGAAAAACACAGAGTATCACGGAAACAATTAAAGGTAATTAAACAATTTTCTCCATAAGGCCTGAAAGCCTGTCAAAAATATCTTCTATCGATCCCATGCCGTCAACCGGCTGGTAGATGCCTCTCTCGCGGCAATAATCGATTATAGGCTCTGTCTTTGATTTGTATACGTCAATCCTGTTCTCTATAACGGCAGGATCCTTGTCATCGGGACGGCCTGACAGGTCGGCCCTGAGGATAAGTCTCTTAACAAGCTCATCGTGTTCAACATCGAGAACAAGCATACTGTCTATCTTCATGCCTCTCTCATTAAGCATCTTCTCAAGCTCGATGGTCTGGGCAACTGTTCTTGGGAAACCGTCAAACAGAAAGCCGGAGGTATCTTTTGTGTTGTCAATCTTTGTTGCGATCATTTCAATCACAACCTCATCGGGAACCAGTTCACCCTTGCTCATGATAGAGCTCATCTTCTTTCCCAGTTCAGTCCCGGCTGCAATCTCAGCACGTAGCATATCTCCCGTTGAGAGATGTGTAAGATTGAATTTTTCTGCCAGTTGTACCGACTGTGTACCTTTACCTGATCCGGGAGGGCCAAAAATCAAAAAATTAACCATAGAATAAAAATTTATTATTTAACTAATAAGTGTATAAATCGATGGAAGGTTGCGTCCAAAACCGTCATAATCGAGTCCGTAACCGACCACAAAATCATTTGGGATTTCAAAACCTATATAATCGAGAGGTATATCCTTTTCGTAAGCATCAGGTTTAAGCAACAGGGCAGCAATCCTTACCGATGCCACATCCCTTATAACCAGTTCGTCGACAATCCGTTCCAGGGTGCTGCCCGAATCAATGATATCCTCCACTACAATGATGTCCTTATCGCTGATATCTTCATTCCAGCCTATAAGCTCCCTGACAGTCCCTGAAGAACTCGTCCCCTGGTAAGATGCTAGCTTTATAAAGGTTATCCTCGAACCGGCTGTTATAAGTCTGAAAAGATCAGCCGCAAACATGAAGGCTCCGTTAAGAATACCGACAAAAACAACCTCTTTCCCGGCGTAGTCGGCATTTATCCTTTCTGCAAGCTCAGCTACCCTGTCCCGGATAGCCTCCGCGGAAATATATTCCCTGAACTTTTTATCAAGTACGCGGATTTCCTTCATGATCATGTTACAAATATCAGCCGCTGCGAAAATATGAAAATAATAGCTTATTTTTGTCTTTATCTGTAAGTTAAATTAAATTAAATATATGGAAGCACTTGTAAGTATAATAATGGGAAGCACTTCTGACCTGCCCGTAATGGAGAAAGCTGCCAGGGTACTCAATGATTTCAGAATTCCCTTCGAGATGAATGCCCTTTCGGCCCACAGGACCCCGGAAGAAGTCGAACAGTTTGCCAAAGCTGCTGCCGGAAGGGGAATAAAAGTCATTATAGCAGCAGCCGGAATGGCCGCCCACCTGCCCGGTGTTATTGCATCGATGACCCCCCTGCCTGTCATAGGAGTTCCTGTCAATGCCTCACTCCAGGGACTCGATTCAATCTTTTCCATACTGCAGATGCCTCCCGGAATACCGGTTGCCACAGTGGGAGTCAATGCAGCCCAGAATGCAGGAATACTGGCAGCTCAGATACTGGCAACATCCGACCCGGAAATAATGAAGGAAGTAACAGGTTTCAAGAATAACCTGAAAAAGAAAATTGTAGAAGCAAACGAAGAACTGAAAAAGGTTAAATTCCCCTTCAAGACAAACTGAACTGGCGGTCACGGACCACCTGTCAGCTGACCTTTCCAGGCACATGAGTATCATTGAAGGCCCTGTTGCCCTACGGTGGCTAAAAAACAAAAATGCTTCTAAAAAAAGACCTTTACTCATCGGAAGTAAAGGTTTTTTTTGTAAATTTCTGTCTTTAACAGAAACATTTTGTTCTCGCTGCACAAAATATCTGTTTCTTTCATGTTTGTTCTTCTGTCACTGCCAGCCATCGCGGGAAATCCTTACCGTTTTACAGGTGGTGCGGCTGAAGCAGGAGCAGGATATGCATGTGCCGGGAAAAATGATTTCTGGTCGTCGTTTCATAATGAGGCCATCCTGGGTATCAACCGTTCCTTCTCGGCAGGAGTCTGTTACGAAAACCGTTTCAGCCTTGCAGAGCTATCAGCCAGAAGTGCGGCCTTGATAGTCCCTGCCGGCAGGGCATCCCTGGGTGGATTGTTTTCAGATTTCGGATTTGAGAGTCTCCGCAGGCATACAATTTCACTTGCCTGCGGCCTGCCACTGAGCGAAAAGATCTCCTCTGGAGTGGGACTCAGCTACTTCATTGAAAACTGCCCTTCCGGTTACAACGACCGCATGTTCATCACCTTCGGGGCGGGGATACTAATCTCGGCATCCGAAACCGTAAGGATCGGTGTTCATATCTTCAACCCTGTACCCGCAGCCACAAGGGAAAAACACCTGCCAATGACACTGAGGGCCGGGGTGGCATTCCTTCCGGCCCCCCGCCTCTATACAGCGCTGGAGGCTGAAATGAGTACAGGCAACAGCCTGGTTATAAAAACAGGATTCGAATACGGGGCTTCGGAAAAAATCTGGATAAGAGGCGGTTTCAGAACAGAAAACAGCTCTTTCAGCTTTGGCATGGGCTACAGGCTGAAAGCTATGAAACTCGATGCCGGCTTTCTTACCCACGAGAGGCTGGGCATCAGCTCATCGGTATCGTTGATCTTCTCTATTAAATAATGATGCCTGAAAAAAGGGACCAACAGATGGAAAGATCAAACAAGCTGTTCAGTATATTCTGCCGGTATTCAAGGATGCTTACGAAAAGAAGAGTACCTCAGGTGTTGCACCGGAGGTCTGCTGTCTTTGTTTTGTCGGCAGCCCTGACCGTTCCGTTTACAGTGAAGGGCCAGACTGAAGACCTTAATGAGTTTATTGTAACCATGGCCGAAGAGCTGGCCGGCGATGAATCCGGAACAGGTAGCCTGGAGGAGTTCACCGACAGGCTGCATGAGCTTTCGGGCGAGCCCGTTGCCATTAATTCAAACGACAGGGGTGAACTTGAAAGACTTTTCTTCCTGTCTGATTTCCAGTTGAAAGTAATTGCTGACTATAGTTCAGAATATGGACCGATGAAGACAGTATATGAAATAGCCAATATCCCTGGTTTTGACAGGGCGACGGCCGAAATGATGGCTCCCTTCATCACCTTCGGAGAGAAAACATCTGCCGGAGGAAGATACTTATCGTGGAGAAACAGTCTCCTGACAAGCGCTTCCCTGAGAAGCACCGACATGGAACCGGGTAGATTGGGTTCTCCATGGAAACTTCTTTCAAAATACAGGTTTTCAGCCTCCTCCTTATCCGGGGGTATAACTGCTGAAAAAGATGCAGGAGAAAGCCTCCCCAGGGCCGGAACCCTTGCACCCGACTTTACTTCAGCCTATATAAGCTATTCGGGTACCGGTATGGTGAGAAAAATTGTTGCTGGCGACTACGGAATAAGATTCGGAATGGGCAGCGCACTCAACACCGGGATAAGCACAGGCCTTTCGCTCACCTCTCCGGGATACATGTCGGGCAGAAACGAGATCCGACCTCATACATCTGCAGACGAATATAATTATTTCAGAGGAGTGGCTGCCGAAGTCGGAAAAGGAAGACTTGGATTGACCACCTGGTTTTCAGATAATCTTGTTGATGCAGGTCTGGACGGAGCAGAAGCCGGCCAGGCCTCGGGCATTAAAAACATCTATACCTCCGGGTTGCATAATACACCTTCACTGGTGATTAAAAAAGACCGGCTGAGGGAGATAAACTACGGGGCTTCTGTTTCATACGACCTGAAAAACCTGAGACTGGGCATTCTCTGGTCCGAAACACGGTTCCCGGATGGAGAAGGTATAACAGGTTCAGAAGAAGACCCCTACTCCTTCTCAGGTAACCTTAACCGGAACTTTTCCTTTACCTACAAGACTGTGACAGGCAACATCATAGCCTTCGGTGAGTTTACGCTTAACAACGGCGACTCTCATGCACTGGTTCAGGGTGTGTCTCTCCGGCCTTCAGGACGCCTGACTGTAAACCTGCTCTACAGAAACTATTCCCCGGGCTATACAACTTTTCACGGCAGAGCTCCTGGCACAGGCAGCCAGACAAAGAACGAACAGGGCCTGACCGGGAATTTTACGCTGGAAGCCGCCAGAAACCTTTTTGTCAGTGCCGGGTACAACGTATCACATTACCCCTGGATGAGATACAGGACAAGCTTCCCCTCCTACTCCGGTGCAGGAGAAATCAGACTTAGGTATGAGCCCTCATCTTCATTTCAGATGGAACTTTCAGCTAATCTTAAAGAAACAGTTACCAATAACAACTCACTTAACATAATCCCCGGGCAGTCGGTTCTGACAACAATAACCTGCAAATTGCTTGTGAAGTACATATTCTCAGAGAAGCTGTCGCTTGTCACCCGGATTTACTACAGGACTGCCTTGCCGGGAAACAGGGTTGGGACCGTACTTTCCCACGACCTTATCTGTTCAATCCCTTCACTTCCTGTGAGACTCTGGCTCAGATTCTCTCCTTTCCGGACTGAAGACTGGGATACCAGGCTTTACGTTTATGAAAATGATCTGCTGCAGAGTTACAGCATACCTGCCTTGTCGGGAAGCGGTTGCAGGAACTATGCCATGGTGAGGTGGGATGCCACTGAAAACATCAAACTTATAATGAAATATGGCGCTACAGTACCCTTTAATGATGATGGCGACAGGGTATTCAGGGATGACTTCAGGATTCAGCTTTCTCTTAAGTTCTGAAAGCAAAAAAGAAGTCAGGATACCGGTGTTCTTATGTCACGTATGTTAAGCTGAAGGTTCCTGTTTCCCCTGAATTCATTCATCTCAATGGAATAACAGATGTCGAAAGGATTGCCTCCCCTTATATATTCAAAGTGATCGGCCTGGCTGAAAGCTATGGCAGAAAGGCTTTTTATCCCTGATGCCTCCTGGCACAGGTCCAGCTTCAGGTGCTCACCGCTTGAGCCTACCATTCTCCCGGAACCTGTGTCGAAAACATTCCTTGTGACAAATACTGGCGACATATTATCGGGTCCGAAGGGTTGGAAGCTGTGTATCCCTTTGAAGAAATCATCATCTATCTCGGCAAATGAAAGCTCAGCATCAATAAAGATCCTTGGAATGAGCTGATCTTCAGTTATTGTGTTGTTTACAAACTGTTCAAACCGTTCCATGAAAGGACGGATGTTTTCTTTTTTAAGTGTCAGGCCGGCTGCAAACATATGGCCTCCGAAACTCTCCAGCAGGTCTCCGCAGGCCTCGATGGCCTGATAAAGGTCATAACCCTGGACCGACCGGGCTGATCCTGTTGCAAAGCCATTTGATTCAGTTAAGATGACAGTAGGCCGGTAATAGGTTTCAATAAGACGAGATGCGACTATACCAATCACCCCTTTTTTCCATGAAGGGTTATATAACACTGTGGTTCTGGCATTAAGTGTCGACTGATCTTCCGAGATCATCCTCATGGCCTCTGTGGTAATGGTTCTGTCAACACTTCTGCGTTCGTTGTTGAAGTTATTTATCTCTTTACTTATTAAAGATGCAATCCGGGGATCATCCGATACGAGCAGTTCTACTGCTTTCTTCCCGCTCTCCATCCTCCCGGCTGCATTAATCCTTGGTCCGATCTTGAAGACCACATCCTCAATAGTCAGAACTTTATTTATTTCAGACTCCCTGATGATCTCTCTAAGTCCTGTCCCCGGCGCCTCGTTAAGCTGTTTCAGTCCAAAGAATGCCAGAACCCTGTTTTCACCGGTGATGGGAACGATATCTGAGGCTATGCTTACGGCAACCAGGTCGAGGTAGGGACTAATCTGGCTGAATGGAATGCCATGTATTCTCGAATATGCCTGGATCAGTTTGAATCCCACACCACATCCCGAAAGCTCCTTGTAGGGATAGCTGCATGAAGGCTGCTTGGGGTCAAGTACCGCAACTGCCTTTGGGATCTCGTCTCCCGGGTAATGATGATCACAGACAATTATATCGAGCCCTTTGGAACGGGCATACCTGACTTTCTCAACTGCCTTTATCCCGCAATCGAGGGTGATCACCAGCCTGCAGTTAGTCTGGCTGGCATAGTCGAGTCCCTCAACAGACAAACCATAGCCCTCCCTGTATCGGTCGGGGATATAGTATTCAACATTTGAATACTGCGACTTAAGGAACGAATACATCAATGCAACGGCCGTTGTACCATCAACATCATAGTCGCCGTAAACAAGTATCTTTTCATTCTTCTTAACTGCCGTGGATATCCTTTCCACAGCAACATTCATATCTTTCATCATGAAAGGATCGTGAAGATCGCTGAGTGAAGGATTAAAGAAAGCCCTGGCTTCTTCTTTCGTGGTTATATTCCTCTGAGCCATCAGGTTCGCCAGTGATTCCTTAACACCGAGCGAAGCTGCAAGCTGCTTCACAACCGGGATATCTGCTTTATCTTTTATGATCCACCTTTTATCCATTACTTTCCTCATTTATCCATTGAAGATCAAAAACCCTTTGCAGATTCCTTTTTACTATCTCCTTTGCTTTTTCAAAATCCTGTTTTATTCCTGTTTCCTTTTCAAGCGATGTCACACCCTTGTCTGTAAATCCGCATGGATTGATATGACTGAAATAAGAAAGATCCGTATTTATATTAAATGCAAATCCGTGCATTGTCACAAACCTGCTTGCCTTGACTCCTATAGCACATATCTTACGGGCCTTTCCGCCTGCATCAGCATCAAGCCAGACACCTGTTCCTCCTTCCAGCCTCATACCTTTAAGGCCATACTCGCCAATACTTGCGATTATCGCTTCCTCAAGCCTGTTTATATACTCCCTGAGCCCTATTCCAAGTTCTTCAAGGTCAAAGATGGGATATCCCACAAGCTGACCAGGACCATGGTAAGTTATATCACCTCCCCTGTCGATCCTGAAAAAAGTGGCATCCCTGGCCTGCAACTGGATGAAATCAACAAGCAGATTATTCTCCGATCCGCTTTTTCCGAGGGTGTAGACGTTCGGGTGCTCAACAAAGATCAGAGTTCCCGGTGATACAACCCTTGTGTCTGACTTTTCACATTTTTTATTCTTTAGCAGCCTGTCGAAAATTTCTGACTGAAAATCCCAGACATGCTTATATTCTTTGATGCCAATATCTTTATATACAACTCTATAACTCAATTATGGCCTGACTTGTTAATTAAAACAAATATAATCAAATATGTGGCGTACTTACATGTTTTTCTGCGTGAAAAGATGATCTGACAAGAGGACTGCTCTCAACGTGTTCAAAGCCAAGGGCGAGAGCCTGCTTACGGTACTCATCAAATGTACTGGGCTCAACATACGATAACACCTCCATGTACCCCTTGTCGGGTTTAAGATACTGCCCGATTGTAAGTATTGAAGTGCCTGCCGACTTAAGGTCCGAAATGGTTTCATAAACTTCCTCCTCAGTCTCCCCAAGTCCCACCATAAAACCCGACTTGGCAGGTTTTCCTGCTGATGCAATATATCTGAGCACATCAAGGCTCGTCTCATACCTGGCTTTTGTCCTGATTAGCGGGGTAAGCCTTTTCACTGTTTCAATATTATGCGAAATGATTTCAGGCCGGGCATCGATTATCTTCTGAATGTCGGGCGTATTACCGTTAAAATCAGGGATCAAGGCCTCGACTGTTGTCCCGGGGTTGACCTCCTTTATTGTTCTGATGGTATCAGCCCAGAACCGGGCACCCCCATCAGGCAGATCATCGCGGTCGACTGAGGTGATGACACAGTGTTTCAGACCCATCAGCCTTATAGCTTCGGCCAGTCTGACAGGCTCATCCTGATCAGGAGGAAGTGGCCGGCCCGTCTTTGTGGCACAAAACCTGCAGGCCCGGGTACATATATCACCGAGAATCATGAATGTGGCAGTACCCGCATTCCAGCACTCACCTATATTGGGACATCTGCCGCTTGTACAGATGGTATGGAGCCTGTTCTGCTCGACAATCCGTTTAACCCCGGAGTAGGTTGCTCCGCTGGCTCTCTTCATCCTGAGCCATGATGGCAATCTTCTGCCTTCCTGCATGTCTTCTGTTTTTGAACATCAAAGGTACGAATTTTAAGGAGGGCCTGAAAAAGATCGCTTCCTGTAAAAAAAAGATTACAGGAGCATCCCTGTTAACAGAAGAAAAAATGAAGATATCAGTTAAGGGCAGCTGTTAGTGATGAGGAAATTTATTCATTATATTTGCTTCGGAACCTGACCCGGGAATGATTAAAAGTTCAGCCGGAATGAATCAGGTTTTTTCGGTAAAACGATGGAAAACCTTTCTGAAGAAACAAAAAACGGTATACCCGCCGGCATAGTAAGCAACCTGACCGCCACATGGAAATGGACAATGTTCCTTTCGGTCATTGGCTTCATTGTACTTGGTTCACTTGTGCTTATGAGCCTTCTTACTACAACCTTTCTTACTCTCTTCAAGCCTGACGAGACGCCTCTTGGCCTGTTTGAATCAATTCTGCTGGCAGCTTCGGCAATCGCAGTTGTTTCCGGCTTTTTATCAGTACTGTTCCTTTTCCGTTTTTCAAGACGTACCCGAAACTATATTCAGAATTCCAAACCCGGCGAACTTACAAAAGCTTTCAGGGACCTCAGGTTGTTCTTCGCCTACGTAGGAATAACGGCTCTGCTAATTATCTCAACCTACCTTTTTGCTCTGGCCTTGGCCGGATCTTCTCTCTCGTTACTATCAGGCAACTAGGCAGACCATCCGTCAACGCGCGGTTAACTAATCCTTCCCTTAGAGTAATTCTGTATTCTTGCAGAAGCAGCTATTTTACATATCTTTGCACAAATTTTTTAAAGCAGTATGAGTAACCATATTCTAAGTGAACAGGAACAGATAAGGAGAGAATCTGTCAACGAATTGAGGAAACTGGGCATAGATCCCTATCCTGCAGCTGAATATCCCGTTAATATCCTGTCACAGGAAATCCTTGATAACTTTGATTCGGGAAGCGAAATGTACAGTGATGTCTGCCTTGCTGGACGCATAATGAGCAGACGCATAATGGGCAATGCATCATTTGCTGAACTGATGGACTCTTCGGGAAGGATCCAGATCTATGTACGTCGTGATGACATATGCCCTGGTGAGGACAAGACCATGTACAACACTGTTTTCAAAAGGCTGCTCGACATCGGCGACATAATCGGAGTCAGGGGGCATGTGTTCCGGACCCAGATGGGAGAGATCACCGTTCACGTAAAGGAATTCACGGTGCTGAGCAAGTCGATCAGGCCACTTCCCATTGTTAAGGAAAAAGACGGAGTTCTCTATGATGCTGTTACTGACCCTGAGATGAGATACAGGCAGAGATATGTCGATCTTATTGTCAATCCTCAGGTACGTGATGTATTCAGGAAAAGAACCAGGATAATACAGTCGATGCGCGAACTCTTCAATTCGCGAGGCTATCTCGAAGTTGAGACACCCATTCTTCAGCCCATACCCGGAGGAGCTGCCGCACGGCCCTTCATAACCCATCATAACACCCTCGACATGCCCCTATATCTGAGGATTGCAAACGAACTATACCTTAAGAGACTTATTGTGGGAGGCTTTGAAGGAGTTTATGAATTTGCAAAAGACTTCCGTAATGAAGGCATGGACCGTACCCATAACCCTGAATTCACTGTTCTTGAAATATACGTGTCGTACAAGGATTACAACTGGATGATGGGCTTTACTGAGGAACTGATACGGAAAGCCGCTATAGACCTGCATGGAAAGACAGAGATAGTATATGGCGACAAGACAATAAGCCTGGAACCTCCCTATAAAAAGATAAGCATGACTGATGCAATAAGGGAAAATACAGGAACCGACATTTCGGGTATGGATGAGAATGAATTAAGAAATGTATGTGACAGTCTGGGTGTGGAACACTCTCCCGAGATGGGCAAAGGGAAACTCATAGATGCTCTTTTCGGAGAGAAATGTGAACATACATACATTCAGCCAACCTTCATCATTGACTACCCCACCGAAACATCTCCACTCACCAAGATGCACAGGAGCAAAGCGGGCCTGACTGAACGTTTTGAACTTATGATCAACGGTAAGGAAATAGCAAATGCATATTCGGAACTCAACGACCCGGTTGATCAGATGGAAAGGTTCCAGGATCAGCTCAGGCTCTCTGAAAAGGGGGATGATGAAGCTATGTTTATCGATCACGATTTTGTCAGGGCTCTTGAATACGGGATGCCTCCTACTTCAGGGATGGGAATCGGTATCGACAGGCTGACCATGCTGCTTACAAACCAGCCTTCGATTCAGGATGTACTTCTCTTTCCCCAGATGAAACCCGAAAAAAGAGAGTCGGGTGACGCTCCGGGCAAATTCAGGGAAGCAGGGATACCCGAAGAATGGATTGAGGTGGTAAGAAAACTTGGCTTCCCCACCCTAGCCTCCCTCAGGGAAGCCAAGCCGGGAAAGCTGTTCAATGACTTATGCGGATACAATAAGAAAAATAAACTGGGGCTTCAGAATCCCTCTCCCGAAGAAGTATCAAATTGGCTGAAATAAAGGAATTAACGATTGAAATTTCCAGGCATTTAATGTAAATTGCTGTGTAAATGAAATTTTAAGTACCTGTACTCCGTTAGAAGAATTATATGACCAGTTAGTTTACCTGATGCTTATGCCGGTTTTAAAAAGGGTTTTTCTTATCTTACTGTTCCTTCCCATTTACCTGGGCTCCTTTTCGCAGGAGACCCCGCTTTCTCCTGTTTCATACAGGTTGTTCACTCCCTTTGTCTTCAACCCGGCTATTGCAGGAAGCAAAGACTTCCTTTCTGCCGATATGATAACCTCGTTTCATGGAAACGACTTTGCAGCAATAATAAGTGCCAACACAAGGCTTATGAAGAAACAGGGAAGCTTTGTATCATCACCGGGACTTAAGGAATTCACCAGGATCGGTACAGGAATATCAGTGTTCAGTGAAAATACCAGTTCAAGCCGCTCGTCGGGAGCATCTGCTGCTTTTTCATACCATATACCTCTTAACAGCAGGAACCTGTCCTTCCTTTCAGTAGGTGCCTCCGCAAAAGCCTACCGGCACAGGTTCGACGGCGATACAAGCCTTGGATTTGAGGCTGCAAATTTCTCAGATCCAGGTGCCGATGCCGGTATCTATTACTATTCACCAAAGCTCTATGCAGGTTTTTCAGTGACAAATATCTTCAGTTCTCCGGCAAAAAACGATACACTGGCTGTCTACAGGGCTCCGTGGTCGAGACATTTCTATTTTCATGCCGGCTATAAATTCCTTCTCAGCAGAAGTATGAACCTTGTTCTTGAACCATCCCTCCTCCTTATATCGGGCGATACTATGCAACGCGATCTTAAAAAATGGATTAAGCCTGCCCTGAAGATATATGCCGGGGATTTCTGCCTTGGAACCTACTTAAACGACTTTGATAATCTGTCATTCTTCTTTCAGTTCAGATATCCCAGGTTTTATGCCGGAACATATTTTGAATTCCCTCGCCACACTTCATTCTACAAAAAAACCCTTACAGTAGAAATTGTAGCAGGCATAAACTTATGGGGAAATAATTCAGGTTATTCAGAACGCGGCCGATGGTGATGCTTTTACAAAATATAAAAGTAAAACTCTTCTCTTTGCTGCTGATGGCACTTTCAGCCGGCAGTGCGGCCGGTGCCCTGTACCCCGGGAGATTACCAGCTTCTTTTTCAGACATGTCAGTACCTGAATCCGCAGACCAGGAACCAGTGTCTCAAAAGCCGGTAAGAATAGATACGGCCGATATCAGGATAATTCCCCCTTCAAGCGGTATCCAGTTTATAGGTAACAGAATACTGTTCCTTGCCGATTCAAGGATGGAAGAGAAGATGATAAGTCCTCATGTCTCTTTCGGAAAGATACAGGCATACACTGCTCTGCCCGGAGAGATTGCATTTGCGGGAACCAATATTTTTTCTCCTGCCAGAGATTTTCCTTACCCGGCTGATGCCGTAACTATAAGCAATGACTTCACAAGGTTATATTACACCGCAAAAGCGTCGCGCCGAAGGCCCGAAAAGATATATGAGGCAGCTGTCAGACTGACAGCCTCGGGGCAGATTGACTGGACAGGTCGCGGAAAACCACTCAGCTTCTGTAACGACGGAAGTACATTTACTCATCCTGCCCTGTCATCTGATGGTTCGTTTATGGTATTCTCCTCCGACATGGCAGGAACCAACGGAGGGATGGACCTCTTCATCTCCTTCAGGGAGGGTGATGCCTGGTCAGAACCCAGAAACCTCGGGGCAGAGATAAATTCGTACGGGAATGAGATGTATCCTTTCCTCGACGCCAGGAACAACCTCTATTTCTCCTCTGACAAAACCGGTGGCTCAGGAGGCTATGATATCTACATAGCTGTACTCGACGGAACTAACTGGTTTGAAGCTGTGAACCTCACTGACAGGGTGAATACCGCGGGCGACGACATAGCTTTCAGGATTGATAACATAGGCCGGGAAACTGCTTTTTTCACTGTAAGGGACAACACCGTTGCCAATGGCATTAACCTTATGAAGATGGTTCCTGATCCCTCTGCTCAGGCCTCCGGAGATAAGGATCTGACAGGGCTTATTACTGAAATGATTATAAGGGATGAGAGCCCGGGAGAAAAAAAGATTGCCTATTCACTCCGGCAGCCTGTCGAATATCCTGAGTTGATAAAGGTTATTGAACAGCCTGTTACTTTAGCAAATGCCGATGAAGTGTCAGAAATCACAGATATGGTTGAAGTTGAGGAGATAAGTGTAGTTAAGGAAGACGAAGCAGATATGAAGAAAAAGGAAGAGGCTGTGGCTGAACAGCCCCTTGCCCATCTGCCTCTTGCTGAGGTAAAGCTGCCTCCCGAACCCGAAAGAACCACTACAGCCCGGGTTACTGAAACACCTTCTTCCGGCAAGACTGTTGCCGCAGCTGAGCCTTCTGCTGAAGCCGGGGTTAACGAGGAAAATGCCATTTATCTCACAAACAGCAGTGAGATAATTGAAGGGGTTATATACAGGGTACAGTTCTCGGCCAGCATGACGCCAAAGGAAAGCATTGAGGTAATAATCGAAGGCAACAGATATAAAACTTACGGATATTTCTACGGGGGTGCTTACAGGACTACTGTAGGAGAATTCGACACCCTTGCCGAAGCCAGGGCCCTCCAGAACATAATGAGAAAACTTGGTTACAACCAGGCTTTTGTTGTAGCCTTCAGAAATGGTGAACGTACCGTCTATTACCTGAAAAGAGATACTTATTAAAAAATCAGGCTAATTGAGTCTGTCGAGTGAGTTCTGAACATACACGTTATTAAGCCCGCAGTATCCTGTCTCCTTTACAACATCCTGACCTTCAGTAAGGACATATCTGATGAATTCAATAATGACCTCATCGGAAGGCTTACCCATGGAACCGAGGGTAAGTTCGCGGCAGAGCACATCGGGATAGAAACCAAGCCACAGGCTGCGGTGCGCCTCTTCCAGATTCCTGAAAGGCAATTCCTTCCTCTCGATCCTGTTGTCATAGTCGAGATCGACGGGAACAATCTGGATATTACCTGTCCTTTCTCCTGTATTACGGTCAAAGGCATAAGATAAATTGCAGTATCCCAGGGCCAGAGGATTCTCTCCCACACTCTTTATCATGGCATCATCGCCTGTCACTCTGGTCCCTTTAAGATCACTTACGCTCCGGTAGATAAAAGAAGCCCATACAGTGGCTGCGCCAGATTCTTCCTCCCTCGAAAATACATCTATCCTTTCCCTGCTGTTGTTCCCCAGCAGATCTCCCCATACAGCAGGCTTATCACCTGTGAAAACCTTAATAAACTCCCCGGGATCAATCCCCTGGCTCAACAACTGATCAAAATAAGGATTTGACATGCTTATTATGGGAGCTACTCCGTCTTTGGCCACCGGGACTTCCCATATCCCTGCACTGATTTCGTCTTCAGTAAGAGGACTTGAAATCATTGCAAGCTGGTACTTCCCTTCAATGAGGCCCTTAGTCCCCTCTCCGGAAGCAGTCCTTTCAATTTCGATTTTTACATCCGGATGAAGTTGCATAAAATCTTCAGCCAGACTTCCCAGCAGAGGATAAAGCGCATATGCACCGCCTATCAGGATCTGACCTTTAAGGTCCTTCTTACTTTCTTTTTGCCCTTCCGGCAAGGGTCCCTTCGGAGCATCTGACGACCCGCATCCAGATACTGCCATAAGAACCACGACCACAATTAGTGAACAGATCCGGTTCATTTTTTTCTATTAAAGTTAAAACATTTTTCTCAAACAGACATCGATACCCAACAATCATTTTTCCTGACTTTTACAGGCAAACCACTTTACCTGGTCCATTTAAGTAAATCGGACCCTTGGAGCCAGGTAAGAGAAATTCCCGAATGTTTTTAACAACTTCATGCAACATTGTTTTGTTTCCGGTGTCTTTGAGTAAAAAGTAACCAAAAAAGGAATATCATGAAAAGTCTAAAACTATTTACAACAGCCATCCTTCTTACGGTTATCACAACCGGCGCCGGTGCCCAGTTCCTTAGGACTGTCTACGGCAACGGACATGTGGTGAAGGACCAGAGGGATATCAGAAACTTCACCGGAGTAAGGGTCAGTTCAGGCATAGACGTTTACCTCAGGCAGGGCGAACGGGAATCAGTGATAGTTGAAGCTGATGAGAATCTCCATGACTATATAATTACCGAAGTGAGGGATGGGGTTTTGCAGATCCGTACGGATGTTACAATAAGGAAAGCCGAACAGAAAAGGGTTTATGTCACAATGAAAGAGATAAGGTCGGTATCGGCAACCAGTGCCGGCGATGTGACAGGAGAAACGCTTATAAGGTCTGACAGGCTTAGGATCTCGGCCAGCAGCGCAGGAGACATAAACCTCGATGTAACAGCCGAAGAGATTGATGTCGACATTAGCAGCTCAGGCGATGTAACTCTTTCCGGCGAAGCCAGGTTGCTTAAGGCAGATCTGAGCAGCGCTGGAGATCTGAATGCCATTAACCTCGAGGTCGGGGAAGCCGACGTATCGGTCTCAAGTGCCGGCGATGCCGATATAAATGTTACAAAAAAACTCTCTGCGAGGGCATCCAGTGCCGGAAGCATTAACTACAGGGGAAACCCTGAATATGTGAACGCACATTCGTCAAGCGCAGGAGGAATCCACAGGAGATAGTTTCTTCAGTTTTACATATTTTATCCCTACCTGAAAGCCGTCCGGATCAGTCCGGACGGCTTTTTTCTTACCTTTGCCGTAAGGATAGCATTAACATAATTACAACCATGAAAGAGAACATAAGCGTTGACCTTGGGAATACAGAATCGTTCGTTGCACCCGAAGAAATAATGGCCCTGGCCCAGAAAGCTTCGAGACATATTGTTACACTGAATGAGGGTAGCGGAGCAGGTAGCGATTTCCTGGGATGGTTGTCACTGCCCGGTGATATTCTGCCCCAGCTTGAGAAGATTGAGAAAACAGCCGCCCGCCTGACTTCAATATCCGACACCACAGTTGTCATTGGAATCGGAGGTTCATACCTCGGATCAAGAGCTGTGAACGATGCACTGTCACATACCTTCATCAGCATGCTTCAGGCCAGGCACCACAACATACTCTACGCAGGCCATAACATATGCGAAGACTATCTTGCCGACCTCACTGAGATACTCGATCACAGTAACTATTCAATTATTGTAATCTCAAAATCGGGTACCACTACCGAACCTGCCATTGCTTTCAGGATACTCAGGGAGCATCTCGAAAGGAAAATAGGCAAAGACGCTGCCTCAAAAAGGATAATTGCAATTACCGACAAGGGAAAAGGAGCCCTCCTGAACCTGGCAAAACAGAATGATTATGAGACCTTTGTAATCCCTGACGATATCGGCGGCAGATACTCAGTACTGACTCCTGCCGGCCTTCTGCCCATTGCCGTGGCGGGTCACGATATCAGAATGCTTGTAGAAGGAGCCCGCTCTATGGAACAGATCACAAGGAGAAACCTTGACGCCTCAACAAACCCTGCACTTATGTATGCAGCCGCCAGAAACCTCCTTCTTCAGGCTGGCCGGACAACAGAAATACTCGTCGGCTTCACCCCGAAAATTCACTACCTATCAGAATGGTGGAAACAGCTCTTTGGCGAAAGTGAAGGCAAAGATGGTAAAGGCATCTTCCCTGCAGCAGTCGACTTTACCACTGACCTGCACTCCCTCGGTCAATACATCCAGGAAGGCCGGAGAATTCTTTTTGAGACCATGATCTCAGTTAAGGATATTTCAAAAAAAGTTATAATACCACATGAGGACGATGACTCCGACCAGCTTAATTACATTGCCGGGAAACGCCTGTCGGAGATTAACCGTCAGGCCGAAACGGGAACTACCCTGGCCCATAATGACGGAGGCGTACCTGTAATAGCGGTTAACATGCCCCGGCTTGACGCTTTTTATATTGGACAGCTAATATATTTCTTCGAGATTGCCTGTGCGATAAGCGGCTATATTCTCGATGTCAATCCATTTGATCAGCCCGGTGTGGAAGCTTACAAGAAAAATATGTTTGCCCTTCTCAACAAACCCGGATTTGAGGAAGCTGCTGAAAAAATAAGGAGGCGGCTGGGAAAGTAAGACCTGAATAACTCTGTTACAAAAACTAAAAATAAATTCTTGCAGAAAATGGAATTAAGGAAAGATTTTACCTGGTCGATGGTAGTACCTACAAGCATGGGAGTTCGAATAACTCCATTAAACGGTCAGCCGGTACATACTTCCGGCACTTTTGGCCTTTATGTTACAAGTGCTGAAACTAATGTTGCAAGTGTATCATCATTTCTCGGACTGCCCGTCAAGGTGCTTACCACCTTCGTCAAAGACAGTCCCGTTGCCAGGATTATCCGCGACAACCTTGCCGGGAGACACATGGTTTACGAAGGTGTGGAGGTTGAGCAGGGAGGGCCCTGGGGTTACAGGCATCAGTTCAACATTGCCGACAGCGGATACGGATCGCGCGGCCCGAGGGTCCAGAACGACCGTGCCGGAGAAGTGGGAAGAACCCTTAATGCCGGTGACTTTGATATTGACAGGATCTTTGGCAGGGAAGGCGTTCAGATACTGCATCTCTCAGGCCTCATAGCAGCCCTCTCTCCTGAAACAGGTAATTTCTGCCTTGAACTGGCAAAAAATGCCCGGAAATACGGAACAAGGATAAGCTTTGACCTGAACTACAGGGCCACCTTCTGGAAAAACAGGGAGAAAGAGCTCTCAGCTGTCTTTCGTGAGATAGCAGGTATTGCAGACATCCTTGTAGGGAATGAAGAAGACTTCCAGCTTGCACTCGGCATAGAAGGACCCGAAGAAGGAGGGAAAGACCTGTCTTCAAAGGTCGACAGCTTTAAGGAGATGATTGAAAGAGCCGGCAAGGTCTTCACCGGAGTAGAAGTTTTTGCAACAACTCTAAGGCAGGTAATAAGCACAAATGAACACCTTTGGGGAGCCATAATGCGCGAAGGAAAGGACTGGCATGTTGCCGAGCCCCGCGAGATTCACGTACTCGACCGTATAGGCGGCGGGGATGGCTTTGTCGGGGGTCTTCTTTATGGCATCCTGAAAGGATGGGAACCGGCCAAATGGATCCAGTTCGGTTGGGCAACAGGAGCCCTGGCAACTACAGTGATGACCGATTACTGCGAACCTGCCGATGAAGAACAGGTGTGGAGCATATGGAAAGGCAATGCCCGTGTACGCCGATAACCAAAACGGGATGTTAAAATATTGACGGATAGAGAAATATTCACGAAACATATTAAATGAGGCATTCCGGCTTAGCGGAATGCCTCATCTTTAATGTCTCATTAGAGTTTAAAGATCGTGCTTCCTGAGAAATTCTTCAATTACCTGTGAAAGATCAGGCTCTCCGATCTCCTGAAGATCATAATAGACCCTTGTTGAGGGCTTCTTTATCTTTATTATCCTGTTAAGGTCGATGGGAGTGGCAATGATGACACTGTCGCACTCAGTGTTGTTAATAGTCCTCTCCAGATCCCTGAGCTGTTCTTTTCCGTAACCCATCGCCGGAAGAAGCGTTCCTATTCCGGGATATATCCTGAAGGTCTCACTAAGCTTTCCGACTGTAAAAGGTCGGGGATCAACCATGCTGGCGGCACCGAATTTCCTTGCTGCAACAATGCCTGCACCCAGTTTCATCTCTCCGTGTGTAAGGGTGGGGCCGTCTTCAACAACAAGAACATTCTTCCCTCTTATAAGGGCAGGATCATCAACCCGTATGGGAGAAGCGCCGTCAATGACAATAGCTCCAGGATTTACCTTTTCTATGCTTTCCCTTACTATTTGAACAGACTCGGGAGAAGCTGAGTCTATCTTGTTAATGACTATCACATCTGCTATCCTGAGAGTCACCTCTCCGGGGTAATAACTCAGTTCATGGCCGGCCCGGTGAGGATCGGCAACTGTTATCATCAGGTCGGGTTTGTAAAACGGAAAATCATTGTTCCCTCCGTCCCATACAATCACATCACATCCGTCAGGGTCATCCTCGGCCTGCCTCAGAATGGCTTCGTAATCGACGCCGGCATAGATCACGTTTCCTCGTACAACATGAGGTTCATACTCCTCCATCTCCTCAACGGTGCACTTATGGTCCTCCAGGTCACTGATATCGGCGAAGCGCTGAACCTTCTGGGCATTAAGATCACCATAGGGCATGGGATGCCTTACGGCCACAACCTTCAGTCCCTTTTTCATCAAGAGTTCGATCACCCTCCTTGAGGTCTGGCTCTTACCACAGCCGGTCCTCACGGCTCCGATTGCAATTACAGGCTTTGTGCTCTTAAGCATAGAGCCTGTCGGGCCCGGTAATACAAAATTAGCTCCTGCCGCGTTAACAATGGCACTAATCGACATAACCTTGTTATAAGGCAGGTCGCTGTATGAGAAAACACAGTCATCTGCCTTTAGCCTGCCTATGAGTCCGGGAAGTTCCTGCTCGGGATAAATCGGAATCCCTTCAGGGTAAAGCCTGCCGGCAAGCTCGGGGGGATAGGACCTCCCGTCTATATCCGGAATCTGTGCCGCCGTAAAGGCAACAACATTAAACATCTCATTGTCTCTGTAACAGGTATTGAAATTGTGAAAATCCCTTCCTGCTGCTCCAATAATGATTATATTCCTTCTGACCATAATACTTCCCGTGTTAATGATAATTTAGATAACCTTTAGAACGTTTATATCTATAGCTATCAACAAATTTAAGACTTGGATGTTTAATAAACGAAGATTTGAACGCATTTTTAAAAATCCCGAATCCTCATAATATGTACTTGAATTATTGTCACTTATCCATTGTTCCTGAGGATGATGAAAACATGTTAAAGAAAATGTTTTCATAGTGGTAAGTGAAATGGCAAATTCTTTGTACTATTATAGCACAAAATGAATGTTTTAGCCCACATATATCTGTCCGGCGATTCTGATAAGATCATTATCGGCAATTACATAGGAGATTATGTAAAAGGGCGCGATTATCTCAAATATCCCGAACTGATCCGCAAGGGAATTATAATACACAGGCATATTGACGGATTTACAGACAGGCATCCTGTGGTACACCGCAGTAAGATCTTCTTCTCAAAGAAATATCACAAGTATTCGGGAGTCATAACTGATATAATATATGATCATTTTCTTACAAGGGAATGGGATTTCTATTCGAGGCGGCCCCTGGAGAGTGTTACATACAACTTCTACAGGGCCCTTGTTAATAACTATGATATCCTTCCGGACAATGTTAAACAGATGATGCCTTTTTTCATTATAAACAACTGGATTGAGTCGTACCAGACTGTTAACGGCATAAAGCATGTTCTCAACACCCTCAGTAAAAGGTCATCCTTACCCAACGAGACCCGGTTTGCCATCAAAGCACTTAAAAAGAATTATTTTTCGCTTCAGGATGACTTCATGGAGTTTTTTCCCCAGCTGATCGATTATGTTGAGAAAGAATTCGGGATAGAGATCTCGCACCGCATGTCAATACCTTTCTGATCAGATAAGGTATTCAGCCCGGCTTGCATCGAGCCTTAGGAAGATAAACAACAATATAGTAAAACCCCAGAGGGAGCTCCCTCCGTAACTGAAAAACGGGAGGGGGATGCCTATTACGGGTAAAAGTCCCACTGCCATTCCAACATTGATTATTATATGGATAAAAAACACCGATACCACACCATAGCCATATATCCTTGAGAAAGCCGAACGCTGCCGTTCGGCCATCCAAACAAGCCTCAGCAACAGGAAAAGGTACATTCCCGTCACAACAAGTGAACCAAGGAAACCCCATTCCTCCCCTACCGTGCAAAAAATAAAGTCAGTACTCTGGGCCGGAACGAACTTGAATTTTGTCTGGGTACCCTGAAGATAACCCTTGCCCGTAAAACCTCCCGACCCGATCGAGATTATAGACTGTGTGACGTTATAACCCGTTCCCCTCGGATCCGACTTGATACCCAGCATTATCTCGACCCTCTCTTTCTGGTGCGACTGCAGCATGTTATTGAATACATAGTCAACTGAATTGATAAACAGAATACTTCCAAGCAGGAACAGGTAGACTATCAGCACTGATGAGTTTTTCCGGGCAATAATGAACATAATAAATACCAGTCCGGTAAGTAAAAGGCCTGTAAGCAGGACCATTTCATTTGTCAGACTCTTAAGCAGATAAGTATTCCCCAGATACAGAATTCCGGTAATTCCCGCAAACATTCCGATTCCTGCAGCCGCTATTTTCCATTTTCTGGTTATGAACCAAATGAATGCCGAGGCAATAAACACAAGTATCAGCTCGAGGTAAAAATTATTAACAAGAAGGGTAAGAAAGAAGAGTACACCCATAAGGATGCCCGAGATAAAGATATAGGGGCTCATCCCTTCCCTGAAGAGCACTATGAAGAGTGAAAAAAACACTACCGTTGACCCCATGTCAGGCTGAAGTGCAATAAGTACTGCAGGGAAAATAATAATGGCAGAAGCCTGAAGCAGAACTGAAATCCTTTTCAGATCCATCCTCCTTGATCCCAGGAATGAAGCAAGTGCCAGGGCTGTACCGAATTTGGCAAACTCTGAAGGTTGCAGTGACAGCCCGGCGATCTCGAACCACGACCGGGCTCCGTTTATTTCTTTCCCCAGCACAAGGACGAGCAATAACATCAGAGAGATACCGGCATATATGAAATATGCAAAGAAGAGCCAGAAGCGGGTATCTATTATAACAATAAAAATAGCAAGTACTATGGTAGCAATAATCCAGAGAAACTGTTTTCCATACCTCTGCGAAAAATCCAGGATCTCCTTATGTTCCTCATTGTAGACTGCCGCATAAATATTCAGCCAACCCATGGCAACCATGAGCAGGAAGATCACAACAGTGACCTTGTCTATCCTTTTCCATATGTTAATTTCCCTGTTCACCCTGGTCAAGAAGGTTCAGTTCAAGCATTCTTTGCTCCTGCCATTTGTTTGTAACCTCGCCCCTGATGTATTTCTCAATCATCAGACTGGCAATAGGAGCTGCATACGTCGATCCGTATCCGGCATTCTCAACAAATGTCATAATGGCAATGGAAGGTTCATCCTGGGGAGCAAAGGCAACAAACACCGAATGATCCTTGCCATGCGGGTTCTGAGCCGTCCCGGTCTTACCGCACACAATAATATCCTTTATTGCAGCACCGGTGGCTGTTGCTCCGGGACCACCGTTAACTGTCATTGCCATACCGTTTACTATTGGTTCAAACCTGGCCGGGTCTATACTTATTGTATTTTTTTCTGTAAATCGTGGATCGATGGTTTTCCCGGGTCCTATCGCCTTTACTATATGAGGTGTATAAAAATATCCCCTGTTGGCAATAGCCGCAACCATATTAGCCAGCTGGAGAGGAGTTGTCCCTATCTCTCCCTGACCTATGGCCATCGAAATAACTGTAAGGGCTCTCCACCTGTTCTCGCCGTAGTATCTGTTGAAATAATCAACAGACGGGATAAAGCCAGGCAATTCATTGACTATGTCAGTTCCCAGCCTGTTGCCGAATCCGAACTCATTGACATAACCCTTCCATTTCACGAAGGCAGCCGCCACTGACGGATATGAGTTATTCTCAAGAACCCGCCTGTAAACCTGACAGAAATATGAATTGCATGAGTGTGAAATGGCATTTTCAAGATCAAGGGGAGATCTGTGTGAATGGCAGCCAACAAACAGGTATCCGTTATTGCAGCCGAATTGTGTAGATGCATCAATAACATTTTCCTGAAGACCAATAAGGCCGTTGATGGGTTTGAAGGTTGAGCCGGGCGGATAGGAGGCCTGGACAGCCCTGTTGAAAAGGGGTCTGGAAATGGTATCAGCATTGAGACGCGAGAAATTCTCCGATCTTATTCTTCCCACAAGCAGGCCGGGATCATATCCCGGAGCTGAAATAAGTGCCAGTATCTCACCGGTTTTAGGCTCTATTGCCACAATACTGCCCCTTTTATTCTTCATAAGCAGTTCACCATATTCCTGGAGATCGCCGTCGATGGTCGATATAATGTCAGAACCCTGAACAGCCATGGTATCCATCCTGCCCTGGGCATAAGAGCCTTTTATTCGGCTGTAGACATCGACAAGAAAGATCTTAACTCCCTTCTTCCCCCGCAAATCTTTCTCATAGGCTTCCTCAATACCCAGCTTCCCGATGTAATCCCCTGGTTTATAGTATGGGTCACGTTTTATTATCCTGTCATCAACTTCACTTACATATCCGAGAATATGGGCAGCTATGGGTCGTGTATACTTCCTCAGGGTTCGGGGCTGAACATAGAACCCCGGGAAAGAAAACATCTTTTCCTGAAAGGTAGCATATGTCTCGGCAGAAAGCTGCTCAAGGAAAAGAGAAGGAGCCCTTCTCGAATAGTTAACTGCTTTCTTCATCCTTTGCCTGAAAGATTCAAATGTAATCCCTGTCAGTTCACAGAATGCAGCCGTATCCATTTCCTGAGACTGAGCCGGAACCACCATAATGTCGTAGGCAGCCTGATTGGTCACCAGCAGGTCTCCCTTCCTGTCGTAAATCAGTCCCCGTGCAGGATATTGTGTCACATACCTGAGTACATTATTGTCGGCCGAAAGCCTGTACGAATCATCTATCACCTGGATATAAAACAGCCTTACCAGAATGATAAAAACTGAAACGGCAATCATTGCCATTATTATGTATTTCCGCTGCGTAAAGGAATCTTTCATATCCTCGTTTTTGATTTCCCTTTCCTGAAATATTCAAGCAGAAAAATAAAAGCAAGGGTAAAAACCGAACTCAGGATCACCCGAAAGAGAGTTCTGAAGAAATCATCGAACCTGAATACCTCAAGATAAAACAGAAACAGGTGATGAATAAATACTATTGAGGTTGAATAGATAAGAAACCATTTTATACCATAATTGGCCATGGATAACGATGAGCCTGTCTCATAGCCGTCGCGGGGTGAGATAAGTTCAAGGATATAGGGCCTGGCAAAAGCTGCCAGAACCGTGGCAGAGGCATGCATCCCGGGTGAACCCGAGAAAAAGTCAATAATGAGTCCTGTAATAAATGCCGTAACCAGCACAACCCACTGGGGCAACTCAGTGGGAAGAAGCAGTATAATCATTATATAGACATAGGGATTAATATACCCGCTGAACTGGATATTATTGAAGAGTAGGACCTGAAGCATTATCAACAGGACCATTACGAAGCCATATCTCAGAACAGAGTTTATCATTGATAGAGTTCTTCAAGCTGCAGCCTCTCGGTCTTAATAAGGTTGCCAACGACATTCACAAATCGCAGCTTTCTGAAATCCTCCTGAAGCTGCACTTTTATCAAATAAAAATCACTTCCTGTCTGCCCTACCTCGGTAACAGTCCCTATCACCACACCTTCGGGGAACATAGCTGAAAAACCTGTTGTCTCAATGGTATCACCGGCCTGAACACTTACATGCTGGGGTATCTCATTAAGAACCAAATGCCTGTAGTCGACACCGTCCCAGTTAAGAGATCCGTAATACCCGTTCGACTTAAGCCTGGCACTAATCTTAAGGTCTATATTCAGTAACGACATTGCCACTGAAAAATTCTCCGAAGTCCCGACAACAACCCCGGCAATTCCCTGATAGGTAACCACTCCCATATCGATTTGCACCCCATGCCGGCTACCCTTGTCGAGGGTTATGAAATTCTTCTGTTTATTGACAGAATTATTTATCACTTCAGCCATTATATAATCATATTGCTGCTGATAGATGGTATCGGATATTTCTCCTGATTCAATACTGCGCTGCCTGATGAGACGTTCGATATTGTTTTTAAGTGATGTATTTTCACTTGCCAGGGCCCTGTTGGTTTCATTAAGCTGCAGGTATTTGCGAATATCTGAACCCCTCATTTCAATACCATAGGTGAGTCCCTTAAAACCTTTTATGAGTCTGCTGTTGTGATAACTGTTACCTGTCGCAAGAAGGGAAAATGCTATGCCTTCAAGAATCAGGAAGACTATCAGGTTATTGTACTTCGCAAGAAAATTAAGCAGATTCCTCATTCACGGTAACAGGTTTATCTCATCAGGAAAGGAAATTTCTCAACGTTCTTAAGAGCGACTCCGGTTCCTCTTGCAACAGCATGAAGCGGATCTTCAACTACATTGAAATTTATATTTATCTTATCACCAAGACGTTTATCGAGTCCGCGCAGCAAAGCCCCTCCTCCTGCAAGGTAGATACCCTTGTTGACAATATCCGCGTACAGTTCAGGCGGGGTTTGTTCGAGAACACTAAGCAGGGCAGCTTCAACCTTGGTAAGTGATTTGTCGAGGCAGTAGGCTATCTCCTGATACGAAATCGGAATCTCGATGGGAAGAGATGTCATTATATTGGGACCTCTGACAATATAGTCGGCCGGGGGATTTTCAATATCAGGCAGGGCAGCTCCAACGGCAATTTTAATATCCTCTGCTGTTTTTTCGCCAATCTTAATATTATGCTGATGCCTCATATAAGCCTGGATATCAGCTGTGAATCCATCTCCGGCAATTCTTATCGACTTATTGCATACAATACCGCCAAGAGCTATTACTGCTATCTCTGTTGTACCTCCTCCGATATCTACAACCATACAGCCTTCGGGAGCTTCCACATCCAGTCCAATTCCTATGGCTGCTGCCATTGGTTCATAAATCATATATACATCCCGGCCGCCTGCATGTTCTGATGAATCACGTACTGCTCTGATTTCGACCTCAGTACTTCCCGATGGGATACAGACAACCATCTTAAGAGAGGGCGAAAAAAGCTTTGGCCCTTTATTGATCATCTTTATCATACCCCTTATCATCAACTCGGCAGCGTTGAAGTCAGCAATGACACCATCGCGCAAAGGCCTTATAACCTTTATGTTCTCATGGGTTCTGCCATGCATCTGCCGGGCAGTCTCACCAATGGCGATAAGCTTGCCTGAATTCTTGTCGAGTGCAACTATTGAAGGTTCATCAACAACGATCTTGTCGTTGTGAATTATTATTGTGTTTGCAGTTCCGAGGTCAATTGCAATTTCCTGAGTCAAAAAAGAAAATAGTCCCATTATGCGAGAGTTAGTTTTATTATGAAGCCTAATGTTTGAAATGTCTGATACCTGTAAATACCATTGCCATATCATTTCCCGTGCAATAGTCAATTGATTCCTGGTCACGAACCGAACCTCCCGGCTGAACTATGGCCGTGATGCCTGCCTTATGTGCCAGCTCTGCGCTGTCGGGGAAAGGGAAATAGGCATCCGAGGCCATTACTGCTCCGTTAAGATCAAAGCCGAAGCTACGGGCTTTTTCAATGGCCTGCTTAAGTGCATCCACCCTTGATGTCTGACCAATTCCGCTTGCGCAAAGCTGTCTGTTACGAGCCAGAACGATGGCATTTGACTTGCTGTGCTTGACAATCTTATTGGCAAAGATCAGATCTTCGCTTTCTTCTGCATCCGGAACCCTGTCTGTAACAGGCCTCATATCACCTGCAAGCTCCCTGCTTAAATCCTTCTCCTGCCACAATACTCCGTTAAGGACCGACCTGAATGAGTGAGAAGCGGGTTCTGATGTCTTGCGTCTGAGAATAATCCTGTTCTTTTTATGTTTAAGAATCTCAAGTGCCTTGTCGCTGAATGATGGCGCTATGATTATCTCAAAAAAGAGCTTGTCGATCTCCAGGGCTGTCTCCTCCTCAACCGGCCGGTTTGTTATTATCACACCACCATAGGCCGATACCGGATCACATGCAAGGGCATCCTTCCATGCTTCCGTGGAATTAGCCCGGGAGGCAACTCCGCATGCATTGTTGTGTTTGATAATAACAAAGGTTGTCTCATCGAATTCGTCGATAAGGCTTACTGCAGAATCTACATCAAGCAGATTGTTGAAGGAGATCTCCTTGCCATGATACTTTTCGAATACCGAATCAGGATCGCCGAAATAGACGGCTCTCTGGTGAGGATTCTCTCCGTATCTGAGGGGATAGAATGTATCGATACTCTCCCTGAAAGCAGAAATGTTTTCCTTTCTGTTGAAATATCTGAAAATTGCCGTATCATAGCCCGAAGAAGTCATGAAGGCCCTGGCGGCAAAATGCCTTCTTTCTTCCAGGGTGCTGACCCCATTCCTTTCCCTCAGAAGACTAAGGAGTTCAGGATACTGATCCTTGCCCGGGATTATGACAACATCCCGGTAATTCTTTGCGGCAGCCCTTATAAGGGATATGCCGCCTATATCTATCTTTTCAATGATCTCATCCTCATCGTCTGTCTCCCTGACTGTGGCTTCAAAGGGATAAAGGTCAACAATAACCAGATCTGTCTCAGGAATTCCGTATTGCCCGAGCTGTTTCAGATCCTCAGGATTGTCCCTGCGTGCAAGGATACCGCCGAAAACCGATGGATGAAGAGTCTTTACACGGCCACCAAGTATTGAGGGATAGGTAGTAAGGCTCTCAACAGTCTCCGCCTCATAACCGAGGTCCTTAATGAAACTGTAAGTCCCGCCTGTAGAAAAGATCCTTATACCTGCCTCATGAAGGGCTTTTATTATTTCGCCGAGGCCATCCTTATAATATACAGAGACCAGTGCACTCTTGATTTTTTTATCATTCATTATCTGAAAGTTATGATTTGTCTTTCCCCGATTTTTATGGCGATTAAAAATAGATATTTTTTTAATACCCTCAATGCAAAATAATTATGAATATGAGTAAATGATTCCATGATGACAGATTTTTGTATCTTTGATCTTCTGTAATTTTAAAACGGCAATCCGTGGTATTATATTTCAGGCTTTTCAGGGAAAGCATACTATTTGCCTACAACTCGGTTATCGTCAACAAGTTGAGGACCTTTCTCTCACTTTTTGGTATTACAATCGGGATTTTCTCAATCATTTCAGTGTTTACTGTAATCGACTGGATGGGAGACTCGATCCGCAAGAGCATAAACACCATGGGGAGTAATGTTGTATACGTTCAGAAATACCCCTGGTCGTTTGAATCGGATATCAAATGGTGGGATTTAGTCAGCTGGCCTTCAGTAAGCCTTGCTGATTATCAGGCCATTGTCGAAAAATCAACCAGGTCGGAGACTGTTTCCTTCGGAGCATTTGAGAATGAAAACATTAAATTCAATAAGAATATAGCCGAGGGCGCCATTGTGGGTTCTGTGACTGCCGACCTCGATAAGGCTGTCAGCTTTGAAATAGGCAGCGGCAGGTATTTCTCTCCCTTTGACTATACAAGTGGCAGCCATGTGGCTGTGATGGGTGCCGAGGTCGCCGAAAGACTTTTTGACAACGAGGACCCTGTTGGCAAGGAAATCACAATTGCCGGATACAAGGCAACCATTATAGGTACCATTAAGAAAGAGGGAAAGGGAGGTCTCAGTCTGAGCAATGTTGACCAGATAACCCTTGTCCCCCTCAACTTTGGCAGGAACTTCATGAACCTTCGTAACCGCTTCATCGATGCCCAGATAATGGTAAGGGCCCGGCCCGAAGTCAAGGTTCAGGAGCTTTCTGACGAGATAACAATGATTCTGAGGGCTTCGCGCAGGCTTAAACCAACCGAGGAGTCCAATTTTTCAGTTAACAGATCAAGCATGCTCTCGCAGGGCTTTGATGCTGTCTTTCAGGGCATCAACATGGGAGGCTGGATAATCGGTGGCTTTGCTATCCTTGTGGGAGGCTTTGGCATTGCAAACATCATGTATGTCTCTGTCAGGGAAAGAACCAATGTTATAGGGATCCAGAAAGCCCTCGGAGCAAAAAAGAGTTTCATACTTCAGCAGTTCCTCACCGAATCGGTAGTCCTTTCAGTAATGGGCGGGATTCTCGGACTTATTCTGATATTTATTGCAACCCTCGGCATAAACTATCTTTACGAACTTGACATGCATCTTACACCGGGCAATGCTGCTCTTGCCATGTTCATTTCGGCGACAATAGGTGTGGTGGCGGGTTATGCCCCCGCCTACAGTGCAGCAAGGATGAATCCTGTTGATGCTATAGGATTCTCATTCTGAACCTGCACGGTTCTCATCAATCCATTTGGTAAGGTCAGTAAACTGCTTTACTGAAAGCTGCTCGGGCCGGAGTTCCGATCCGGGAAAATCATCCCTTGTCAGGATGAAGGCTGACCGTATTGAGTTCCTGAGAGTCTTCCTTCTCTGGTTAAAAGCTGCTTTTACAACCCTGAAAAAAAGTTCTTCGTTACAATCCAGCCTCTCAGTTTCATTTCTCCTTAGCCTTAACACTCCAGATTTGACTTTCGGCGGAGGACTAAAAACATGTTCAGGTACAGTGAAGAGATACTCTGTGCTGTAGTAGGCCTGCACAAGTACACTCAGGATGCCATAGGTTTTTGATCCCGGCGGGGCACAGATCCTTTCTGCTACTTCCTTCTGGAACATGCCGCATACCTCAGCGACCTTATGACGGTACCTGAGAACCCTGAACAGTATCTGTGAGGAAATATTATAAGGGAAATTGCCAATTATTGCAACCTTCCCCTGGAAAGCAGCTTCCAGATCGAAAGACAGGAAATCGCCTCTTATTATATCTGTCATTTCCGGGAAATGTTCTCCCAGATATGTCACAGACTCATCATCAATTTCTATTATACGGAAGTCCTCAAAGCCCAGATCGATGATGCAGGCAGTAAGGATACCCATACCCGGGCCTATCTCAAGTACTGAAGAATAACCAATACCTGTAAGCGATCCGGCTGTCTTTCTGGCAATACCTTTGTCCTTCAGGAAATGCTGACCGAGACTCTTTTTTGGTTTAACCCTGTTCATTGACTTAAGCAATCAGATCATTTAAAACTGCAGTAGCTCCCTGCCAAACTTCCTCCAGAGTGGTAATTTAAGCGACTCAAGCAATACTACGAAACGTTTAAGGAGATTATAGTAAAGTGTTACGAACAGGACACCCGACATCAGCCATATTACCATAACATTGAAAAGCAGGGTGTCTATCCTCAGGTTTCCTATCTGTTTGAAGGGAGCAAAGAAATGTGCACGTCCAACCCTCGATCCGGGCTTCATAAAGACAGGGTCAGCTTTCTGAACCAGTCTTTTGCCTGTATCATATATCCTGTTGGTGGCCAGTCTGTTAAGAACAAAATTTGCTACACTCTCATTGTAATCCCTGTCCCTCCTTTCAAGAAAAGCCTCTTCTCCCAGATCATTCCTTATAAGGTTATAGACTGAATCGCGACTGACCGACATACGACGGCTTCTTTCCCTGAAAGTCAGTCTGACAGTGTCGAGGTAGGCCTTTGCCTGCGCGGCAACTGTCTCACTGAAATCCGCGGGATTAAGCTTTTGTGCCCAGCTTCCGGTCTCCAGACCGGTGATCTCCGATAGCTCATTTAAATGAACCCTGATCTTTCTCAGATTATCTTCATTAAAAGCAGCATAGTCCGGATCGGGAATAGAGACCCTGCTTTCGTCAATGTTTACACTCAGAGTCGGGACCAGGAATGATGCATACCAGTCATTCTGGCTTATCTGCATATCGAACCTGAAAAAGGGCTTCTCAAACCTGTTGTTTTTAAATTCTTCAACCATTAGGGCCTCATATGCCCACCTTGTAACCATAACATCGCCGGCCACCGGGACATAGATCTTTCTGCTTATTGATTTGTGAAGGTCATCAAATTTGATCATGGCCCCACCCAGAAGAAGCATTGGTACAAGAAGCAGGGGTATGAGGATGTAAATGCTCACTGCAGTCCTCATGCCTGCCGAGATATTAAGACCCAGTATGTTTCCGAAACAAGCCGTGGAAAAAAGGATGAGCCATTGCTGGAATAACATGCCCCTTACCTCAAGGATAAGGTTTGCCACTATCACGAAAATGAGAGTCTGGATAGCCGAAAGAGCAAAAAGGAAGTTGATCTTCGACACAAGATAACTCAACCTGCTTATATTGAGGTATTTTTCCCTATCGAGTATCTTCCTGTCTCTGAAAATCTCCTCGGCACTCACGGTGAGTCCGATGAAAAGCGCAACAATAACCGACATGAACAGGAATACCGGGTAGTTCTTGTTAGCCGAGAAGATATAATCTCCATTTTCACTGTACTTCGAGATATATCCAAGGATAAATGCCAGAAGGGGAACTTCAAGCAGGTTGATTGTCATATACTGCTTGTCGGCCAGTTTACGGGTTATATTCCTCCTGATGAAGGTCCTGATCTGCTCCTTTTTCCGGGGAACCCTGAATAAGCTTTGAGGAAGAGGCAGCTTATCAGGAATTTTCTCAAAGGCAGGCATCATCTTCCTCTTGTATCTCTCATTCCACTCCTTTGGGCTGACCTGCCTTTCCTTACCTGCATATCCGGCGTTGTCGATGGTCTTTACCTCAATGATGTGCAGTATGCTGTCAGTCTCAATATTCCCGCAATTAGGACATTCGCTTTCGGCGGCATTAGCCTGCGATGTTTCAGTTTTGAAATATACAAGTGTCTCGACCGGATCACCATCATAAATCATATACCCCCCCTTGTCGAGGATCCACAGACGGTCGAACATCTTCAACACACTTGAGGAAGGCTGATGGATTATGGCAAAAACAAGTTTGCCGGTCATGGCCTGATGTTTAAGAAGCATCATTACCTTCTCCGAATCGAACGAAGAAAGGCCTGATGTAGGTTCGTCAACAAAGAGAACAGCAGGCTCACGCATCAGTTCAAGACCTATGTTAAGGCGTTTCCTCTGTCCTCCGCTGATCTTTTTATTGAGCGGATCACCCACCTGGAGATCCTTTATATCGGTCAGGTCGAGATCGGCCAGAACCTTATCGACAGTAGCATTAAGCTGATCTTCTGTAAAATCACCAAAGCAAAGCCGTGCATTGAAATAAAGGTTCTGGTAAACAGTCAGTTCCTCAATAAGCATGTCATCCTGGGGAACGAAGCCAATAATACCGGTAAGCTTTTCGGTTTCAGCATGAAGGTCATACCCGTTTATATACAGGTTGCCACTCCGGGGCACCAGCTTTCCGTTAAGCAGATTGAGCATGGTGGTCTTCCCAACACCACTGCCTCCCATGAGGCCGGTAAGGTTCCCCGACTCAATCCTGAAATTCATCTTCTTGATCCCGTTGTCTGAATTCTTAAAGAGATATTCCACATCGTGGCCTTCAAAAACTATCTTCTCCTGGAATTTCCTTGAAACAAATTTCTTGTAGATCCTTGAATAATATATCGGCTCCAGACCCTGCCCCTTGATATTAACACCGCGTTCGAGGAGATAAGGCCTGCAGGCAATTATATCCCTGCCCTTGAAATACAGTGTCAGCGGTCCGTCATAGGTCATAACAAGCGATCCGGTACTCTCTATATGAAGTACTATCAGCTGCCCTCTGAATCCCTTCAGCCTGATATGCCTCCACCTGTCATAGTTGGTATATTGTGATGAAGCCCAGTATTTCGGGTTTTCGTTTTCAATTATCAGGATACAGTCGGACGAAACCTTGTCATAGTTCCTTCCGATCATGAAAGCCGAGGCATTGTCGTATTCCTTCTTTGATATATTGAAGGTCCTGGCCACAATGTCGATTATAGTCTGCTCCTGATCCAGAACATTCCCGTCCTCGGAGGTGAACTCAAGAAGCTGCAGAAAGACTATCATCCTCTCCTCGAGGAAAAGGCCCTTCTTGATCTGACGGCAGATATTTGTAATCTGGAAAGTGATAAGCGAATCTTCGTCAGCCAGCTCGGACTTGTCAACGCTTTTTAACTCATTTGAGTAGAACTCAAGATTGTTTTCAAAGAGAGCATAATACTCCTCCTCAAGCTCCCGGTTGAGATATCTCCGTAGATAGCTGCGAAGTATCTTTTTGCCCCTTGAGGTTATTCCCCCCGGGTTTATTGTCGACACAATGGCAAAAATATGTATCAGCGCAAGTAATACGGATTCCCTCATAGATCAGAAAAAAAATAAAAAAGACCGCAAAGATAAGACTTTGCGGTCACCTTATAATTGAATAATTATAATACAATCTGAGCCCTTACTCCCTCAATGGCTTTTGTCAGGGCAATGATATTCTCGTTGGTCAGACTTGTGCCAATGGTACCATAAACCTGCTTGATAGGTTCAAGAAGCTTCAGAAAATCGCTTATACTTGGATCCTGCCCGTAAGGACTGGATATTTCGAGAAACAGGTCGAATGAGGATTTCTGCTCAAGGAGTACCCTTGCAATACCCGGGACCTGGTAAGCGGCTTCAGAAACATGGGTGGTAAGATACATACCTTCTACCCAGGCGCCTCCGACAACCAGAAGGGCAAGAGCCTGCTGATTGTTATCGCTAAGCTGTGCATAGGTGTTGTTATAGGCATCGGTGAGAATCTTAACCAAAGCTTCCCTGTTGTCAAAGTTGGCCTTGATGTTATCGTACAGCTGCTCGTCATAAATCTCTGACATATTGAGTTCGTTGGCCAGAACCCTTATGGCATCAAGATAGTTTATCACTTCCTGCTGCATGTTATACAAAGTGGCATAACTAAGATCAGCACCATATACTCCCATGTTGATTGCCCGGTTGGTACCTGTGAAATACTTCCTTGTATTCTCAACAGGATTGGATATTCCGACAATGTAGCCCACCTCAAGTTCGGTAAGCATCTTTATAACCTCTGCAGATGTAGGTAACGGATAAACATTCTTCTCAATTTCTGATTCCAGAGTCTTAACCTGTTCGATCTCAACCTTTTTCTGCTCCTTGCTTGCAGCCCTGTTTTTACACGACGGTGAGAGTATAATACCTGTTATCAGAACCGGGAGTATTACAACTGCTATTCTTTTTTTCATCTTAGGAAAGTTTTGATTTAACACCTTTAAAAACGCCCATAAAAATAATAAATATTATTGATATAGATTGCCTGTGACCCATAAATGAAAATAACGGGACCCAGCACAAACAATACGCTAATATCAGTTTTTTTTAAGAACCCGCAGGTAAAAGCCAAACTTTTTTTTTACATAATTTCAGTTTGCCATTTTTCCTTATCTTTAACCCCCTGAAAAAACCATTGTTTTAATGAGTTGGGATTTCGATGAAACGGTCCTGAGAGAAGGAACCGATTCCCTCAAGTATGATTTAAGAAAAGAGGTATTCGGGGTCGGCGACCTTATTCCGATGTGGGTTGCTGACATGGATTTCAGAACTCCGGGTTTCATAGTTGAGGAGATGAAGAAAAGACTCGGTCATGAGATCTTTGGCTACTCAATCCGCCCTGCCGCTTATTTCACTTCCATCATATCATGGCTCTGTGACCGTCACAACTGGAATACTGAGAAGGATTGGATAGTTTTCACCCCGGGGATAGTTCCCGCCCTGAACCTGTGCACTCTGGCTTTTACAGAACCCGGCGACGGCATCATTGTTCAGCCTCCCGTATACTTCCCATTCTTCTCTGCCGTAGAAAACCATGGCCGCAGACTCGTTTACAACAGGTTGTCAGAAGCTGAAGGCAGATGGACAATGGATACCGACGCTCTTGTCAGAAACATCCGCAGTAATACAAGGATGATCTTCATATCAAATCCTCATAACCCTGTGGGCCGTTGCTGGACAAGGGATGAACTGACTACTCTGGCAGAGATATGTCTCGAACGGGACATCCTGATGATCTCAGATGAGATCCATTGTGATCTGGTTCTGCCGGGCCATAAACATACTCCCCTTGCATCCATCTCGGATGAGATCTCGCGCCGTACTGTAACCTGCATTGCGCCAAGCAAGACTTTCAACCTGGCCGGACTGTCAACCTCATCGGTTATTATATCAGATCCCCTGCTAAGGGAAAAATTCAGGAAAAGTCTTGAAGGCCTGCATATAGGCAACGGAAATATTTTTGGTACTGTAGCATCGGCAGCCGCCTACAGCAGGGGTCATAAATGGGTAGATGCCCTTAACTCGTATATAGCCAGGAATGTAAGCCTTGTTACAGGCTCATTCGGAAACCCCGGGTCGCCGATAAAACCTGTCTCCCCTGAAGCCACCTATATGGTATGGCTCGACTGCAGGGATATGGGCATGAACGGAAGTGAACTAAGTGATTTTTTTGTAAGGGAAGCTGCAGTGGGGATGAACGAGGGCTCAGTCTTCGGCCCCGGAGGCGAAGGATTCATGAGGATGAACCTTGGAACCACAGCCTCTGTTGTTACCAGGGCACTCGGACAGATAGAAAATGCATTGACACGATTAATTAAAAAAACAGATGAATAACAGAAAAAAAGTAAGGCTGACACTGGAAGACGGTACTGTCTTCAACGGCTGGTCTTTCGGGGCCGGATGTGCCGCTGCCGGTGAAGTTGTATTCAATACCGCAATGACCGGGTATCCCGAAAGCCTGACTGACCCCTCGTACAGGGGGCAGATACTCTGCCTCACCTATCCCCTCGTTGGCAACTACGGTGCTCCCGGAAAGAGCGAAGAGAACGACCTTCTGATGTTTTACGAGTCATCATCCATTCATATATCTGGACTTATAGTATCTGACTACTCATTCGAGTACAGTCACTGGAACGCATCTGAAAGCCTTGATGCATGGCTAAGCAGGAACAAGGTGCCGGGAATCTTCGGCATTGACACCAGAGCTCTTACCAAAAGGATAAGGGAAAAGGGGGCCATGCTGGGCAAGCTTGAACCGGAAGGTGAGGAAACAGCTTTTTACGACCCCAATAAGATAAACCTGGTAGCCGAGGTGAGCACCAGGGAGAAGAAGATTTACGGAAACGGGAAATACCGTATTGTGCTTGTTGACTGCGGAGTAAAATACAATATTATAAGGAATCTCCTTAAGCGTGATACAACAATAATACGGGTACCCTGGGATTATGACTACCATGGTGAGGACTATGACGGACTCTTTCTCTCAAACGGGCCGGGTGATCCAAAGATGTGCGATACTACCATAAACAATATCAGTCGTTCGTTTGACCTCGGGAAACCTGTTTTCGGCATATGCCTGGGTAACCAGCTTATGGCCCTGGCTTCGAGAGCCGATACCTATAAACTCAAATACGGACACAGGAGCCATAACCAGCCCGTTCTGAGAGTAGGAACCGATAAGGCCTATATCACATCGCAGAACCATGGTTTCGCTGTTGACAACAATACTCTGGGGAAAGACTGGGAACCGCTTTACATAAATATAAACGATAATACAAACGAGGGGATGAGTCACAGGTCAAAGCCATATTTCTCAACACAGTTCCACCCCGAAGCTTCAGGCGGACCCACAGATACCGATTTCCTCTTCGACATCTTCATTGAGAACATTGAGAAATCACTCAGATAAGCTGCCTGCAGGTTTATTAAAAATTA
>CAZXSW010000005.1:66584-79926 GCA_964642615.1 uncultured Rikenellaceae bacterium | reverse complement strand
GTGACTTCAGAAGGAAGAATGCCGTAAGGATGAACTGGATACCTGTGAGGATAGACGATGAGGGACTTGCTGATCCGCTTGAATATCATGGATCGGCTCATATAACTGCATTTTCTTATGCTGATGGGATAGTATCAATACCTGTCGGGGTAACCCGGCTGAACAGGGGAGAACCTGTTGATGTGTGGCTGATCTGAATAAAGCAGGAACCAATTAACACTATATGCATGGGAATTCTGACTGGAACGACTGAAATGCTGAAGAAGTAAGCTATGAAACTGCCTGAAATTTTTGACATTTTGATAATAACTCTCAGTGACCGGGCCTCGGCGGGGATATATGAAGATCTGAGCGGGAAAGTTATAGGAGACAGGATAGGTGAGTACTTTGCTTCAGAGGGATGGAGCTGCAGGGTTGAGAACATTATAATTCCGGATGATGCTGGTATGCTTGGTGATCTCATTGTGAGGGCGGCAGCTGAAAGAAATATTGTATTCACGACCGGTGGAACAGGTATCGGACCACGCGATATCACAGTTGATGTAATAAGACCTCTCCTTGAAAGGGAGTTGCCAGGTATAATGGATTATATAAGGATCAGGTACGGGGCTGAAAATCCAAACGCTCTTCTGAGCCGTGCCGTTGCAGGTGTTTCAGGCAAAGCCCTTATCTATACACTGCCCGGATCGGTAAAGGCTGCCGGTGAATATATGACGGAGATTGTTAAAACTATAAAGCATACGGTGCTTATGCAGTATGGGATCGATGCCCATCATCCGCACTAACGCGATATCCTGTTGAGGGTGTTAAGGGTAAGACTTCCGGTGAGCCTGTCATATCTGTCGCGGGGATTCCTGTAATATACCAGTATGGTATAATCATTTTCGGTCTCAAAATGGTCGCCTTCAAATTTCGAAACAGTCGTTGCCGAACCTTCAGGTACGAATACATACTCATAATTGTACCAGCCCTGTTTAAGCAGAACAGTTGAATGATATGATGATGTGGCAGGATCATAGACCATCAGGTTATTTTCATTGAGCATCCAGTTGTTGAAAGCTCCTGAAACATAAAGTTTCCCTCCCGGAACCGGATTTGAAGATGGGACGCTGAAATAAACACTGACATAATCGGCATCTGTGTCGGCATCCCTTCCTTCCTGGTGAGCCACAATATATTTCCCGTTGAAATCCTGCCAGTAAAAATAAGGTTTGAATTCACGATTCTCCGAAGGGGTCAGCCGCACATGGTAATCCCTGTCAAGAAAATCTATGCTTCTTACATATTCAGACTGGTAACGTATGCTCTTGATATCGAAATATCTGAACTCATTACCTCCACGGAAGGTGGTCTTTTCAGACAGGGAGCTGTACCTGAGTTCATTGTTCCCGATGAAGTCGGGAACCAGGTTGGCGGCGACCCTGTCCCACCGGCCATTCTGAATAATAAAGGCGTAAATGTTATTCCGCGGATCGGTGATGTTGTTTCCCTGGTACCTGATTGTAAAATCAACCTGCTGGCTGTGATTGCTTTCTGATGTCATCAGCGGCCGGTGGACATCGGCCGTAATGAGTACAGCATCCTCTGTTACCATGAACCTGCGTGTGAGGACCGGTTCATCGGGACTGCCTTCGGGGAAAACCTTCAGGATATAGTTCCCCGACAGTTTGATTGTCATTCTTTCATTTGGGATTGCAAGTGAATAGTGTGTATAGTTAATAGTTGTGTTGAATGATGATTTATATTCCTCAATGGGATTATCATCGAAACCATCGGTATAGTCGTTTCTGAAAATGTCTGATTCCTCCCAGTCCTTGTTGCAGTGAATAATTGTATAATAGTATGTTTGAATATCATCGCCCAGCAGGTCGAACTTAAGTATGAGTCTGTCATCACTTCCCAGCCTGATGAGGGGATACGATAGTTCCCAGCCTTCCCTGTGGAGTAGTACTGTTTTAATCCTGTTGTCAAACACCCTGTCTGAAAAACCGGGGTTATCTGCATGAACAACTGTGGCTTGGATCAGCAGAAGGGATGTGAGGATGATAATATATTGTTTTTTTATCATAATATTTTGATAATATTGTCAAAAATAGTGCAAAAAATTAAAATCAATCCTGTGATTTTCTTATGAATCTCCACAGCTATTTTTATTTTTGTAGTTCTTTTTAACGACTTGATTTCTTTCCCCAGGCAATTTAAATACGTTAATGAAATAATGTCCAGAATAATCAGATTAAAGAAAGGATATGACATCAGGATGGAAGGTGCTGCGGTGAGTGTTATTGCCGGGCATTCTGCTCCGTCTCTGTATGCTGTTAAGCCAATCGATTTTCCGGGTCTGACGCCAAAGATGGCAGTGAAGACCGGGGATTCTGTAAAAGCAGGAGAAGCCCTTTTTCGTGACAAGCTGCGTCCTGAGATACTTTTTACCTCGCCTGTAAACGGCAAGGTTGTTTCTATAGTAAGAGGAGAACGCAGGAAACTCCTTGAAGTTGTTGTGGAGAAGACCGGTGAGGATTATGTCAGCTTTGAAAAGACGGATCCTTCGGGACTGCCGGCTGAGAAGATCAAGGCAGCCATTCTGCAGTCAGGCTTATGGCCCGCTGTCAGGCAAAGGCCCTATCATATAGTTGCCGACCCGGCCACTGAACCTAAGTCTGTGTTCATCTCAGGGTTTGACACAGCACCGCTTGCTCCTGACTACAATTTCATAATGGAGAACTCCAATATCTCGTGGTATCGTACAGGGATTAGTGCCCTTTCAAAGCTTACCAGGGGTAAGGTCAACCTGATTCTCGACGGGAAAACATCATCATCGGGAATCCTTGCTGCTACAGATGGTGTTGAGATTTCACATGTATCGGGCCCTCACCCTGCAGGTAATCCAGGAGTACAGATACATCACATAGATCCCGTTAATAAAGGAGAGCTTGTATGGTTTGTGAATCTACAGGATGTGCTTGCCATCGGGCGTCTTTTTGAGGAAGGTGTTTACAAACCGGAGAGGCTTGTTGCCCTTGCCGGTTCAGAGGTAAAGGAGCCTCGTTACTACAGGATGCTTTCAGGTAGTTCAGTTTCGGCTGTTACTCAGGGCAATGTTAAGGAAGGTCATCTACGTTACATAAGCGGCAATGTGCTTACAGGAACCAGGGTTGAGCCATCGGGTTTTCTGGGGTACTACGACTCTCAGATTACTGTTATACCCGAGGGAGATTACCATGAGTTTTTCGGATGGGTGGTCCCGGGTATGGATAAGCTTAGTTTTTTCAGGACTTTTATGTCGTCTTTTATGCCTGGCAGGAAATTCAGGCCCGATACCAACTTCCACGGAGGCGAAAGGGCTTTTGTATTGACAGGTCAGTACGAAAAGGTTGTACCTATGGATATTTACCCGATGCAGCTTCTGAAAGCCATTCTGGCAGAAGATATTGAGGCGATGGAAAACCTGGGGATATATGAAGTGGCAGCTGAGGATTTTGCTCTTTGTGAGTTTATTTGTCCTTCCAAGATCGAGATACAGTCGATTGTAAACAAGGGTCTTGAGCTGATGATGAAGGAGATGAATTAAAAACATGAGATAATACAAAATAATGGATTCATTAAGAAAACAGGTAGATAAACTAAAACCCCATTTTACCGAAGGAGGGAAGTTCGCTATGTTCCGTTCGGTATTTGAAGGGTTTGAAGCATTTATGTTTGTTTCCGACAAGGTGACCTTCAAAGGTTCACATATAAGAGACAGCCTTGATCTGAAGAGGACCATGACAGTGGTTATCATTGCATTGGTTCCGGCTTTGCTTTTCGGATCTTACAACACAGGTTTGCAGCATTTCAGGTCTATCGGTGCTGATGCCGGTATCTTCCAGGCTTTCTGGTTCGGTTTCCTTAAGCTCTTACCTCTCCTTATAGTGAGCTATGTGGTTGGTCTGGGAATAGAGTTCACAGTGGCCCAGATAAAGGGCCATGAGATCAATGAAGGATTTCTGGTTTCAGGAATTCTGATTCCGCTTGTAATGCCTATTGACGTTCCACTCTGGATGCTTGCTCTTGCAACGGCTTTTGCAGTAATACTCGGTAAGGAGGTTTTCGGGGGTACGGGAATGAACATCTTCAACCCTGCTCTGCTGGCAAGAGCCTTTCTCTTTTTCAGTTACCCGGGCTGGATGACAGGTGACAAGGTGTGGACAGAGGGGATGGTGAAAGCCCAGACAGTGGCCGACGGTTTTTCAGGAGCGACCCCCATGGCTTTATGTGCCGCCGGGGATACTTCGGATATTCCTTCCTTTATGGAGATGTTTATAGGAACAATACCAGGATCCGTCGGAGAAACATCGACCCTTGCCATTCTGATCGGGGCTGCTGTTCTGATTCTTACCGGAATAGGCAGCTGGAAGATAATTGTAAGTGTTTTCGGAGGCGGACTGTTTATGGGTTTGTTGTTTAACCTTTTTCCGGCTAATACCTATATGGAGCTGCCCTTCTATTATCATTTCGTAATGGGAGGTTTTGCCTTCGGCGCAGTATTTATGGCAACCGATCCGGTTTCAGGCTCACAGACAGAGACAGGTAAATGGATTTACGGTTTCCTCATAGGTGCTGTTTCGATACTTATCAGGGTCCTCAATCCTGCCTATCCCGAAGGCGTCATGCTGGCAATACTGCTTATGAATGTTTTTGCCCCGCTTATCGACCATTATGTGGTAAGGGCTAATATCAACAGAAGACTAAAACGCGCAAAGGTTGTATTAAATAATTAACAGAGATGAAGCAATTCAGTAACAGATATATCTTCATTTTTTCATCTGTAATGGTTATTCTGGTGGCTACACTGCTGGCACTGACGGCCACGCTGCTGCAGCCAAGGCAGGCTAAAAACCTCGAGATTGAAAAAAAGAGAAGCATGCTTGAATCCATTCTGGTTCCGGCAACACCGGACAATGCTGTGGAGCTGTTTGATAAATTTATCAAAGAGAGTTATGTGCTTAACTCAAAGGGAGAGAAGGTTGAAGGCGTTGATGCCTTTACTGTTGTTCTTCGCAGCGAGCAGAAAAAACCCCTCGACCAGCAGTATCTTCCTGTGTTTTCAGCTACTCCCGACGACGGAGAGAAGGTGATGATAATCCCTGTGGAAGGTAAAGGACTCTGGGGCCCTATAAACGGTTATGTAGCCCTCAGATCAGACATGAGTACCATTTACGGAGCAACGTTTGATCATAAGGGAGAGACACCCGGACTTGGAGCTGAGATCAATACCACACCCTTTGAAAGTATGTTCAGGGGAAAGAAATTATATGACGACCAGGATTTTATCTCCGTTAAAGTGATTAAGGGCGGAGCTGATCCCAATGATATCCACGGAGTGGATGCAATTTCAGGAGGTACGATTACAAGTAAGGCTCTTGAAAAGATGCTTTTCGACTGTATAGTCAAATACGATGATTACCTGTTAAATAATAGAAATTAACATATGAGCAACCAGGAGAAAGAGCCGTTGTTTTCGGCAAAGAATATACAGCTTCTGACAGGACCTTTGGGTTCAAATAACCCTATTACCATACAGGTACTGGGCATATGTTCGGCCCTTGCCGTTACGGTAAAACTAAAGCCGGCTCTGGTTATGGCCTTATCAGTAACCATAGTCATCGCCGTGTCAAATGTTGTAATTGCTGCCCTCAGGCAGTATATACCCGACCGTATCAGGATCATTGTTCAGCTGGTGGTGATTGCTACCTTGGTTATCCTGGTCGACCAGTTCCTTAAAGCTTTTGCCTTCGATGTAAGCAAACAGCTTTCAGTTTTTGTGGGTCTCATAATAACCAACTGTATTATCATGGGACGACTTGAAGCCTTTGCAATGGCCAACAAGCCATGGCCGTCGTTCCTTGACGGTCTGGGTAACGGAGCAGGTTATGGAATCATCCTTATTATAGTGGCCTTTTTCAGGGAATTCCTTGGCTCAGGTACCGTTATGGATTATCCGGTGATTGAGAAACTCGGACTTTATTCCATAGGGTATGAGAACAACGGAATGATGATACTCCCCCCGATGGCACTTATAGTAGTGGGTCTGATAATATGGGTGCAGAGAAGCAAGGACAAAAGTCTGATTGAAAACAAATAACCTTAGGCTGATATGGAAAATCTGTTGAATATATTTATAAGGTCGATTTTCGTCGACAACATGGTTTTTGCATTCTTCCTGGGTATGTGTTCATACCTGGCCGTTTCAAAAACAGTAAAGACATCTGTGGGCCTGGGGATAGCTGTGATTTTTGTTATGCTCATCACTGTACCTGTAAACTTTCTTATCGAAAACTATCTGCTTAAGAAAGGTGCACTTGCATGGATGGGTGAAGGCTTTGCGGATGTTGATCTGAGTTTTCTTTCGTTTATGGTTTTTATAGCAGTTATTGCTGCGATAGTCCAGATAGTCGAAATGGTGATAGAGAAATACAGTCCCTCGCTTTACAACTCACTTGGTATTTTCCTTCCCCTCATTGCTGTTAACTGTGCAATACTGGGTGCTTCATTATTTATGCAGGAAAGGGAATACGGTTCTCTGGTTGAAGCTACTGTCTTTGCTGCCGGTTCAGGAGTGGGATGGTTCCTGGCAATAGCCGGAATAGCCGCCATACGTGAGAAGATGAGATACAGCAATGTACCCGATCCACTTAAGGGCCTGGGTATAACTTTTATACTTACAGGCCTGATGGCAATTGCGTTTATGGGATTTATGGGTATTAATATTTAATGAAATAAAATATCATGGTTTTAGCTATAACAACAGCAGGTACCTTATTGATAAGCATCATTGTTTTTCTTCTCCTGACTCTACTGCTGGTAAGTGTACTTCTTTATGCGCGTGATAAGCTATCCCCGAAGGGCGATGTCACCCTGAAGATCAACGATCGTGAGATGGTGGTTTCACCTGGTTCGAGTCTGCTAAATACCCTTACAAACAATCAGATCTTTCTTCCGTCGGCCTGTGGTGGTGGAGGAACCTGCGGTATGTGCAAGTGCCAGATAACTGAGGGAGGAGGATCAATCCTGCCCACCGAGACAGGTTTTTTTACAAGAAAGGAGCAGCTTAATAACTGGAGACTTGGCTGCCAGGTAAAGGTCAGGGAAAGCATGACCATTAAACTGCCTGAAGCGGTTCTTGGCATTAAGAAGTGGGAATGTGAGGTAGTATCAAACAGGAACGTTGCCACTTTTATCAAGGAGTTCGTAGTTAGGCTGCCCGATGGAGCTGAGCTTAATTTTGAACCGGGAGGTTATATCCAGATTGATGTTCCGAAATACAAAGCCAGCTTCAGTGATTTCGTTATCGAAGATGAGTTCAGGGGTGACTGGGATTGTTATAAGATGTGGGACCTTTCAATCAATAATACAACCGAGACCTACCGTGCCTATTCAATGGCCAACTTCCCTGCCGAAAAGAACCTTATAAAGCTTAATATAAGGATTGCAACTCCGCCATGGGATAAGGCTAAGAATCAGTTCATGAATGTTCTTCCGGGTATCTGTTCCTCATATATCTTCTCAAGGAAACCTGGCGATAAGGTTATGATTTCAGGTCCCTATGGCGAATTCCATATAAAAGATACAGGTAATGAAATGGTTTATATTGGTGGTGGCGCTGGTATGGCTCCTCTGAGATCACATATCTTCCATCTATTCCGTACCCTCAAAACCAACAGAAAGGTTTCATACTGGTATGGGGCCAGATCCATGAGGGAAGTCTTTTATGAGGACGAGTTCAGAGCCATTGAAAAAGAATTCCCTAATTTTACCTTCAACCTGGCCCTGTCGGAGCCTCTTCCTTCAGATAACTGGACCGGCTACCAGGGATTCATCCATCAGGTGCTTCTTGATAACTATCTGAGCAAGCTTGATGAGCCGGAGGATATTGAATACTATTTCTGCGGACCTCCCGTAATGAATAATGCAGTTGTCAAAATGCTCGACAGCCTGGGTATTCCTCAGGAGAACATAGCATTTGACGACTTCGGAGTATAATAAAGTTCATTTCCGTTGTTGCAGTTAATTAAGCGATATCCGGAAAGACTTTCATGTTACAATATGAAAGGATGAAAGCTTTAACAAAGACAGCAGTATGGTGCGCTTTAGCAGGCGCCATACTGTTTTCATGCACCTCAGGGGAAGCCGTATTCTCATCCTTCAGCGGCTTTGCCCAGGGTACGACCTACAGCATCATTTATGAGGCTGACGGAACCTATCCTCCCGAAAAGATGAAGGAGAATGTTGAGAAGATCCTCCGGGACTTCGATATGTCCCTGTCGCTTTACGAGGATTCTTCAATACTTTCGGCAGTTAACCGGAATGAAAAACCTGTACTGGATACTTTCTTTATGGAGGTATTCATAAGATCCAAAGAGATTGCCCTTATGACAGGTGGTGCTTTTGACGTAACAGTCGGTCCTCTTGTAAAGGCCTGGGGATTCGGTCCCGATTCGCACCGCAATGTATCTCCATCAATCCGCGATTCCCTGCTTCAGCTTGTGGGCATGAGTAAGATAGACTTAAGAAACGGGGAGGTTCTTAAGACCAATGACCGTATATCGCTCGATTTTAATGCTATAGCCCAGGGGTATTCGGTGGATGTGATATCAGGTTATTTCGACAGGCTCAATATCCGGAATTATCTTGTTGAGATAGGAGGGGAGGTTAGAACAAGGGGAACCCGGAACAAGGAGGAGTGGAAGATAGGTATCGACAGGCCCGAAGAGAATAATTTTATCCCTGGAAATGACCTGCAGGCCATCATCAGGCTTCGCGACCGTTCGCTGGCTACCTCGGGCAACTACAGGAAGTTTTATGTTGAAGATGGGGTGAAATATTCCCATACTATTGATCCGGTTACTGGTCTTCCGGCACGAAACACACTCTTAAGTGCCACAATAATTGCAGGGGACTGTGCCACAGCCGATGGTATAGCCACTGCCTGCATGGTGATGGGAAGGGAAAAGTGTATGGACTTTCTTCAGAGACATTCCGAATTTGATGCCTTCCTGGTTTATTCGGATGAGAAAGGAAATTTCAGGACCTGGACCACGGAGAAATTCAAAAAGAGTATTACCGAAAACTGACCCGGCCGGCATTAGCCGCAATCAGAACCTGATTGCTCAAAGACTTCCGGTGCGCTCCGAACAACTGCTGCATCCCGGGAAATCAGACGTGGGATTGCATCCCAGATCATTATGCTGTGCACACCTGATCCCCCTCTTTTTCATCTCTCTGTTATGCCCTACATGGGTATCGGGAAACCGGCCATCCTTTTTTATAAGCATCCTGATGCCAAGAAAGGCTACCGAGATTAATATCACAACCAGGGTTATTATTAAAAGCTTTATTATCATAACAGCCTCCTTTTAATTTATCCTTAGTTCCGGCGACAAAAAAATCTCTCCGTCGCTTCCGGAAGGGCAAAGATATCATTTATTCACTATAGTTTAAACAACCTGCATCCTGGTTTGTTTAATGAATGTGTTACCGGAATAAAACAGTTTCCGGCTTGGGAATTAAATAAAATATTGTTGTCAGGATATGAACAGGGAAATTATATTGTCAGATTTCAGGCTTGCCAACCTCAGCAGGAATCTAAGCGTGATAGGCAGGCGCGAAGTTTTAACGGGTAAAGCCAAATTCGGAATCTTCGGAGATGGTAAGGAGATAGTGCAGATAGCATTGGCAAAGCAGTTCAGGGATGGAGACTGGCGTTCGGGATATTACCGCGACCAGACCTGGATGATGGCGCTTAACCTGTATAACCCCCTTGAGTTTTTTCACCAGCTGTACGGCAACACCGACAGGGAAGTGACAACCGGTAGCGGAGGTCGTGTCTTCAATAACCATTTCTCGGTACCAAATATTAATCCCGACGGTTCATGGCGCGACCTTATGAAACAAAAGAATTCATCGTCCGACATCTCACCCACAGCCGGTCAGATGCCCAGGCTTCTGGGGCTTGCCTATGCCTCAAAGCTTTTCAGGCAGAATACCGCTCTCCACGGCTTCACAACCCTTACTTCAGAAGGTAATGAAGTGGCTTTTGGTTCAATAGGCGATGCCAGTACATCGGAGGGACATTTCTGGGAGACAATGAATGCGGCTGGCGTTCTTCAGGTACCAATGGCTTTATCAGTTTATGATGATGGTTATGGTATCTCAGTACCGAAAATATACCAGACAACAAAAGGAAGTATATCCGATATAATGAAAGGGTTTGAAAGCGAACCTGACCGGCCCGGGATAAGAATATTCAAAGGGAAGGGCTGGGATTATCCGGGACTTATAAAGATGTATGAGGAGGGCATAGAAATTTGCAGGACCGAACACACTCCGGTACTTTTTCATATTGAGGAGGTTACTCAGCCTCTGGGACACTCCACCTCGGGTTCGCATGAGAGATATAAGTCGGAGGAAAGACTTAAGTGGGAAGAGGAGTATGATCCCATTGTAAAAATGAGGGAGTGGATTATATCAGAAAAGATTGCCGGTGCTGATGAACTCGATAGTATTGCTGCCGGGGCACTTCAGGAAGCCAGGGAAGCCAGGAAGAAAAGCTGGGAGCTTTTCCAGAGTCCAATAAAAACAGAGAGGGATGCCCTTGTTAAGATAATCAATGAAAGAACCTGCAAGTGTGCTGAAGCAGTGAAGGAAGCCTCGGTTGATGATATTACGGGCGACCTGAAGAAGGTCATTACACCAATCAGGAAAGATAATTTTGTGGCTGCCAGGAAGATTCTCAGGAACGTATGCAACTCGTGTTATAAGCCTGACAACCTGAGGGAAGAACTTCACGGATGGCTTACAAGGAACTATGCTGATGCTTCTCTGAGCTACAATAGTTTCCTTTATAATGAGACACCTACTTCAGTTCTCAACGTCAAACCCGTTCCGCCCGTTTATTCAGAGAATTCTCCTGAAGTTCCGGGACGCCAGGTTCTCAGGGATAACTACGACAAGCTGTTTGAGAAGTATCCCCTGCTTGTTACCTTCGGCGAAGACACCGGTAATATTGGAGGAGTTAACCAGTCACTCGAAGGACTGCAGAAGAAATACGGTGAACTGAGGATCACTGACACGGGCATCAGGGAGGCCACCATTCTCGGGCAGGGCATAGGCCTGGCCCTCAGGGGAATGAGGCCAATAGCCGAGATCCAGTATCTCGATTACCTGATGTATGCCCTGCAGGTGCTCAGTGATGATCTGGCCACCACTCATTACCGTACCGCCGGAAGGATGGTCGCCCCGCTTATCATTAGCACCAGGGGGCACAGGCTTGAAGGCATCTGGCATTCGGGTTCACCTATGAGTATGCTTATCAACTCAGTGAGGGGCGTTTATGTATGCTCCCCAAGGGATATGACAAGGGCAGCAGGATTTTATAATACCCTTCTCGAAGGCAACGATCCGGCAATAGTAATCGAGCCTCTTAACGGCTACAGGCTTAAGGAACTCCTGCCTGAAAATATAGGGGAGTTCAGGATTGAACTCGGGGTACCGGAGATAATGAACCCGGGAACAGATCTGACACTTGTCACCTACGGATCGACAGTAAAAGTAGCGGCTGAAGCTGTAAAACAGCTTGAAGCACACGGTATATCTGTCGAACTGATAGATGCCCAGACTCTTGTGCCCTTTGACATAAGGGGTCTTATACGTGATTCACTGAAGAAGACCGGCAGGCTTTTACTCCTTGACGAAGACGTGCCGGGTGGCACTACGGCCTATATGATGCAGGAGATACTAGAAAAGCAGGGGGCCTGGCACCTTCTCGATTCACCTCCGGCAACCCTTACTGCAATGGAACACCGCCCGGCATATACTACTGACGGAGACTATTTCTCCAAACCCAATGCTGAAGATATTTTCGACAAGGTGTATCAGATAATGAAGGAGGCTTATCCGGAGAAATTCTGATCACCGGTCATAACCCTATTACCCTGAGAAGTTCCCGGGCAGCTTCGCCCGGGCCACTCGACTCGTGGCCGGCAATACCAAGCCTGGTTCTCATCTGACCCACAAACACATTCCTTTCGAAAAATGACCTGAAAAACCTGTCAGCAATCGAATCGTGCAGGTCTGTGTATTCGGGAGGACCGAAGATATTGGCAAAATACGAATGGACAAGGCCGCTGGTAGTGGTTGTACCCTTGCTCATAACCGCTCCGTCGCGGAACACTTTAAGGGCCTCTTCAGCAGATGAGAACTTTTCAATAACGGGATGATCCGAATCGGGTTCCTCATAATTGTTTGCATAGAGTATGTAGTCAATCCTATGGCCCCTGACAACCGTTTCGAAACGTGTGACAGGTATCACTATCCTTGAGTTTACCTGACTTGGATTCATTATTATGGAACGGTCGAGGTGGCCATAAGCATATCCCGGCTGAAGATCGTCGAGACGAAGAAAAGCTCCTATCTCAGTACCATAGCCAACGGGGTTGCCTTCAGAATCAAGTTCAATGGAGCCCATGTCATCGGCAATAATGGTAAGATCCCTTATATGCTTCTCTCCCAGAACCCTGAAGGCTTCAAGTGTCTCCGATTTGCCTGCACCGGTATCTCCTATCATAAGTATGGTGGCTTCCTTGTTTCCCTGAAGAAGGATTCTTACCATAGCCCCGTGGAAGGGCAGGTTTCCTGCCTTCATTATTATGGAATTATGAAGTGTAAGGGTCATCTTTTTGAGATAACCGAAATAGCCGAATTCCGGACGTCCGGGTATTGCACCCACGAAGATGTTTTCCTGTTCATCGTTACAGAATACAGTCGGGTAGCTCGACAGATTATCAAGAGCGTCGCCCTGGACACCATAAAAGAGGAGTGCATCAGGCTTTCTTTCCAGGTCGGAGTCGTCGGCAAGCTGAAAGAGGTTACACATTGACAGTCCCAGTTCAACAAAAGAAAGGTGAAAATAAATCATTATCACCTGTTTGCCTACTTTTGCAGGATAACAAAGCCAATCGTTGGGGTCGGGGTCGACAAGGTCGACCGGATTCTGTTTTATGTTCTTGAAATCGCCGGTCCGCTTGTTCATAGGTTGCTGTAAGACAAGAGGGGGATATATAAGTATCTGCCTGATAACCTGAACTGAATTCAGTTTACTGTACCTCTCAGGATAGGGTATGTTCTTCGGGAGAGAGATAACTGCCATCTCGGCGCCTGCTGTCACCTGGCGGTATACATTTGGGTGACTGCCGGTTATGTTCTCCTGGACATGCCTGTAGATAGTCCTGATGAGATGGGTGAGGTGCTCGATAGTTTCATTGAAGGTCCGGTAAGGACGCTTGTCGAGCCTGTCTCCCTCCGA
>CAZXSW010000005.1:62212-66484 GCA_964642615.1 uncultured Rikenellaceae bacterium | reverse complement strand
TCGAGAACTGATCTGAATTTGCTGCTCTCGAGCAACTCATCGGCAGTTTCACACATCCGTTCCCGGATATTAAGAACTGCCTTATTACCAATGATCCGTAAAGTACTTCTCTGCATAATCTGTTTTTAAAGCGGTTCCAAAAGTAGGACTTTATTTAATTGATCAGTAAGTTTATGATGGTTTTTTAAAAAAACAAATCAAATATCAACAACAGCATGGTTTTCCTTAAAAAATTTGTAAATTGGATTTTATAAAAGAAGGGAATGAAAGAGGAGCTTGATTTGTTTGAGATCTTACCTGAGGACAAGATACCCGGAAAGGGGAAGATACTTATTTCTGAGCCTTTCCTTCCGGACACTTTCTTCAACAGGACCATTGTATATCTTACCGATCACAATACGGAAGGTTCTGTTGGCTTTATACTTAATAAGAAACTCGATATAAGGGTAAGCGATGCCATTTCAGGCTTTGAAGGCTGGGATGAGAATCTTAATATGGGTGGACCCGTGGCCCCAGATACCCTTCATTATATTCACAACCTCGGGCTGCAGATACCTCAAAGCGTTAAAGTTGATGACGACATATACTGGGGGGGCGATATTGATACAATCAGGATGATGATCAGTAATGGATCAATGAAACATTCACAGATACGTTTTTTCCTTGGTTATTCAGGCTGGTCGGCCGGCCAGCTCGAGAGGGAGCTTGGTGAGAACTCGTGGGTTATAGCCAGGGTAAGATCAGAGACTATAATGAACAGCCGGGGCAGAGATTCATGGAAGAGGGTGCTGACGGGAATGAAAAACAAATACCGGGTATGGGCAAACTTCCCTGAGTCCCCTGAAATGAACTGATGCAGATTCTTCTTATTATGCTGAAGCTGCCCTGGGCATATCAGATGTGAATTATCTTAAAAATAAGCTCTTTAAGCAAATCTCCCGGTTCAGTGCTCAGATCTCCGAATCCCTTTGACTTCATATCGTAGGTTCTTAACAGACTTATTACGGCAATGGTCTGAGATGCATTGTATTTTGCAGCCGATGTCTCATAGTCCCTTACAAAGAAAGGATTTACCTTAAGCACTGAAGCCACGTTGTTTTTTGATTTGTCTGTGAGATAATGCCAGGTAAGCAACTTGGTAAAGAAACTGAACAATGAAGCAATTGTAAGGGTTATCGGATTGTCTTTCTGGTTATTTGAAAAATACATTACTATCATATTCGCCTTAAGGACGTTTCTTTCACCGACGGCTTTCTGAAGTTCAAAATTGTTGTAGTCCTTGCTTATCCCTATGTTCTTTTCAATAAGATCAGTGGTTATGAGCTTTTTATCTTTTGGAAGTGTTATAAGCAGCTTATCGAGCTCATTGGCAATCTTGTGAAGGTCGGTACCGAGATAGTCGGTCATCATGGCCGACGCTGAAGGGTCACATTTAAGGCCTTTGGCCATCAGGTATCTCTCGATCCACCCCGGAACCTGGTAGTCCCTGAGTCGCGGCGATTCGAAGTAGATTGCCTGGCTCTCAAGTGTCTTGAATAGTTTTGTCCTTTTGTCAATGGTCTTGTATTTATAGTTGAATACCAGTATCGTTGACAGAAGGGGCTTCTCCAGGTAAATAAGCAGGTCATCAATTTTTTTAAGAGACTGGGCTTCCTTTATTATAATGACCTGGTGAGTGGCCATCATGGGGAAACGCCGGGCAGTTTCAATTATATCCCTGATTGTAGTGTCCTCACCGTAAATGATGATCTGGTTAAATGCTTTCTCTGAATCGGAAAGAACCTTTTCTTCGATATAATCAGATATCAGATCTATGTAATAAGGCTCTTCTCCTGCCAGAAAATAAACGGGTTTGAAGATCCTCTTCCTGAGATCGGATATTATGTCCTCGTAAGTGATGTTCATGATCAGAATCTGAGGTGTTTTACGGAGATACCGTTGTCAATGATCTCTCTGAGTGATTCAATACCTATCTTAAGGTGGGTCTCAACAAACTTATCTGTAACTAGCCTGTCGGTTGCTTCCGTCTTTATCCCGGCTGATATCATAGGCTGGTCTGACACCAGCAGCAGTGCTCCTGTGGGTATCTCGTTGGCGAATCCTACAGTAAAGATGGTGGCTGTTTCCATGTCGATGGCCATAGCCCTGGTCTTCATAAGATATTTTTTGAACCTGTCGTCATATTCCCATACTCTCCTGTTTGTAGTAAAAACAGTACCTGTCCAGTATTCCATATTCAACCTGATTATAGTGGCTGAAATGGCACTCTGTAATTTAAAAGCAGGCAGCGCAGGTACTTCCGCAGGAAGATAATCGTTTGAGGTTCCGTCACTCCTGATGGCAGCAATGGGCAGAATAAGATCCCCAAGGGTGTTTTTGGCTTTAAGTCCGCCGCATTTCCCCAGAAATAGGACTGCATTGGGGTTGATGGCGCTCAGGAGATCCATGATGGTTGCAGCATTGGGACTCCCCATTCCGAAGTTGATAATTGTTATCCCGCCTGCAGTGGCATTAGGCATGTTCTTATCCCTGCCTTCAACGGGAACATTGTTCCATCTGGCAAACAGTTCAACATAATAGACAAAATTGGTGAGAAGAAAATACTTCCCGAACGAATCGATGGTCTTACCCGTATACCGGGGCAACCAGTTATTTACTATTTCATCTTTTGTCTTCATTTTTATCCTGCTATGTTTTTCTCAATATATTTGCAGTAATAACCATCACACCGGTACGGATGATTTAAAATGGTCTTCCGGCTTTTTCAGCTATCGTATACTTAACGATGTACCCTGAAAGCTTTGGACCACGGGTCACAGGTTGCCGGTTTCAAAAATACAAAAACAAAGTTGAAACAGTTAAATTTACCTCAATATTCATTCAGGGTTACAGGCAAAGAAGGCTCTGAAATGATTTTCGACGTAATAAGGAAAAAATGGGTCAGGCTGACCCCCGAAGAGTGGGTGAGACAGAACTTTGTTCAGTATCTCATTAAGGAAGGTGGATATCCTCCGGGCCTGATAGGCATTGAAGTGATGTTCAGGTTGAATAATCTCAGGAAAAGAGCCGATATTCTGGTTCATAACAGACAGGGTGAACCTGTTATGATTGTCGAGTGCAAATCGCCCGATGTAGCAGTTACAGAAAACGAAAAAGTGCGTGAGCAGATTGGGGTTTACAATATGGAATTCAGGGTGCCTTATGTTTTGATAACCAATGGAATAACTCATTACTCTTTCAGGTATGACGCTGAGTCTAACAAATATGAATATATGCTTGTCATCCCGCTTTATAACGACCTTCTTCAGGAATAAGCCATGATCAATGTAAGCTGTGCCATTATCATAAATGAAGCTGACAGTATCCTTGTAGTCCAGAGGGGCAGCGATAGCGACCATCCCTATAAATGGGAGTTTCCGGGAGGGAAGGTAGATAAGGGTGAGTCTCCTGAGGAGTCGGTAATACGCGAGATCTCAGAGGAGCTGTCGATGGACATCATTATAACAGGCAGGCTTGATCCGGTTGAATATGACTATTCCTTCAAATCAATAAAGCTCATCCCTTTCATTTGCAATACTCTTGATGAACTGCCGGTTCTGACTGAACATATTTCCTTCAGTTGGGTTTCAGTTTCCGGACTTGAATCGGTTGACTTATGTGAGGCTGATGTGGAGGTTGCACGCAGATATATTTCCCGGGTATCGGCCGGTACGCCTGAAGTAGCCGGTTTATCTGCAGTATCAGTAAGTGATCTGAAGGAACTGGAGGAGATGATTGAGGGAGTCAGGAGTGCCGGTGAGGCCGTCTGGTATGCCGGATCTCTGCAGGAAAGCCCTGAGATGCTGAATTCTCTCCTTGCATTTACCTTCTCGGGAAACAGGAAACTGTCATCGCACGCATCCTGGATCCTTGGCAAGCTGGCCGATAAGAACCCCGAAATACTTTTACCTTATATGAACGTTCTTATCGACGGCCTTGACAGGATACCCAATGACGGTACCCTGCGTTGTGTCCTGAGGATCGTGGCTTTAACCGATCCTGAAATGATAAGTACTGACCGCCACGGACTGCTGGCCGATTATTGTTTTAACGCCCTGAATAAAGGGGGGGGCACTATAGCCGTCAAAGCCTATTCCATGGAGATTCTCTTCAGGCTGGTACAACTATACCCCGAACTAACAGGCGAATTAGTCCTTTCACTAAGTATGATAAACGAATCCGAATCAGCCGGTGTAAGAGCCAGGGCTAAAATGATTCTTAAAAAACTTGCCC
>CAZXSW010000005.1:38637-62112 GCA_964642615.1 uncultured Rikenellaceae bacterium | reverse complement strand
TCAAGTGAGATAAAATACCTGTACCAGGTATAAATTGCCGGGTTAAACCCTGCAGCAAGCTGTTTCAGGGCCTCTTCCTTCTCTGCTCCTGAGATCTTCTGCTTGTCGAGGATCTTTGAATATGTCTGTCTGATCTTTTCTTCAGCCCTGGCATTATCAGGCTCTTTTCTGAGGGCGGCGTACAGCTTTCTGTTAAGGGCAATCGACTCTTTTATCGCGGCCGGACTTAGGCCCATAGCCAGACTGATGTCACTGTTCTGCCTGTGTATCAGATCTTCTCCCTTTACTCCGGGACCAGCCAGTGATACTATAAAGGCCACATCTTTTCGTGACGAAGCAAGTATCGGGGCGATAAGGCCTCCCTCACTGTGGCCGGCTAGTCCTATGGCTGAAGGGTCTGTCTCAGGGCGTGTTTTCATATAGTCGAGCGCTGCTGCTGCATCTGTTGCCAGATCAGCTGAAGTGGCATTTGAATAGTTCCCCTGAGATTTTCCTGTACCCCTGTCGTCATAACGGAGAACAGCAATGCCTTTTCTTGTAAGATGATCGGCAATCACCAGGAAGGGTTTATGCCCCATCAGCTCTTCATTACGATTCTGTGCACCAGAACCCGTAATAAGAATCACTGCAGGAAAAGGCCCCTGTCCTTCAGGGATAGTAAGTGTAGCTGAGAGTTTTATTCCTGCCTGCTTGTTTTCAAATTCTATTTCTTCAGATCTGTAAGGGAAGGGTGGCACCGGCTCCTGAGGCCTGTTAAGTGAAAACTCATTCATGAGCCTGGTAAGGTTTAGGTCCATAGTCGCTCCCGCCTGTGTGAATTTACCCTCAATAAGGGTGTCATTTTTTATAGTGCCATTATATTCTGCAAGCAAGGCCCCTGCAGATATTTTAATACTGTTGTCGTTCAGGGTTACTGGACCCAGCTTTATCCCTTTTACTCCCTGGTCGGGACTGTCGAGTGTTGCAACCAGCGAATCTCTTTCGACATATGAAAGGTTAAAAATAACTCTCATGGATATGGCTCCTGTGCTGACTTTTCCCATCCAGGCTCCTGTCAGGTCTTTTCTTCCGGCGACCTGCTGGGCCTCTGCATTCATGGATAATAATGCTAAACTCATCAGCATCAGGAAAAATGTTTGTTTTTTCATGGTAAGGTGTTTTATTTCAATGGTATGGTTTTGATTTCGATAAAAGGGAGACCCGATTCTTATTGTTGTTTTTTGTCCTTTGTTACCAGAACCTTATCTATTCTGTTGCCATCAAGGTCAACAATTTCGATGGTATGGCCTTTAAATCTGAATTTATCTCCTGTTTCAGGGAACTTGCTTAAGTTGTCGAGTACAAATCCTGCTACTGTCGAATACCCGGTTTCTTCAGGATCATAGCTGTAATCGTCGAATAACTCCTCGAGAACCTCTGCAGGGGCATCTCCGCTTACAAGTACTGAGCTGTCGTCGCGGATGAATATGTCGGGTTCGGGGTGCTCTCCTTCTTCCGGTATATCGCCAATAAGATTTTCAAGGATATCATGGGGAGTAATTATGCCTTCGGGGGAACCAAATTCATTAACTACCACACAGAAATTTACTTTTCCTTCCCTGAAATACCTGAGTACAACCCTGGCATCAGCACTCTCGGGCACAATCAGCGGCTGGAGGAGAAGGCTGCTGTCAAATTCGTCACTATTATAGTTTCTTATTATAAAGTCTTTTACGTTAATAAACCCGAGGAAGTTGTCAAGGTTACCCCTGGCACATATAATTCTGCTGTGCCTCGATGCTGTAACTAAATCCCTGATAAAGCTGAAAGGCTTATCAAGATCGATCCATTCAAGCTCCATCCTGTGTGTCATTATGTGTTTTGCTTTTTTGTCGGAGAAATAAAACACACGGTTGTGTATAAGATTTTGTTCCTTTTCCATAATGCCTTCCCTGGAGGCTGTCCTGAGCAGGTTCCTTAGTTCAGCTTCAGTCAACTGGTCAGATCGTTTTTTTATTCCAAGCAGCCTGTTGACCAATGAAGTTGAAAACGAAAGAAACCTTACAACAGGATAGAACAACAGGGTGATGAAATGTATAGTGGGGGCTACCCTTACAGCAATTTTCTCGGGATCGGACATTGCAATGGTTTTCGGGACAAGTTCTCCGATTACAATAGAGAAAAATGTGATTATACCAACAGTAAGAACAAGGGCAAGGTCGGCTGAGACCTTTGGGGAGAGTCCCGTTTTCTGAATTAAGGGAGCGACATCGTCAGCAATGCTTATACCTCCGTATGCTCCTGTTATGATGCCGATTAGAGTGATCCCGACCTGAATTGCCGATAGGAACCCTTCTGAGTTATCAGTTAGCCTGAGGGCTGCAGATGCTCCTTTTATGCCTTCAGACTTAAGTTGCTCAAACCTCGATCGTTTTCCTGAGACAAGTGCAATTTCAGAAAGTGCAAAAAAACCATTAACCAGAATAAGAACCGAAATAACCAGGAATTCCATTTTATCAATAAATCCGGTTTCTTAAAAAGAAACTTATGAGCTGTCAAAGATAAACAAAATCCCGGCCATCTCCGGTTCTGTTGTCTAAAACTGTTTAAGATGCTTCTGCTATATGCTCCTTAAAGGGGTGTGTGAAGATAAACTTCCTTAATCACCGGTTTGACGGAACAATACTTACACTCATTCTTATTACATTTGAAGTCTACAAATTCTGTTATGGTAAATGAAAATAGTTGATACAAAAGGGCAGGCCTGCCCGGCCCCTCTGGTGGCGACCAGAAGAGCTTTGAAGGAAGCGGAGGAAGGCTCTGTAATGAAGATATTGACCGACAGTCAGACCTCGCTTAACAATATTTCAAGATTTCTGAGAGATAACGGCATAGGTTTTTCTGTTGAAAAGGATGGAGAGAACTCCTGGTCGGTAGAGGTTGTTAAGAACAGTGATAAGCCTGTTGCTGAAGTACGGGAAGATAGTTGTCCCGTTGAGGTTCCTCATTTCTCAAAAGGAAATTTCATGGTTTCCTTTTCTTCCGATCTTATGGGGCAGGGAGATGATGAACTTGGCCGTCTGCTCATGACAAGCTATATAAGGTCTGTAAAGGATCTTGACCTTCTGCCATCGTGTATGGTATTTTATAACAGAGGCGTCTTTCTTGGAACCGACGATTCTCCCGTTGCAAACGACCTTGCTGAACTTGAGGCTATGGGGACAGAGTTGTTCTTCTGTGCAACATGCGTAGGTTTTTACAAACTTGAGGGGAAGATAAAGACCGGGACCATGAGCAATATGTACGAGATATCCGCAAAGATGGCGGCAGCCGGAAATATAGTAAGACCATGATCCGGAATAAAAGTGCTTATGAAAACTGATCTGCTTAAGTTTACTGAGTCGGGAGGATGTTCAGCCAAGATATCTCCTTCATTGCTTGAGGAAGTCCTCAGGCAATTTCCACTGCCGTACGACCCTGATGTGCTTGTCGATATAAGTACCCATGATGACGCAGGAGTTTACAGGCTGAACGACGATCTGGCACTGGTTATCACTACCGACTTCTTCCCTCCGGTTTGCAGTGATCCTTATGAGTTCGGGCAGATTGCCGCGGCCAATTCAATAAGTGATGTTTATGCCATGGGAGGGGAACCTGCACTTGCCCTTAATATAATGATGTTTCCTGCGTCTTCGTTACCTGTTGACGCTTATACCGATATACTCCGCGGTGGATATGACAAAGCAGCCGAGGCAGGAGTGAGGATACTGGGAGGGCACACTATTGATGATCCCATACCAAAGTACGGACTTGCAGTTATTGGATTTGTCAATCCATCAAAAATAATTACCAATGCCGGGATAAAGCCCGGAGATAAGCTTATTCTTACCAAACCTCTGGGAACCGGAGTGATTCTTGCCGCAAGCAGGCTTGGGTTGACTGAAGGTCAGGAACTTGAAGAGGCTCTGGCTTTTATGAAGATGCTTAACAACACTGCTGCAAGGGTTGCTAAAGATTTTGGAATAAGTGGTGGTACCGATATTACCGGGTTTGGACTTGCAGGTCATGCCCTTAAAATGGCAAGGGCAAGTAATGTTCATATCTCAGTAAACCTGCAGGATGTGCCGTTGATTAAAGGTACAAAAAGACTTTTGTCAGAAGGATGCATACCGGGAGCGGCCTTTCGTAATCAGGAATTTGCAGGGAAGGATCTGACTACGGGACCCGATGTGGACTATGATCTGATGATGGCAGCCTATGATGCCCAGACCTCAGGAGGGCTTCTTGTGGGTGTCGCACCTTCTATTGCAGATGAAGTGCTTGAGGAACTGAAAGCGGCGGGACTTATACATTCTGCAATAATTGGCGAATCTGATCTTAGAAAAGATCATTATCTTAGTCTGAAGAAATGATATTCTTCTTATTCTTTTCAAATATAAAATTCAGAAAGAAATGAAAAGGTTTTTACAGCTTGCTGTTCTGGTTTCCCTGGAACTTGTATTATTCATTCCTTCAGCAAATTGCGATGTAAGGTTGCCGGTCCTTGTAAGTGACGGAATGGTGTTGCAGAGGGATCAGAATCTCAATATCTGGGGATGGGCCTCTCCCGGTGAAAAGGTTACGGTTCGTTTTAACGGGCGAACATACAGGACTGTTACAGGGCAGGATGGAAAGTGGAAAGTTGTCATTATGCCTGTAAAGGCCGGAGGGCCATATGAAATGGTAATTTCGGGAAAGAATACAATCACTCTCAGGGATATCCTTGTAGGAGATGTCTGGTTCTGTTCAGGCCAGTCGAATATGGTTCTTAATATGGAGCGGGTAAAGGAAAGATTTCCCGATGATATAGCTTCAGCGAATTTTCCTCAGATCAGGAATTTTTTCATTCCGACGGCGTCGGACGTGACAAAGGTTCATGAAGATCTTCCTCCCGGCAGATGGATTGCCGCTTCACCCACTGATGTTCTGACTTTTGGTGCGCTTACTTATTTCTTTGCCCGTGATATCCATACCAGATACAACGTCCCTGTAGGAATTATAAACTCAAGTGTGGGTGGTACACCTGTTGAGGCCTGGATTAGTGAAGAAGGATTCAATGGTCTTCCTGAATATGCGGAAAGGGTAAAGAGGTTCAGTGACACTGCTTATATGAACCGTTTACTCAGACCGTCCGGAGCGGGCAGGCCCCAGCCAGCCCCACGCGCATTGACCAAACGTGATGTTGACCAGGGGGTCAGCGGTTCTGTTCCATGGTACGATCCATCCTATGTTCCGGATGGCTGGCAAAAATTCTGGCTGCCGGGATACTGGGCCGACCAGGGTGTAAAGGGACTTAATGGCATTGTCTGGTTCAGAAAGGAGATAATGGTCCCCGAATCGATGACCGGAAAGCCTGCCAAACTGTTCATGGGCAGGATCGTAGATGCCGATAATGTATATGTAAACGGGGTGCTGTCAGGTTCAATAACCTATCAGTATCCTCCCAGAAGATACGATATACCGGCAGGAGTACTAAAGCCGGGAAAGAATGTCATTGTGGTTAAGGTTACAAACACCTCAGGAAAAGGAGGCTTTGTACCCGACAAGCCTTATTACCTGACAGCCGGTGGTGAGAACATCGATCTCAGAGGTGATTGGTTGTATAAGGTAGGACAGGTTTTCAGACCGGTAAGTTTTGCAGGTACCGGAGGCGGGGGATCGTTTTCTGCACAGAATGAGCCCACCGGACTATATAATACCATGGTGGCCCCTGCTGCAGGATACGGTATAAAAGGGTTTTTATGGTACCAGGGAGAGACCAACGAAAGAAGGCCCCTGGAGTATCAGGGACTTCTCGAAGCTCTTATCTCAGACTGGAGGAGCAAATGGAAGCAGCCTGAGTTGCCGTTCCTGTATGTTCAGTTGCCTAACTACATGGAGGTACAGTATCTGCCTTCGGAGAGCAACTGGGCCGAGTTGAGGTTTGGACAGTTTAAAGCCCTTGCAGTTCCACGGACTGCTATGGCTGTGACAATTGATGTGGGTGAGTGGAACGATATTCACCCCCTCGGGAAAAAAGTTATCGGGCAGAGGCTTGCCCTGGCTGCAAGGAAACTGGCATACGGTGAGGAGAGTATTGTTTATTCAGGACCCGTTTACAGGTCGTCAAAAGTTGAAGACGGCAAGATAATAATTACCTTCGACCATACAGGCAGCGGACTTGTGGTTAAGGGGGGAGGAGACCTGGAACATTTCGCTGTTGCAGGTGCTGACAGGAGATTTGTATGGGCCGATGCAGTTATTTCAGGCGACAAGGTTATTGTGACATGTGGGGAAGTGCCAGATCCTGTTTATGTCAGATATGCCTGGTCTGACAATCCAATGTTTGCCAATCTATATAATAACGAAGGATTACCTGCTTCTCCCTTTGAGGCGAAGCCTGAAAAATAAACCAATACTGCTAAAATCTTAAAAATGAAAAAAACCCTGTTACTATTGCTTGTCGTTGTCTGCGCTCAGCTGACAGCCCAGAAACCTGCCGGAACTGCAGGACAGTATCCTGCTCCGGTCGAATTTACTACCGACCAGGATCATAAGAACATGATGGATCAGCTTGGAATAAAAAGCGTCCGTCCGGGTCCGAGCGGAAGTGCCGATGCACCGAACCCGGCCAACTATGATGAGTCAATTGCAACACCTTACCCCGACCTCCCCGAACTTCTTACCCTTAAAAACGGAAAGAAAGTGACCTCCGCAGACATGTGGTGGAAACAGAGACGCCCTGAGATTAAGGAAGATATGGAAAGGGAAGTGTATGGACGCCTGCCTGAGAATATCCCTGCGGTTAAATGGACCGTTGATATTTCAGAAAGAGAATTTGTGGGACGCACACCAGTGATAGCCAAGAAACTTACCGGACACGTTGATAACTCTTCCTATCCTATGATTGATGTTAAAATAGAGATGGTGCTGGTTACCCCGGCAAATGTTACCGGTCCGGTTCCCGTTCTTATGATGTTCGGAGGTGCAAGCCTTCCTGCACCAGCACAGCCCGCAGCCAATGAGCTGACTGTTATAAATAATGCACTGCGCAAGATACTGTCTGACTCGGATCCCGAGGTAAAGGCAATACTTGATAAATATCTGGCCTATACCCCTATAACGCGTGCCGCATCGGCATCTCCCTTTGGTATGATGGGTCCGCAGACTGATCCCAATGCCGATCCTCCGTCAAATCAGCAGTTGCTGGCCGCCGGATGGGGTTACTGCATGATAAACCCCGGAAGCATTCAGGCAGATAATGGTGCTGGTCTGACCCGCGGCATCATAGGACTTGTAAACAAGGGACAGCCAAGAAAACCAGATGACTGGGGATCTTTAAGGGCCTGGGCCTGGGGTGCAGCCCGCGGACTCGACTATCTGGAGACTGATCCTGCCGTAGATGCAAAACATGTCGGAATAGAAGGAGTATCACGTTACGGCAAAGCCGCACTTGTTACCCTGGCTTTTGAGGAGAGATTTGCACTGGCACTTGTTGGCTCATCCGGTAAGGGTGGCGCCACTCTTCACAGACGTAATTTCGGTGAAGCTGTCGAAAATCTCACAGGAACGGGAGAATACCACTGGATGGCAGGTAATTACCTGAAATACGGAGCAGCTGAATCAAAAACCGGTCCGGGTAACGCCGGTCAGCTGCCTGTTGACTCGCACAGCCTTATTGCCATGTGTGCCCCAAGGCTCACATTCATAAGCTATGGCATTCCGGAGCAGGGTGATGCCCACTGGCTCGACCAGAAGGGAAGCTATATGGCAACCATTGCTGCCGGTTCTGTATTCAGACTTCTTGGTGCCACCGACCTGGGAGTATCGAACGACTACAAAAAGGAAGTTATGCCTCCCACTAATACAAGCATGCTCGACGGCGACCTGGCATGGCGTCAGCACGACGGCGGCCATACAGATGGTCCTAACATGAAGTATTTCATTGAATGGGCCAACAGGAAAATAAACTACAAGCCTGCCGTTGCCGGAGCCCGCTAGAACATTACCTATAAGCAACAATGAAAAGACTGACTTCTTTTATTCTGATAATGTTTTCTGCCTGCACTCTTTCCCTTCAGGCCCAGGGCATCTGGAACAATAAGAAATGTGCTGTCGTCCTTACCTATGACGATGCCCTTGATGTCCACCTCGATAATGCAATACCATTGCTCGATTCACTCAATATGCAGGGTACCTTCTATCTGATAGGGTCGGAGGGGATAATTGAGAGGAGGCTTGATGACTGGAGAAAAGCTGCTGCCAATGGCCATGAACTGGGTAATCATACCATGTTCCATCCCTGTGACGGGTCTCAGCCGGGCCGGAGTTTTGTCAATTCCGAAAACGACCTGAGCAAATATACCCCACAGCGTGCCGTTAACGAGATACTGGCTGCAAACCAGCTTCTTTATGCTATTGATGGAAAAAAGAGCAGGACCTTTGCTTATCCCTGCGGGGATCTGAAAACGGGCGATACCTTCTTTTATGAAAGTGTAAAAGACCGGTTTACAGGAGCCAGGGGTGTGGGCGCAGCCATGAAGCCAATAGGTGAGGTTAACCTCGACAACATCGATTGTTACATGATCTATAATAGTCCGGCCGATTACATGATCGACCTGGTAAAGCAGGCTGCCGGATCAAATACGCTTCTTGTATTTCTTTTTCATGGCGTGGGAGGCGGACATTCAATCGATGTGGATCTAAAAGAGCACAGTAAACTGCTGCATTACCTCGATCAGAATAGGGATGAGATCTGGATTGCCACCCTTACTGACGTGGCTGAATACATAAAGAGATATCAGGATCAGATAGCTTCAGCTTTCTGATCAGGCACAACAAACTATAAAACCGGCAGGGAGAAGCACAGGGGGCTGCCCTGCCGGTTTTTTGTTTTCAGATTACTAGTCAAAGAGGGTTTCAAACGGATTCAGGGAAACGGCATTGAAACACATCTCGATCTGACTCCTTGTATTCCTTATCTCCGACAGTTCAGGCAGCGAACCGGGAGAAAAGAACCCCGCTTCATCAGTCTCGGTGTTATCCGCGAATTCTGTTTTTATATGTTCACACTCAACAAATATCTTGTAGATTGTATAGGGAAACAGTTTGTTGTTGTGTTTATTGGCCAGCTGTACGGCCAGGATCCTTTTGGGTATCACTTCTGCCCCGGCTTCTTCCAGGCACTCCCTTACAGCTGATTCGCCAACAGATGAGTTGACGTCGGCCCAGCCACCAGGCAGTGACCATTTACCGTCTGTCCTTTCCTTAACCAGGAGGATCCTGGAATCCTTAACGACAACGGCCCTTATATCAACCTTGGGTGTCTGATACCCCGTCTCCGAGGCAAAAAGGTCCTTCACCCTTTCATATCCTATTCCTGTATATTCATTGAGTATTTCGACACTCAGATCCCTTATCTTCTGGTAACGTTCAAGATCATACCTGTCTTTGCTGAATGTAAGTCCTGCCTGAGCAATTGACTGTAGCTGAGTTGCCCAGTAAAGCCATTTTTCTTTCATGGGAATTATTTTATTATGCAATAAAGCTAAAGTAAGAGATTATTTCTCCACTGGAGCTGCAATGTTTTAATTATTTATTAAGCTGTTATGACAGGGAGCCAGAAGAGAGTCATTACCTAGGAAGGGAGAACAGGAATTCGGTGCCTCCGCCTGTGCGTTTTCTGACAATGATGTCCCCCTTATGAAGAAGAACTGCATTCTTTACAATAGCCAGTCCAAGACCTGTCCCGCCGCTTTTCCGTGATCTTCCCGAATCGACCCTGTAAAACCTTTCAAATACCCGCGGCATATGTTCTTCAGGAATACCGATCCCATCATCAGAGAATGAGAAGTGATAAAAGCTCTTGTCCTCATCGTAAACCGTTATCCTGACTGTACAGTTTTCGCCTGCATAGTTAACTGCGTTTTCAAGAAGGTTCTGGAATATTGAAAGGATAAGCGATTTGTTTCCTTTTACGACAACTTTGTCGGGGATATCAATAACAACTTTTACCGATCTGGCTTCAATGGCCGAAATAAAGTTATCCCTTACCTCCCTTACTATTTTTCTGATCTTAACCTTTTCGGGAAGAAAGGATGAACCGGCTTCCTCGATTTTGTTAAGTACAGATATGTCGTTTATGAGACCGGTTAATCTGTCGGTCTGCCCCAGGGCTTTTTCAAGGAAATACTTTCTTTTCTTCGGGTCAATCTCCTCGTCGTTAAGAAGAGTCTCAATATACCCCCTGATGGAGGATACGGGTGTTTTTAATTCGTGTGCTATGTTCGAGGTCATCTGCTGCTTAATCACTTTGCTCTTTCCGGCCCTTGTAACGTCGCTGAGGATGACTTCAAAGCTTTTATCGTTGAAGATCACGCACTGGACCCTGAAAAAGCGGCCGTCTTTCGATACCTGGTATTCAGTTTTGGGAAGATCGGAATAACGTATTTCGACACCTGAATTTTTCTCAATGAAGGCATTTACTCCAGCGAATTCAGGTATCCCGAAGAAATCGGAGGTGAAGATCTTCAGATCACCTGAGATCATATTCATTACCTGGGTGAAATGATCATTGTTAAGGATCATATTTTTGTCAGGAGAAAAGAAGGCTACCCCTTCATTAAGAGCGTTCAGATGATCAAAAAGCTTTTCTTTTTCGTTTGCCAGATCATTCTTAACAGCCAGAAGGTTGTTGTAGATCTCAAGGATTTCTGCGCCGATGACTCCCAGCTCATTTTTTGGAAACTGCGTCTCAAACGGCAGGTCGCGTCTGACGTTGATGGCAAAATCCTTGAGGCGGGTAACGGACTCACCGAACCTGTTCGTGATTATGAGTAATACTATCCAGATGGCTATGAAGAACAAAACAATTACAAAAAGAAAATTCAGATTTGCTTTAAGGAAGTTGATTATGCTTATGTCATAAACCACGGCAGCTCTTATGAAATACCTGTCAAAGGATCTGGCATAGTAGTAGTATCTCTGTCCGGTCGATCCCGATTTCCGTATCGCGGTCCCGAAACCCGATTCAGCTGATTCTGCAATTTCAGGCCTGCTGATATGGTTTTCCATCTGTCCCCATTCCCTGAATGAACTGTCGTAAAGAACTCTTCCACCTGAATCAATTATAGTGACACGAAGATTTGGCTGTGGAAGAAGACTGACAACCGAATCCATCAGCCGGTATTCTCCGCTGTTATATATTTTGTTAATGGTAAGGTAGTTGTTTGTAACGGCGGTTATGTTGTCGAGTTCATTATTCAGGGCCATAACCCTGTAGTCTTTTTCCCTTTTGTAGAGATAGGCCAGGATGAGTAAAGCCACTACTGCAAATACAGCCGAGTAGAAGAAGAATAGATTATTCCTGAAAGTATTTTTTAAAAGCATACCTGTATTAATCTGCTTCAGAATTCAAAATAGTAACCATAACCTGTTTTGTTCCTCAGGTATTTCCCGTACTCACCCAGCTTGCCCCGGAGCCGGGTGATGTTAACATCAACTGTGCGGTCGGTGACTATCACGTCGTCTCCCCATACCATCCTGAGAAAATCGTCGCGCGAATAAACCCTGCCCTGGTTTTCAAGGAGGAGCTTGAGGATGCCATATTCTTTTTTTGTAAGATCAGTTTTCTTACCGTCAATAAGTAGTCTTTTACGGGCTGTATCCAGTTCGATGTTGCCGAAGTTAAGAAGGGGAATGCTCTTGCTTTTTTCGCCATGGGATCTTTTCAGGACAGCTTTTACCCTTGCTGTAAGTTCGTTTACTGAGAAGGGTTTTGGTATATAGTCGTCTGCTCCCAGGCTGAACCCTGTAAGAATATCATTTTCAGTATCTTTAGCAGTAAGAAATATTACCGGAATGTTGAAGTTAAGCTCTTTTCTCAGTTTGTCAGCCAGTTTAAAGCCCGACATCTGACCCATCATCACATCGAGCAGTAGCAGGTCGAATTCATATAGGGGTTTCTTAAGCGCTTCTTCTGCTGAATGTGCAACGTCAGTGATATAACCTTCATTTGAAAGGTTGTATTGAAGGATTTCGCACAGATCTTCTTCGTCGTCTACAATAAGGATTTTTTTGTTTCTCGGATCCATGGCATTTTTTCTTCTGGTGGCTGAAAGTGTGAAAATATAAAAAACATGGTTTTTACTGAGTATAAGTCAAAAATACCATAAAAAATCATAATCAGGGCATAAGAGGGAGGTGAAAGAAATACCCGGCGACCTCAACCACTGGTCGCCGGGCTTTTCATCAATCACCTGTGCATCGGGTATACCTTGTTAAAACAGCGCATAGCTCAGTTTCAACTGGTATGTTGTTCCGGGTTCCAGCTTTGTAAAGAACTGGTCTGTCGGGTTAAACGATTTGAATACGGATTCCTTTTTATCATTAAGGAGATTATCTATCTTGACACCTATCTGCAGTTTCTTTTCTTTCCCCAGGTTCTTCGAAGCCGTGAAGTTAAGGCTGTGGAAGGGCAGAGTATATATATCGGGCCTGTCGGCAATGCCTACATACTGAAGGGTTTTGCCCTGGACATTGTAGAACAGACCTGCTTCAAATTCAGAAAGAATTCCCGTTTCCCTTCCCGACCATGTAACGCCGCTGTTGATAATCCAGGGTGCCTGTCCGGCCATTTCCCTTGTTTTGGCAATCTCCTGGCCTGTTCTGGCATTCTCGAGACGGGAGATATATTCGGTGAGTCCAAGTTTTATTCTTGAATCAGTTACCGAGATGTTTGAAAAGATACTGAAGTTACGCATGGAATGTGATATAAATTCAAGGTCCTGTCTGAATTCGACTTCAAGTCCTGCGACCTGTCCGTCTCCAACGTTCCTTGGCTGGAAGGTACCGCTTTGTGCAGCATACTGTACTATCTCAATGGGATTGACAAAGTATTTGTAGAATCCACTTACTGAAAGCATTCTTCCGTCCCTGCTGTATGTTTCCCACCGGAGGTCGAGGTTATGAATAGTTGAACTGACAAGATTACCATTCCAGAATTCCCTTCCGGCAACATCGTCGGCATCCCTGAACATGCCACCTATAAAGGTTCTTCCGCTTATCGGGTCAGCTATTTCGGCAAACGAGAGTTCTTTGAAGGAGGGTCTTGCAGTAGTCTTGGCATATGATAGTCTCAGGTTCTGGTTCTCATTAAGCTTGTAGATAAGATTCAGGGAGGGGAACAGGCCGGTGTTAGCGAGAACCTTTTCATTGTCAAAAGTGATTGTTCCAATCTGGTTGCGACCTGTATAGCGCTGAGTAAAATTCTCCATCCGCACTCCGGCAATTGCTTTCATACCTTTGAACAATGAGAGTTCAACAGATAGATAGGCAGCTCCGTTGGTTGAGTTTGCACTGAACTGGTTTGGATTATTAGGGATAAAACCAGCTTCGTAGGTTGTTCCTGCCGAGTAGTCTGATCCGTTGAGTGGCCAGAGGTTCTCAGTTCGGAATAGCTCATCAGGGTCTCCGCCAAGGTTAAGATTCCTTACGTTTAGCATGAACTTCCTTATCATAAAATCTCGCTCCTTGTACGTATACGACCCACCGAAATTCAATCTGGCTTTTTCTTTATTAAACCTGAACTCTTTCGAAGCATGAACAAGTCCGGCAAGGTTTTTCTCGGAGAGATCTCTCCAGATTCTTTCAGGAAAACCCGACTCGGTGTTTATGAGTTTCCTGTTATCATTACCTTCTATATATCTTACGAAGCGCGCATCAGGATCTTTGATTTCCGAGATTGTGGGTGATAGTTTCCAGTTAATTTCAAGCCCTTTGTTGCCTAATGTGTGTTTTCCATCGAGCAGGATATTGGTAAGGGAACGCTGGCTGTATTCGAGGTTGTGCTGAAAACCTTCAAAATTGCTGCCCTGATCTGATCCAACATAATCAAATATTCCGGCTTTCGATTCTCCGTTCTGAAGGTGGATAAGGTTAAGCCTGTATTTGGAGCTCTTTGTCTTCAGGGCCACACCTGCCAGTGTTCCTATAAGAACGCTTTTTACTCCAAAATCACCTTTCTGGAATTCCCTTACCTCAAGGCTGGTGACATCAGGGTCACCCGACATTCCGTATCTTCCGTATTCTGCATCCCTGTAATACTCCGAACTGTTTTTGTATGAAAGTCCGAAGTTGTATCCCAGGGTTATCCTTTCAAGTGGAATCTGGTTTCCGAGTGAGATACCTGCGTTGTAGTCGGCAAGACTGTTCGAGCGGACAGCTGCCATAGAAGGGTTGAAGCTTTCGAGTATTTCCCTGTAACGTATCCCGTTTTCTCCCTGTGGATCACCGATAACAGAGGCAAAGAAAGGTATGTTTGCAGTGGCAGGTATGGATCGGCTTCCGTCATCAAAACCCAGGAAATCAGTCTTTCCACCTTCATAGGTAAGGAAATCGTTCCTGAAATGAAAATCTGGATTATAGCTTGTGCTTAAGGAAATGTTGCCTTTCTTCTCATCAGGGAAGTCCTTAACACTGATGTCGACGACTCCTCCTGTGAAATCGGCTGGCAGTTCAGCACTGAACGATTTGTGAACCATTATATTATCAATAAGTGTTGTCGGAAAGATATCCATCTGCATTGTATTGCGGTCGGGATCAAGACCCGGGATATCAACACCGTTGAGTATGGTTTTGGTGTATCTGTCCCCAAGTCCCCTGACATAGACATATTTTCCACCTTCCACAGATACCCCCGGAACTCTTTTCATTGATGAGGCTGCATCTGAATCACCCATTTTCCTGAAGTTGACAGATGAGATTCCATCAAGCAGGTTGGGAGAGTTCATTTTAATGGCCATCACAGCACCCTCGGTGTTTCGCGTCATACTGGCGCTGATGACTACTTCAGAAAGGCCTATGGTCGACGACTTGAGCAGCAGATTGTCGAGAAGCGTAACCTCGCCCGGAAGGACACTTACTCCTGTCACTGTCCGGGTTTCGTAGGAAACGAATGAGAATCTGATATTATACTTACCGGGCTCCAGAGAGAGGTTGAATTTCCCGTCGAGGTCAGTTACGGTACCCTTAATGGTCCCTTCTGCCATAACGGTAACGCTTATTAGTGCTTCGCCTGTGGTTTCATCTATTACTGTTCCCCTTATTATGCCATTCTGAGCGTTGAGGTTGATTGAAATCGCCAGGGATAGAACTGTGATAAAAAATTTTAAGAAATGCATAGTTGATTGATTTGTTTAGTTTGGTTGAAAAGATCCGCAGAAAAGCAGATCTGCGGATCTTAGTGGTTGAATTATTATTTAAAAATCACTTAATGAGCCTGATACTTCTGTCCATGACCAGCCGGTAAATTTTGTTTTGTCGGCGCCAACTGTATTTGCCCCGGCGTTTACGGCCGTTGTAAACTGGTCGCTGCCTCCCTTGAAGAAGTCAGTAAGTACTGACCCTGAAGGCAAAGTGACCTGGAAGTTTGTGAAATTGCATGAATAAACTGTCGGCAACTCATCAAAGTCCTGACCGGCCTTTAGGTTGAAGAAATATATGTTGTTCATGTCGAGGTAGGAGTTGGGATCTAGATCAACCAGTCCTTCAGCATTACCTGCCGAGATACTGGCATTGCTTATTGTGTGTTTTGCTGCCAGGGTACCTTCAGGACCATCGAGTTCGAAACACTCGTCGCCGGGGTTAATTATTATGCAGTTGTCGAGGCTTCCGTTCCATGACTGATCCGTGTCGATGGCATCATCACCGGTATTCAGTACAACAACATTCTTTACGTTGACTGTTCCGCCGAAGAACTCTACTCCGTCATCCTGGTTGGCCACTATCTCTATGTTCTCAATGGTTGTGCCTGATCCGACACCACCGAGTGTAAGTCCGTTGATTTCATTGCCTTCACCTATGTTGGCTCCCCCGTGACGGATTGAAATATATTTCAACACTCCTGAGTTATCGGCAGGGTCGCTCCCTCCGTATAGTCCGTTAAGGTCGGAAGCCGGAATGCCTTCAATCTGCATTGCTTCAGCATCGGCTGAGATGGGGGCTTTCCCAAGTATAATAACCCCGCCCCAAAGACCGTTGATTGAAGTACTGAGGTTTGGGCTTTCAATCTGACCCGGTATTATCCTGTCGCTGACTGAGGTGAATATAATTGGTGCTTCAGGAGTCCCTTCTGCCATAAGTATCCCCCCACGCGCAATCAGAAGAGCCGTAGCATTGGCTTCGGATCCTTCCCGGCCTTTTACTACAACACCCGGCTCAATAGTCAGGGTTACACCCGAAACAACTGTTATCCTTCCTTCAAGAATATAAATATTTCCTGCCTCCCATGTCTGATTCTGCGTAATATTGCTGCTTACTGAAATAGTGGGAACCTCTTCGATATTTATCACGGCAGTCGATTTACCGCTCTGACCCTCATTATCCTTTACAGTAAGTGATACTGATCCTGCGCCTGCTGTTGTGCCGGCAGTAAAAGTTACTACAATATTGCCGCTTCCCGAACCAGATGAACCATCACTTTTAATGACAGCGTTTCCTCCGGTGGCGCTTATTTCAGAGGAACTGAAACCGCCCTCGGCGGTGTAGGAGAAAGTCAGATCAACATTCTTTCCTATTTCAACATTTGTAGCCTGGGGAGATGTCACCACAGGTACTTCTTTGCTCTTCTCGCATCCTGCTGCCACCAGGAGGGTGACAACTGAGATAACTGATAAAAACTTCTTCATAATTTTTGATTTAATATTAGTATGTGATTATTATCAATAATTTACGGAAGCAAATGTATGTGCGTGTTAATACATGGAGGTTAAGAAACCATTAAGGTTTGGTTACAAAAGAATTACAGAACTGACCAGCTTTGATGTACCGGAGTGTATTTATGCGAGGCGGAAAGTCCTCCGGATCAATGTCATGGATATGGCTGTTGAAAATTGACTGTTTCGGGTTTTATACTAAAGTCGATTGTATATCTTTATCACGGATAAAATAAAAATACCATGTCGAAAACAATTAGGATTATGGGGTTATTGCTTCTGGCCGGACAGCTTCTGAATGGTCAGACTGTGAATAAGCCCAATTATGCCATGAAGAGTCATGAAACACTTGAGGTCTTAAGTATTGAAGCTGATTCAAAGGCAACTGTGTTCCATATGAGTATTGAAAACAGAATCCCAGGAGGTACTTTTTGTGCCGATAGAAATATATGGATTGTATTCTCGCCCGAAAAGAGGAGCAGGCTTGTTCTGGCGGAAGGAATACCTGTATGTCCGGATGTTCATAACTTCACACTGCCGGGAGAGTCTCTGGAGTTTACTCTTACTTTTCCTCCACTGCCTGCCGGAACAATATCTGTTGATCTTGTTGAGGAGTGTTCTGAAAACTGTTTTTCATTTTACGGGATTGTAGTTGACAATGATCTTAACTCTTCTATTGATAAGGCATTTGAGAGGGCCGAAGGCGGGAATACAGAGGATGCCTTGAAACAGTTTATTGAGATTGCTGAAGCCCCTGGCAGGTCATCAGATAATACTCCCGGCCTGTTATATATTAATATTATCAGGCTGGCTGCAGAGAGAGGTTATCAGGCCACTGCCGAAAGATGGTACAAAAAGCTTAAGTCGGAAGGAGGGAAGGATATGGGCAGGTATATTGATTTTTTAAATGCAGGAGGAATAAGGTATTAAATGACGGAGTTTTTTATGTAATCATTCTGAATAGCATAAAATAAAAAAAGCTGACTTTCAGGTCAGCTTTTTTTTATTTGGTTTTTCTTTATGTGTTATTTTCCGAAATAGAAATCAAGTCCTACTCCAACTACCCAGGTGTCTTTGTTGTATGTTTCCACAACAGGTATGTTTACGATACCAAGAAGATGATTATACTCTTTTGAGTCTTCCTGATAAATGGTATACTGACCTCCTATGTTAAGGTCGAGCATCGGGAGTAACCTGAGACCGAGGCCTGCACCGAATGAATGGGTATTCAGACTGTACCTCTGGTCGTTCTGGTAGTTTTCATTTACTCCGGTGAAAGTACCAAGCCATCCTGCACTGACACGGATCTTGTCGTTAAATCCATACTCAGCACCGAAAGCATATTCAGTAAAGTTCTTATCGATCATGTTGATGTTGAAGCTTTCCCTTCCGTCATAATCAACATCCTTGTCGAAGTAGTAGTTCATACTGGCTGACAGAAGAAGGTTGCTCATGGGTTTGTAGTCAATACCTGCTGCAAACATTGCGGGCATATCGGCAATAATCTTTTCTCCTTCAGTGAAAACTCCACCGCCATTGTTGTCAACGAGTTTTGTTGTAAGCTCAAGTTTGGTTTTGAATTCGTATTTAAGGGCTATATTCAGATTCTCGGCAGGAGTGATATTGGCACTGATGATGGGTGAGTAACCAACACCGGTCTGTTCAGCATCAACCTCAACATCCTGGGTTGCGGCAGAATAGCCTGTCATTGCAGTTGCTTTGGCAGTAAATACAGGTGCAGATGCTCCGAGTACAGCCTGAGCCTGGGCAATTGTCATGGCCGAAGGATCCTGTCCGGCAGCACCTATTATCTGCTGTATCTGTCCTACCTGCTCTGTAGACAGACCAACAGAAGTGCCGTTAGAAAGAAGTACTGTGCCTCCGCCGTTTGTAATTATAGGCTGTAAGCCTGTATAATACGATGTTGCACCTGCTGAAAGGGTGTTGAGAGTAGCAGCTCCACTTGTAAAGAACTCACTGGCTGCAACCATATTGCCCGAATAACTTGCACCGAATGCAGGGTAATTGGGATTCACGTTTATGTTCCTTAGGTAGCCGTTGTATGTGTTTTTTGCACTTACCATCCGGATACCGGCAGCAACTGAAACAAACTCGTTGATTTCATAAGAGAGGTTCAGCTGATAGCCGAGGTAAACTGACGAACCTTCGAAGAAGATGTCGGCTGAGTATTTTGTTGTGGGAATTCCCTGGCTGTTAAGCAGGGGTACGAGGTCGGCAATCTGGGTTTCAAATGAAGGAAGACCTGTATCGTATTTTGCACCGCCGCCACCGCCAATGGGGTTCATACCTGCCGAAACAACGAATTTTCCTGTCTTAAAGGCGGCATAAATACCGGGGAAGAAGGGAGCACTTACCTTACCTATATATTCCTTAGGGTTTCCGTCAAGATAGGTGTAGTTGTTAAGTACTGACCTGGTCTGGCCGACAACCTGGTTGTTAAGGGAGAGATAAAGACCATTGTCCAGCCGGGTCAGACCGGCAGGGTTGTAATAGACAGCATCAATGCCTGTAGATGCATTGCGGCTCTGTAATCTTGTATACATTGCACTATGGTTTGTGTTGGTAACCAGTCCGCCGGCAAACAGACTGCCGGTAATCAATGCAGCGCAAATAAACGTCAGAATTTTTCTCATAAGATTGTTTTTAAGTTTGGGATCAGGGCAATTATTCTCCCCCGGACGGGTCGAAACCACCCTTAATCATTAATAATTAAACTGTTGTTGTTTATTAATCAAAGAACAAAACCGTGGCAAATGTAGAAAATTATTTCAATCCTGCAATAAGTCTAAAATAGTAAATTGATAATAAGCATATTAATCGGGTTTGTCACAAACATTCGAAAACCTGATATTTTTTTTACCTGGTCAGTCATTAATCTCTGTTTCTATACAGTCCGCATTAATATAATATAAACCTGAAAAAGGCCCGGGATATTGTGTTGAATATACGCTTAAAAGCTTCCTTCAAGACGCAGGCTGAAATTGCGCTGAGGCTGAATATCGCCCGGACGGCTCAGATACTCTGTGTTGGTCAGGTTTTTGACGACGGCCGAGAGATTCAGCGCACTGTTAAGCCTGTAACCAAAACTTGCATCAGCAGTGAAGATCGCACTGTTATTGAGGTTCCAGTAGTCATAGAACCCCGGCAGAATATCTTCCCTTGTCATAGGATTAAGAAAGACATCGTCGATGTCGAGAATCTTTGATCTGCCATAGAGAGTAAGACCCGCCTGAATCTTGTCCCACGAAGACAGAACTGAGATTTTGGCTGAGTGCTTTCTTCTGTATTTCAGATACTTGCCGGTATTTCCGCCATAACTGGAGTATTCAACGGGATACAGGAAGGTGTAACCTCCGTTGATCATTGTGTTGAGCTTGCCTTTTTTAATATCAAGTGTAAACTCAAACTCGCCTCCGTATACTCTTGATTGTTCCACATTGGCAGCCTGGAAGCCGAAATCGGGGTTTTCTCCCGAGGGGTCGGTATAGTACGCGAATACATATTCTATCATATCTTCATTCCCCGATATGAATGCAGCCAGATCGGCCTGCCCGCTTAACTGTCCTATGCTCAGTCCCTGCTTAATACCTATTTCTGAGCTCCATCCCGATTCGGGTTTTACATCGGGGTTGGGGAAGATTCTGACCGATCCGAGAGAGGTTGAGGCAAATTTCTCAGCCACTGAAGGAAAGCGGTAGCCCTGTCCGAAAGAAGCCCTCAGGAAGGTTAGGGTGGCAACCTGCCAGTTAAGACCGGCACGGAAGACAGGGGTAAGTTTGTCATTCAGCCTGTCGAGTCGGTTGTGTTCGAGTCGTACGCCTGCAACCGCCTTGAGATTATCTATAGGTTTAAGTTCAAACTGACTGAAAGCAGCAACATTTAATCCTGTATGGTTGCCGTAAAACCTTGACCGTACATCGCTGAATGTGCCTGAGAATCCCGAAGTGAGATCGATGATATGGTTAAGCTTAAACAAAAGCTGATATTCAGAGTAGAGAGAATTGGCGCCACTGTTATTCTGAACTCTTACAGGGAAAGTATTGAAAGCACTCTGGAACCTTACTTTAAGGTCGTGTCTGATTCGGTCACTCTTTTTGTAAGTTATGAAAGGGTCGGCTGTAAAAAAATTACCGTTAACCTCGGCAGCTGTTGAAGGACTCTGTTTAAGAGCTCCGTTTGTTGCATCTTCCCACAGCAGGAAGTCAGTCTTGTTCGTGAAGCCGCCGTTAAGATTGATGCCATATGATAATCCGGTAATTCTGGCGCTGTTTTGTTTCAGCCTTAAGGAGATTCTTGCGATTTTTTCATCATTGAGCTTCCGGTATCCGTTGTCGAGCATTAGTCCGGCACTTATTCCCATAGAAGTATTGCCCTCTCTTCTAAGATGAGAGAAAGAAGCTGAAGAGTAAATTCTTGGAGCATCCCACCATATCCAATTCCGGTTAACGGGTTTGCCATAAACCCCGGCTTCGGTATAAAAACGGGTCTGAGGAAGGTTTGATGCATCGGCTGACCTGAAGTTTATTACTCCGTTAAGAGCTGAAGATCCGTAAAGGACCGAGGAAGCTCCCTTTATTATCTCTATCTGCGAGATGTTTTCAAGGGGCAGAAACTGCCATTTGACGTTTCCTGCATCGGCGGAAGCTACAGGAAGCCCGTCGATAAGTGCCAGTACCCGGCTGCCGACACCATAGCTGAATCCGCTGCCTCCCCTTATCGATGCCTGGCCGTCGAGGACCTCGATACCGGGAGTCTTGTTTATAAGTTCCTGTGCATCTGAGATGTGATTGGCTGAGAGAAAAGAGGATTTGATTATATCCATCGATACCGATAGCTCGGCAATCTTCTGCTCTGTGCGGCTGGCGCTTACAACTATCTGATCAATCTCACTGATTTTTACTTCCAGTTCGATGTTAAGTTCTGCATTTTCACCGTCCGACAGGTTAATTTCCCTTGTGATGGTCTTATATCCGATAAGCTGAAAAGAGAGTCTTACCCTTCCTGGCTGTGTGGAAATAATGTAGCTTCCGTCATCGTTGCTTACGGTTCCAAGGTTTTTCCCGTAAATAATATAAGCCCCGGGAAGGGGCTCACCTGTGTTTTTATCAGAAATTCTCCCCCTTATGGTACTTTCGTTGCCAGTACCATAAAGAGGAGTTAAGAGAAACAGTAACAGATACGCGATTATAAACCGCATTATTGTGCACTGAATGTCATTTCAATAGTTAGCGGGTCGCCCATAATATCCGCAGGATTTGGTACCTGGGCCTGCAGTTTCAGTGTTGTCGAACTAAGCTCAACAATGGTGCATACAATAGGCAGAGGAAGCGTTTCTGCATTGATAGTGATCTTGGTCTCATCAGAATTGAAGGCCCATTCACCCTCGAAGCTTCCGAAAGTTCCGGTGCCGTCGGTCTTGAACCTTGCCACTCCTGTAAAACCCTCGAGCAAGCCACCAGGTCCGGTGGCATCAACACCACCAGCAAGGAGAGACTCAGCTTCCCAGGCGGTACCGGTAAGGAGCTCAAATCGTTCTGATTCTTTTTCCTTGCAGGAAAACATCAGTACAGTCATTGAAATCAATAGAAGAGAAAACAGTTTTTTCATGGCGAATATGATTTAAAATTTCACGAGCCGGCAAATTAGTAATTTATTGCCGTTTGCAACCCTAAAAATAGTAATTTTCATTTACAGATGATTAGCATGCCATACAAGGTTGTATGTCTTATTATATCAGTGATGAAATGTCGAAGGGGGAAAGATTAATGGAAGTGCCGGAAAATGAAGCATGCACCATTGTATTTTATCTGTTTTGTTGATTATTTTTGAAGGATCCAGCCAGGGCGAAATTATTCTGTAAATATTTTCAAGAGGCAGGATAATTACTTAAGGCAGTTAAAAGATAAACAAATCAACCGTAAATGAGAAGAAGAGCTTTGATAACAGGGGCATCGGGAGGCATAGGACTCGAACTGGCAAGAATTCATGCTTCAAAGGGTAATGACCTTGTTCTTGTTGCAAGAAGTACTGATAAACTGGAGGTTATTAAGCAGGAACTGGAATCAGAGCATAGGGTGGATGTGAGAATAATTGCCAGGGATCTGGCCTTAAAGGATGCGGCCAGTGAAGTGTTTCAGATACTCGAAGATGAAAATATATACACAGACTATCTCATTAACAATGCCGGCTTCGGAGACTTTGGGTTCTTCCACGAGAGCAGCTGGGATAAGCAGGAGATGATGGTGTCGCTCAATATCACGGCATTGATGCAGCTTACATGGCTGGTTTTACCCGGGATGATAAAGAGGGGAGAAGGCAGAATATTGAATGTGGCTTCAACGGCCGCATTTCAGCCCGGTCCCACTATGTCGGTATATTTCGCTTCCAAGGCTTTTGTTCTCAGTTTCTCAGAGGCTATTAATAACGAGCTTAAAGACAAAGGTGTAACTGTGACGGCTCTTTGTCCCGGTTCGACTCAAACAGGGTTTCATGCCGTGGCTCTTGGTGATCCACTGTTAGTCAGGGATCGCAGTATGGATTCGGCGGCAGACGTTGCCCTTACCGGTTACAGGGCAATGATGAAGGGCAAACCCGTTGTGATCCACGGCCTGAAAAACTCCCTTATGGCAAATGCAGTAAGGTTTTTCCCCCGTGGCTTTATAGTAAAGATGGCAAGAAAGATCCAGGAGGAGAAAAACTACAATGAACCTGTCTGAGAGGTTCCTGCAGCTCCTTTTCTTTATTT
>CAZXSW010000005.1:20296-38537 GCA_964642615.1 uncultured Rikenellaceae bacterium | reverse complement strand
TATGAAGGGAAAGACACTGATGCAGTGATAATAAGCACTGCCGATTTTCAACATGCACTTCATTGTGCTGAGGCTGTTGAGGCTGGAAGGGACGCCTATGTTGAAAAACCTTTTGCCGAAACCATGGCCGATGCACGCGTAGCCCTTAAAGCTGTTCAGAAAACGGGTAAGATAGTCCAGATAGGCTCCCAGAGAAGGAGTGCAGCCAATTATATTGCTGCCGATGAGTATATAAAGTCGGGTAAGTTTGGAGCTATTGTGATGGTTGAGATGACATGGAACGTCAACCAGCCCGGCCGTTGGAGGAGACCTCAGCTTACACCTGTCATAAGGGAGGCTGATACCGACTGGAAGAGATACCAGATGAACAGGCCTACTGCTGCTTGGGACCCCAGAAAGTATCTTGAATTCAGGCTGTTCTGGCCTTATTCTTCAGGTATCCCCGGCCAGTGGATGGCTCACCAGATAGATACTGTACATTGGTTTACCGGACTTGCCCATCCTAGAAGCGTGGCTGCAAATGGTGGAATCTACCTGTGGAAGGACGGCCGTCAGAACTTTGACACCATGACAGCTGTATTTGACTACGGAGATCCGAACGACCTTTCTTCAGGTTTTCAGGTCGTTTACTCTTCACGATTCACCAATGAGGCCGGCGGAACCAGGGAACTGTATTATTCGAACGGAGGCATGCTTAATCTCGATACAAACAAGATTACAAACACAGGTGGTCTGAGGGAGAATGACGCCAGGGCAATGGGTATGAAACCCAATCTGCTTGAGCCATTTGATCTGCCTGGTCTTAAGGTTGAGACGGGAGCCAATACCGGATCCGATCCGATGACAAATGCCCACATGAGAAACTGGATGGAATGTGTACGCGACCGTAAAAAACCCCATGCCGATATTGTTGCCGGTTATAACCACTCTATTGCAAATATCATGACCACTGCCTGTCTGAGAACAGGTGAGAAGGCAACATTCGATGAGAAGACCCAGGAGGTCATGGCCGGAGGAAAAGTGTTCCAGTATTGAGAAATCTTCTGAGAGTTACCTTATAATTGGGATTCGTAAATTAAAAATTACTTAGCTGTTCCCGGGTTTCCCTTTTCAATGGGAAGCCTGAGGAACAGTAATATAAAAATACTTTGGTATGTAACTTGTCACGCCACGGGCGGGAGCATCAGACCATTAAAATAAAAATTATATACGGATGAAAAGACACTCAGCAGATCTTTCACGTAACCACCGGCTCTCAGGAAGGATGTTTCACGGAGTAATAATCGTTATGATAATTTTGTTCCTGCCTTCTCACGATCTGGCGGGACAACAGGTTAAGCTTGTAAGGGACGATGCACAGCAGAAAGTGGATGTGTTTATAGGTGGAGCCTTTTTTACATCCTACAGGTTTCCTTCAGGAATTGAAAAGCAATTTCTTTATCCCGTACATGCTCCCGGGGGTGCGGTACTCACAAGAGGCTTCCCTCTTGAACCCCGTAAGGGAGAAAGGGTTGATCATCCCCACCATATTGGGATCTGGTTCAACCATGGTAATGTTAACGGACTTGATTTCTGGAACAACTCTTCTGCCATACCGGCTGATAAGAAGGATTCGTACGGGCACATTGTTCACAGTAAGATTATTAAGGTAGAAAGCGGTAAGACCGGAGTCCTTGAGGTTGAAATGAGCTGGAATGACAATAAGGGTAATACCCTGCTTGGCGAAAGAACCAGTTACATCTTTTCGGGAGACAAGACATCCTTTACTGTTGATCGCCTTACAACCCTTACTGCCGTCAATGGTCCGGTAACTATCACCGATAACAAGGAAGGGCTTTTTGCTATAAGGGTTGACAGGGCTTTTGAGATGCCTTCAGATGAGGCCCTTATTTTCACCGATGACAAGGGCAATCCTACTTCTGTGCCGGCTACAGATAATTCGGGCGTTACAGGCATGTACAGCTCCAGTGAAGGTCTGAAAGGCGATGCCGTATGGGGGACAAGGAATAAATGGGTGTTGCTTTCCGGGACAAAGGATGGCAGCAAAATATCTTTTGGTATATTTGACCACCCTGATAATCCGGGATATCCTGCTTATGCACATGCCAGGGGTTACGGACTCTTTTCAGTTAATAACCTGGGACAGAATGCCTACGATCCCAAGCAGGAGAAAAAGAACCATACACTGGAGCAAGGTCAGTCAATAAGGCTGTGCCACCGGTTCTATGTTCAGTCGGGATCTGAGCTCACAAAAGAAAAAGCTGAAGCTGTATGGACAGCTTTTTCAAAAATGTATTAGTCTTCCATTAAGGATGAAACTTCGTGGTTGACATCGCTGGAGAAAGCAAATTCAATAACACTATAAATTATATTAATAATCAAAATTCTGATAAACATGAAAAGAGAGAGATTTTTGGGAGCTGGAGTGGTTTTCCTGGTATTTATGTTTTTATTCTCATTATCCTTTGAAACGGCCGCTGCCCAGAAAGGCAAGCAGCAGTATTATGAGATCAAGGTATACAGGGTCAAGCAGTCGACACAGTCGGAGAGCGTTGATAATTATCTCCGCAATGCATTTATTCCGGCTTTGCACAAGGCAGGGATAACCAAGGTAGGAGTATTCAAACCCATAGAGAGCGACACAGCCTACGGGAAGCTTATTTATGTATTTATTCCTTATAAATCAATTAATCAGTATCTCAAACTTCCCGATATCCTTAAGAAGGATAAGGAATACCAGGAGAGCAGCAGTAGTTTTGTAAGTGCGCCTTTTAATGATCCCCCCTTTGTAAGATATGAGAGCATTTTGTTAAAGGCGTTTGCCGGTATGCCGCAGTTCGTTGCGCCTACCTTTGATACTCCTGCTGGAGATCGTATTTATGAGCTTCGCAGTTATGAGAGTGCCACTGAATACCTTGCTTCGCAGAAGATTAAAATGTTTGATGAAGGTGAGATAGCGCTATTTCAGCAGCTTAATTTCAATCCCGTATTCTTTGCTAAGGTACTTGCAGGAAAGCAAAAGCCCAACCTTATGTATATGACCTCTTTCAGGGATATGACAACCCATGATGATCGCTGGAAGGCCTTCAGGGCAGCTCCGGGCTGGGCCGAGCTTTCAGCAATTGAGGAATACAAGAATACTGTGTCAAAATCGCATATTATGCTTCTTCACGCTACTTCCTATTCAGACTTTTAGCAGAAGGATCAATGTCATTAAATAAGAAGGCCGGCTCATCAGAGCCGGCCTTCTGTATGGTAAGAATAAATGGTATTCAGGAAGGGAAGGTGATGCTTGATATAGCTTTCTCCACCTCCTTGTCAGTCATCTCATGATCGGGCAGGTTGTTGTCAAAAAACTTCTCGTATGCTGTTATGTCGAAATGACCATGGCCGCTGAGGTTGAAAAGAATGGTCTTTGAAACACCTTCAAGGTCGGCTCTTCTGGCCTCATCAAGAGCACCTGCTATGGCGTAGGATGATTCGGGAGCCGGAAGGATACCTTCTGTCCTTGCAAACAGAACAGCTCCTTCAAAGCATTCCCTCTGCATTTTTGCCTTGGCTTCAACAAAGCCGTCTTTAAGCAACTGGCTTACAAGAACCCCGGCGCCATGATACCTGAGTCCGCCTGCATGTATCTTCTCGGGGATGAAATCGTGCCCGAGTGTGAACATAGGTAGCAGAGGAGTCATGCCTGCTGAATCGCCGAAGTCGTACATGAATTTTCCTTTGGTGAGTTTAGGACAAGATGATGGCTCAACAGCCACGAGCCTTGTCTTCTTTCCCTTTGTTATAACTTCCCTGAGGAAGGGGAATGCTATTCCCGAGAAGTTTGATCCACCGCCGAAGCAGCCAATTACAACATCAGGATAGTCTCCCGCCTTTTCCATCTGGAGAAGTGCTTCCTGGCCTATAATGGTCTGGTGAAGCGAAACATGGTTGAGAACGCTACCGAGTGAGTACTTTGTATAAGGATCAGATGCTGCTATTTCCATGGCTTCAGATATGGCAATACCAAGGCTTCCCGGAGAATCGGGATACTGTTCGAGGACCTTTCTTCCGGCTACAGTCATGGTTGAAGGAGAGGCGATCACTTTGGCGTTGTATGTATTCATAAGAAGCTTGCGCCCGGGTTTCTGGTCGTAGCTGACTTTAACCATGAAGACAAGAAGCTCGAGGCCAAAGTGCTGGCATGCGAAGCTCATTGCACTTCCCCACTGGCCGGCTCCGGTCTCGGTGGTTATCTTGCGGACTCCCTCCTGCTTGTTGTAATAAGCCTGGGCAATGGCTGTATTGGCTTTATGTGAACCCGAGTAGTTGCCTCCTTCATATTTGAAGTAGATTTTGCTTTTTGTCCCGAGAGCCTTTTCAAGATTGACAGCCCTTAACAGGGGAGAGGGTCTGTATGTATAGTACAGGTCGCGCACCTCATCGGGGATGTCGATATACCTCTCTGCCGACAACTCCTGCTTTATAAGCTCAGTTGGGAAGACGGCCGACAGGGCATCTGGACTAATGGGCTGACGGGTAACGGGATGCAGCGGAGGCATCGGCTTGTTAGGCATATCAGCCACTATGTTATACCATTGGCGCGGCATTTCATTTTCGCTCAGTAAAATTTTCCGGATCTTTTCCATTGTTTTTCAGTATTAAGTTATGAGTATTAATTTTTCAAATGAAAAAAGGCACGCTGTGAACAGCGTGCCCTTTCATAATATATCTTCTTATGGTTATATAACGGCCTGTTTCACAGCTTTTTGATTGCAGCTGCGCCAAGACCAGATATATACCCTCATTTCTTCCATTTGTGTCTTACTGTTTTTTATCTATTTTCCACTTTCCCGTTCACCCCTGGTCCCGCTCAGATTATTCTGTTCAGGTATGCAGGGAGCAACAGATTTTGTGATTTCAAAAGTACTAAATTTTTCTAATTTCAAAAAAAAGTACAATTTTTTTTATTTTTTTTATTTTCCAGGTGTTTTATGTTTATAATTTCTTCCCCGGCAGTTTACCTGAATTCATTCATTCATTGATCAGTGCCCCAGCCATTCTGAGGTCGTCAAAGAATCCCGGGTATGATTTACCAACGGAATGTGAATCGCGGATAGATACTTTCCCGTCAGCACCGAGTGCTGCAACAGCTAAGGCCATGGCAATTCTGTGATCATTATGCGATTCGGTACCTGCCCCTTTAATTCTCCCTCCGGTTATCTTCATAAGGTCGTCTGATATGGAGATGGTGATCCCCAGTTTTCCAAATTCATCCTTAAGGGCTCTGGCCCGGTCACTTTCTTTATGTACAAGTCGGGAAACACCCTTGATGACGGATGTTCCCCTGCAGTAAGCTGCCAGCGCAGTCAGGGGAGGGAAGAGGTCGGGTGATTCGGTGGCATCGAAAGTGAAGGAGGTCATTTCAGATCGTGATATTTCAATGTAGTCGTTTCCGAATGATATTTTGGCTCCGGCATCCTGCAGGGCTTTAAGAATAGCAGTATCGCTCTGGGCGCTGTCGCGCTTCAGTCCGGTCACCCTCAGATTCCCGTTAACTGCGCCGGCAACCAGAAGAAAGGCCCCTCCGCTCCAGTCGCTTTCAACCTCATACTCCCGGGCGATATATTTTTGTTTTCCAGGTATGTAAAATGACTGATAGTTATTGTTTTCGGCATGTATCCCAAAGTCCTTAAGGATATCAAGGGTCATGTCGATATAGGGTTTGCTTTTAAGGTTTCTGACTGTTATCAGCGAGTCGTGTTCGGCCAGTGGCAGGGCTATCAGCAGTCCTGTAAGAAGCTGGGAACTGACAGAACCATCGATTTCGATCTTTCCTCCCACTATCGGGCCTCGTACAGTAAGGGGCAAGTATCCATCCCTGCTGCTGAAGTCAACGCCGAGCTGAACTAGGGCTTCGCCTATCATCGACATCGGCCTGTTTTTAAGGGATCCTGATCCTGACAGCGTTATGGTTTCGGGGTACAGGGCTGCGACGGGAGTGAACATTCTTATTGCCAGGCCTGATTCGCCGCAGTTAAGTTTGTTCTCTTTTACTTCGTAGCCTCCCGAGATCTTCATCTCACCGGGGGCGGGTTCCACCTTTGCTCCCAGGCCTACGGCTATGCTCATTGCTGCCAGAGAATCATCACAATAGGAGGGGTTCCTGATTATGCTTTGTCCCGGGGCCAGCATTGCCACAGCAATAGCTCTCTGGGTCATGCTTTTGGATGAAGGAGCCTTGAGGTCCCCATCCACAAATGATGGTTCTACTGATCTTTCCATTTTATGAAGCGCTGTGTGTTTCTTAGTCTTCTTTCTTTAATCCGTTGTTCATCACTTTCATCTGGTGGTTTATGGATTCCTGGTGGATGGCCTTGAAGATTGCATCAATAACTTCAGCACTAAGGCCTTTTGCCACTCCCTTTGCTATCACCTTTTTCATGATCTCATCCCACCTTGCACTTTGCAATATAGTAATATTATTTTCCTTTTTATATGCACCGATGGTTTCTGCCACTTTCATCCTCTGTTCCATGATGTCGAGCAGGTGGTCGTCGTAAAGGTCGATCTGTTGTCTCAGTTCGCCCAGTACATCGAGTACCTTCGGATCGGAAGCAACCGGATTACGCAGGATAAGCCTGCTCAGGAGTTCCCTGAGATCGTTAGGGGTAAGCTGTTGTGCGGCATCGCTGAGAGCTTCATCGGGATTGATATGTGATTCGATCATGAGCCCGTCGAAGTTGAGGTCCATGGCTTTCTGGGCGATCTCATGAAGATAAAGTCTTGATCCGGATATATGGCTGGGATCACATATTATGGGAAGGTCAGGGATTCGTCGTCGGAGTTCTATAGGAAGCTGCCAGTTGGGTTGATTTCTGTAGGTTGTTTTTTCATACGATGAAAAGCCACGGTGTATTGCACCAAGGAATGTAATCCCTGCCCTGGCTATACGCTCAATGGCTCCTACCCACAATTCGATATCGGGGTTTATAGGATTTTTGACAAGTACCATAACATCAACCCCGTTAAGGGCATTGGAGATCTCCTGAACTGTAAACGGGTTAACCGAGGTTCTGGCTCCTATCCATAACAGGTCAACGCCATACTTAAGGGCTTCATATACATGTTTCTCATTAGCCACTTCGGTACCGACAAGAAGTCCGGTCTCCTGTTTTACGGTCCTTAACCACTTTAATCCTTCAACCCCGACACCTTCAAATGAGTTTGGTCTGGTTCTGGGTTTCCATATACCAGCCCTGAAAACAGAAATCTCCTTAAGCGCGGCAACCTGCCTGGCTGTCTCCAAAACCTGTTCTTCGCTCTCGGCGCTGCAGGGTCCTGCAATCAGGTAAGGTCTGCCTTTGTAACCTCTCCATTGCTTTATGACCGAAGTCTTAACATCCTGTTCCATAGCTTTATATTATTAATGTAGTATTTTTCTTATTTTGTTTGCTTCTTCCATTAGGTTAAGTAAACCTTCCTTATCCCTTTCTGCTATCATTTTCCTGAAAAGCTTCATCTTTTCCAGATAGGTATCAATTACTTCAATAATAAATCCGGAGTTTTCAAGGAAGATGGGGGCCCAGGTATCTCCGCTGCTCTTTGCCAGACGGACTGTACTTTCAAAACCTCCGCTGGCAAGGGTGAGAATGTTATGCTCTTCCTCTTCCTTTTCCAGGACGCTTAGGGCCAGGGAAAAAGATGTGATGTGCGAGATATGGGATACATATGCCACGTGAATGTCGTGGTCGCTTGAGTTCATATACACTCTTTTCATATTGAGGATGTCAAGCATCTTTTCAATAAGGGATAGTGCATCACTGTCGCTTTTTTCAGGGTCGCATATGATGGCGGGCTTATAGTCGAACAGACGTCCTATTGCAGCAAGGGGACCCGAGTACTCAGTACCTGCCATGGGGTGAACTGCTACGAACCGTCCCCTGCCGGGATGGTTATCCGATACCCTTGCAATGCTGGCTTTTGTTGATCCCATATCCGCCACAACCTTGCCTGTACCCTGAATCCGGTCGAGAATTCCCGGCAGCATCCGGCAGTTGGTGTCGACCGGCGTTCCCAGGATGATAAGGTCGCTTCTGTCGACTGCATTCTCGAGAGTGTCGTTTTCGTCGACCAGACCGCAAAGCAAGGCAATATTCTGATGCTGAGGGTTGGCATCCACCCCGATTATCCGGTCGGCAAAGTTTCTCTTTCTCAGATCGATCATAAGAGAACCTCCGATAAGTCCTATTCCAATAACAGCTATTGTCATTTACAATGATGCTTTAAATTATGATTGTTTTTGTCTGATATATTGCGTTATCCTTTCAGCTGCCTCCTCAAGTCTTTTTTCAGTGGCACACAGTGAAATCCTTATATAGCGGTCGCCGTTGCTTCCGAAGATGAATCCGGGTGTTACGAAGACATGGGTGTTGACAAGTATCTCTTCAACGAAATCCTCACAAGTGGTTTCCTGCTGAGGAAGCCTGCCCCAGAGAAACAGACCAACCTGGTCACTTTCATATCTGCACGACAACAGGTCCATTATTGATCCGGCAAGCTTCCTTCTGGCCGAGTATTTCCTGTTGACATCCTCATACCACGATCCGGGATTTCCGAGTGCTTCGGCTGCAGCCAGCTGCATGGGAAGGAACATGCCCGAGTCCATATTACTCTTTACCTTTATGACACTCCTGAGGTATTCACTGTTGCCTGCCAGCATTCCTATCCTCCATCCAGCCATGTTGTGCGATTTGCTCAGAGAGTTAAGCTCAAGAGCCACGTCACCTGAACCTGTTACTGCAAGGAGGCTGTTATGTTCATTGTTGAGTATGAAGCTGTAGGGATTGTCGTTGACAATAAGTATGTTTTTTCTGAGAGCGAAGCCGGCAAATTTCTCGAGCATCTTCATCGAGCCGCGGGTGCCTGTCGGCATATGGGGATAATTGATCCACATAAGTTTCACCTTCTCTGTGTCCTCATCTTCAAGTGATTCAAAGTCAGGTTCCCAGCCCCTCGACTCAACAAGGTCGTAATATCTTACTTTTCCTCCTGTCAGCTTTGTTACAGAGCTGTAGGTAGGATAGCCAGGATTCGGGATGAGGACCTCATCACCGGGATCCACGAAGGCCATGCTTATATGCATTATTCCTTCCTTGCTTCCGATAAGCGGAAGTATCTCGCTTTCAGGGTCGAGGGTAACATTGAAGTACCTGAGGTACCAGTCGGAAAAAGCTTTTCTCAGTGCAGGAGCCCCGATATAGCTCTGATAACCGTGAACATCGGGTCTGGCTGCCTCTGATGCCAGGCGCGCAATTGTATTTTCTGAAGGAGGCTGGTCGGGACTGCCTATACCCAGGTTTATGACATCGGCGCCCTCCTTTCTCATTTTGTCAATCTGTCTCAGCTTGGCTGAGAAATAGTATTCACTGACACTTTCAGTTCTTAGGGCGGGTTTAACTTTCATAAAGCATATCTCCTTTATTATAAATTCCCAGTACCTCAAGGCTATTGGTGTATTTGTCAAGAATCCCTGTAATAACCTTAAGATCTGCATCGGGCGGAAGTTCCAGATCGAGGTAGAACATGTATTCCCAGTCTCCGTTAAGCCTTGGTACTGACTGTATCTTTGAAAGGTTTATGTCGAGGCCGGCCAGCATCACCAGCACGGTGGCAAGGGATCCGGGCCTGTGGCCTGTAGCAAAACATATTGATATCTTGTCTCCTTCACCTGTACTCTTATCTTCACTGCCTAAAACAAGAAAGCGGGTGTAGTTCTTCTTATAAGTCTCTATTCCTGCAGCCAGTATCTCAAGTCCGTAAATCTCAGCTGACTTGGCCGATGCAATAGCTGCAATTTTCTTAAGTCTGTTCTCACTTATCAGTCTGGCACTTCCTGCCGTGTCGTCGGCTTCAACCAGCGTTATTCCAGGGTACTTGTTAAGAAAGGTCATGCATTGTGCAAGTGCTATCGGGTGCGATCTTATCTGCTTTATATCGGCTATTGACTGACCGGGGAGGGCCATCAGGTTCTGAACAACCCTTAGATTATGTTCGCCAAGTACCTTCATCCCCGACTCGCGGATAAGGTTGTAGTTGTATAACATACTTCCCGACCTGGCATTTTCAATTGCCATCATAGCCAGATCGGCATTCCCCTCTTTTACTGAAGCCAGGGTCTGATCAAAAGTGGCGCACGACACTATTTCAAGTGGTTCTGTTTTGAAATACTGCCTCGCTGCAACTTCGTGAAAGCAACCCTGTTCTCCCTGTATAGCTATTTTCATTGTTATGTTATTTTTTTAAAAAAAAAAGGGCCCCTTTTTCGGGACCCTTGCTTCATATAATTTTCTTATCTGTATACAAAAATCCCCTTATCTCTTTTTAAAATAAAAAAAAGAATAAAAAAAGGAGAAGAAGTAGTTGTATACAATATTCATTTTGTGCGTTTCTGATGTACAAAAGTAATTGAAAAATTAAAAAATCAAATAAAAATCAAAAAAACTTATTTTTTATTTAATATTTTAAGGCAAGGGCTTTTTTACAGTTTCAGTTTATGTCTCCTCCTTTCAGATGAAAGACAGACTTCCCGTGGCTGCCATATTTCACGGGAAGCTTTATTCACCGTGCCTCGACTTGAGTATCTTTTCGATATCGGTAAATGATATTTTCCTCGACCGGAGAAGGATGAGAAGGTGATAAACGAGGTCGGCAGCTTCGTTGACAAAGAGTTCGTCGTTGCCGTCCTTGGCTTCTATAACCAGTTCAACAGCTTCTTCTCCCACTTTCTGGGCCATCTTATTAACACCCTGCCTGAAAATTTTGTTTGTGTATGAATCCTTTACATCATCGTTTATCCTTTGCTCAATTATTTTCTCGAGCCTGTAGATAAAGCCTTTTGCCGTTTCCTCACTGAAGCATGAAGTTGATCCTGTATGACATACCGGACCAGCCGGGTTTACCTTTATAAGAAGGGCATCATTATCGCAGTCTGTTTGTATGTCTTTAATATAAAGGAAATTGCCCGATGTCTCTCCCTTTGTCCATAGTCTTTTTTTTGTCCGGCTGTAGAATGTCACCCGTCCTTCCCCGATACTTTTTTTATAGGCCTCTTCATTCATATAGCCTGTCATAAGTACCTGAAGTGTATTATAGTCCTGTATTATTGCCGGGACCAGGCCGCCTCCTTTTTCGAAATCTATTTCTGTCATGATGTGATTGTTAATCCTGTGTTACATTTATCTGTTGGTTAAAAAAGCGGGAATCTTTTTTACTGTCGCATTACAACCTTACATTAATTTTTCTTGCAGCAAGGTATTTCTTAAGTTCCGGAACGGGGATCTCTCCGAAGTGGAAGATGCTGGCTGCAAGAGCTGCGCTGCATGTCGTTTTTGTGAATACATCCACAAAATGATCCATGGTTCCGGCTCCTCCTGAAGCGATGACGGGGATATTAACCATCTTACTTACATCGCGGGTGATGTCTATTGAGAATCCCGACCTGGTACCATCTGTATTCATGGAGGTAAGGAGTATCTCGCCGGCCCCCAGCCGTTCAGCCCTTATTGCCCAGTCGGTTGCCTTCAGGTTTGTTGCTGTCCGGCCTCCGTCGAGGAAAACCATCCATTCATTGTCCACAAGTCTGGTATCAATTGCAACCACCACGCACTGGCTTCCGAATTCGGCCGACATCTCAGTTATTATTCCGGGGTTTCTTACTGCAGCCGAGTTGATACTTACCTTGTCGGCTCCCGCCTTAATAAGTACCGACACATCCTCAACTGTCTTTATACCTCCCCCCACTGTGAAGGGCAGGTTTATTTCAGCTGCTATCTTTTCCACAAGGTCAGCAAAGGTTTTACGTTTTTCGATTGTGGCGGTTATGTCGAGGAACACAAGTTCATCGGCACGTTCATCGACATATCTTTTTGCCAGTTCCACGGGGTCACCCGCATCACGGATATCAACGAAGTTGATACCTTTTACAGTTCTTCCATCCTTTATGTCGAGGCATGGTATAATTCTTTTCTTCAACATAAACGGCTAATTTGTTTAAGGTTTAACAATCCTTCATACAGCGCCTTTCCGATTATAGCGCCTTCGCATCCCAGGCTTCTGAGCTCCAGGATATCTTCTTCGGTGGTAACTCCTCCGCTTGCAATAAGGTTTATACTTACTGCTTCAAGAATATCTTTGTAGAGTGAAAATGAAGGTCCCAGAAGCATTCCGTCTTTTTCAATATCTGTACATACAGTATACCTGACACCCTTGAGAACATAACTCTTAACAAAATTGATTATATCGGTTTCTGTATTTTCTAGCCATCCTTCGGTCGATATCTTTCTGTTAACCGAATCGGCTCCCAGTATTATTTTATCGGCGCCGAACATCCCGAGCCAATCGATGAACAGAGCAGGGTCGGAAGCTGATATAGTTCCGCAGGTTACCTGGGAGGCACCGCAAGCGAAAGCGATGCGCAGATCGTCGTACGACCTTATTCCTCCCCCGAAGTCTACAGTAAGGGAGGTCTTCGACACTATCTGTTCAAGCACCCTGTGGTTGATTACCTTTTTGCTTTTTGCACCATCAAGGTCAACAAGATGAAGATATTCTATCCCATGATCTTCGATCTGTTTTGCCATATCGAGCGGATCGGAATTATATATCTTCCTGGTTGAATAGTCCCCTTTGGTAAGTCTTACACACTTGCCTTCAATTATATCGATGGCTATAATAATCCTCATAATTCAAGAAAATTTTTAAATATTCTGATCCCGGTTCCTGCCGACTTCTCAGGATGGAACTGGGTAGCAAAAAAGTTGTTTTTTTTCATGGCGGCACTGAAGGGCAGCACATAATCGCAGATGGCAAGGGTACACGGGGCTATCTCGGCATAGTAGCTATGTACATAATAAACGTCGTCGCCTGCATTTATTCCTTTAAAAAGTTCACCCTTCAGGGCGGAGAAGCTGTTCCATCCCATGTGGGGAACCTTATCGAAGGGCGGGAATTTCTTTACTGTCGAATCGAAGATTCCAAGACATCTGACGCTGCCTTCATCGGAGTAACGGCACATAAGCTGAAGACCAAGGCAGATGCCCAGTACTGGTTGTTCAAGAGCCAGAATGATCCGGTCGAGTCCATGTTCCTTCAGGTATCTCATAGCCGAGCTGGCTTCTCCGACACCGGGGATAATCACTTTATCAGCACGGGATATCTCATTGTGGTCATCTGTGACTTTGCTTTCATATCCCAGGCGGTCGAGAGCGTTTTTCACCGAAAGTATGTTTCCGGCATTATATTTAAGGATAGCTATCATAAGGTTCCCTTGGTTGAAGGAAGGTTATAGTTGTCGGTATGTCTGACAGCCATTCTGAACGCTTTGGCAAAGGCCTTGAAGACAGCTTCAGCCCTGTGATGGTCGTTGTCTCCTTCTGCCCTTATATTAAGGTTGCAGCCGGCACTGTCGCTGAATGACTTAAAAAAATGGAAGAACATTTCAACAGGTATCTCTCCTGTTTTTTCGCCTTTAAAGGGAACATCCCATACAAGCCATGGTCTGCCGCTGAAGTCGATGGCTGCCTGTGCCAGCGAGTCATCCATGGGAAGCAGGAATCCGTACCTTTCAATACCTTTCTTGCTGCCGAGGGCTTTCCTGACAGCTTCACCCAGGGTGATTGCAATGTCTTCAATAGTGTGATGCAGATCAACGTGGAGGTCTCCCTTTGCCCTTATATTAAGGTCTGTTTCACCATGCCTGGCAACCTGTTCGAGCATATGGTCGAGAAATCCTATCCCGGTTTCAATATTACTTTTTCCGCTGCCGTCGAGGTTTATCCCCACCGATATACTTGTCTCATTTGTCTTCCTTTCGATGAAGGCTTTTCTTGGGATGGCTTTCAGAAACCTGTATATCTCGTGCCAGTCGGTTGTATTGAACAGGGCAAGAGGGGATGGATTGCTGCCTATAAGAATGCCGTTGCACCCAAGGTTGGCTGCCAGTTCCATATCGGTTATCCGGTCGCCGATGACATATGATGATTTGAGGTCAATGCCACCGGCCAGATATTGGGTTAGCATAGCGGTCCCAGGTTTCCTTGTGGGAGCATTTTCTTCGGGGAAGGTTCTGTCTATAAAGATTTCGGCGAACTTAACCCCTTCACCACTGAGTATCTGAAGCATCTTGTTGTGCGATGGCCAGAAGGTCTCTTCAGGGAAAGAGGCTGTTCCCAGTCCATCCTGATTTGTCACTATAACCAGCTCATAGTCTGTCTCCCTGGCAATAGCTGAGAGAGCCGTTATAACACCCGGCAGGAATCCAAATTCATCTATAGAGTCGACCTGTTCATCCAGAGGCTCGGTAATTATGGTACCGTCACGGTCAATAAAGAGGACTTTCTTCATTTGGCAAGTTTCTTTAAGGTAGTGATTAGTTTGTCGTTTTCAGTCCGCGACCCCACTGTTATCCTAAGGCAACCCTCTGCTATCCTGTTCCTGTTCCTAATTATTATTTGTCTGCTCTTAAGCTGTTCGTACAGATTATCTGCGTCTTTAACCTTAACAAGAATGAAGTTGGAGTCGGATGGGAATACCTTTTCAATTATACTTATTTTTTCTAAAATGCTCATAAGCCTTTCTCTTTCTCCGATGATCTTTTTAACCTCGGTCTGGTAAGCATCGATCCTTTCAAGTTTATTGAGAGCAGCCTTCTGGTTAATGGTGCTTATGTTGTACGGAGGTTTCATCTTGTTGAAGTAGCTTATAACTTCGGGAGATGTAAAGGCCATCCCTATTCTGGCAGCAGCCAGACCAAGCGCCTTGCTGAAGGTCTGCATCACAATAAGGTTGGGATATTTCTCAATCGAAAACCTGAACGAGGGTTTGCCTGAGAAATCATTATAAGCCTCATCAACGACTACCATTCCGCTGAACCGCGATATTATGTCTTCAACAACAGAGTGATTCATACAGTTACCCGAAGGGTTGTTCGGAGAACAAATAAAGATCAGTTTAATTGAGGGGTCATCGAGATAAGGCAGTACCGTTGGGGGGTCAATGTTGAAGTCACTGCTGAGGTCAATTTTTATAAGTCTGACATCATTGATAGCTGCCGACACCTCGTACATGCCATAAGTGGGATGAAATGTAAGGGCCTTGTCTTTTCCGGGAGAACAGAAGATCCTGTAACAGAGATCTATTATTTCGTCAGAGCCGTTGCCCAGAAAGATATTCCTTGAAGGGACCTCTTTGATTTTACTTATAGCTTCCTTAAGTTCGGACTGGAATGGATCGGGATACCTGTTAAGCGCCCCGAAGGGATTTTCGTTTGCATCAAGGAAAACGCCTTCTGTCCCCTGAAACTCATTTCTTGCGCATGAATAGGGGATCAGGTTCCTTACATTTTCTCTGACAAGCTTATCTAAATCAAACATTTTTAAGCGAATTAAGTCTTATTGTAACTGCATTTCTGTGGGCTTGGAGTTTCTCTGCTTCAGCCATTATTGCTACTACGGGTCCCAGCCTGAGCATCCCTTCGGGTGAGACCTCCTGGAAGGTGATCTTTTTAATAAAGCTGTCGACCGATACCCCACTGTAGTTTCTTGCCGCACCGTTTGTAGGGAGTGTATGGTTTGTACCTGTGGCATAGTCGCCCGAACTTTCGCAGCTATAGTTTCCGAGGAATACCGATCCGGCGTTTGTCACCCCTTCAGCCAGAGAAACTGCTTCGGCTGTGGCAATTATAAGGTGTTCGGGTGCATAGATGTTGCTGAATCTTATGCAGTTGTCGACAGATGACAGGAGAATGGCCTTGCTTTTTTCAAGGGATTTGAGTACAATATCCTTCCGGGGAAGTAGTTCAGTCTGTCTTTTTATCTCGTCAGCCACCTGCCCGATCACAGACTCATTGTCGGTAAGCAGGATTACCTGGCTGTCGGGTCCGTGTTCGGCCTGAGAAAGGAGGTCGGCAGCCACGAAAGCAGGAACGGATGTAGTGTCGGCTATTACAAGAACCTCACTGGGTCCGGCAGGCATGTCGACCGGAACGCCGTCGAGCTGGACCAGTTCCTTGGCCATGGTGACATACTGGTTCCCCGGCCCGAAAATCTTATCCACAGGCGGTACTGTTTCTGTGCCGTAAGCCATGGCAGCAACAGCCTGCGCACCTCCCGTTTTAAAGATGGCTGTAACGCCTGTTACAGATGCGCTGTAGAGGATCACCGGATTGATTGTTCCATCGCGCTCCGGAGGGGTACACATTATTACTTCGCTGCAGCCGGCCAGCCCGGCCGGGATGGCAAGCATAAGTACTGTCGAGAACAGGGGTGCGTTACCACCCGGGACATATATACCCACTTTTTCTAGGGCCAGGCTCTTCCTCCAGCATCTTACTCCCGGGGTAGTTTCCACGACGGGCTCCTTACACAGCTGAACCGAATGGAAACGGGTTATGTTTTCCCTTGCAGTAAGGATCGCTTTTTTAAGGTCATCGGGAACCTTAAGTACGGCTTCTTCAATCTCCTCATTGCTGACGCGCAGCGAAGCGGGACGGATGCCGTCAAACATCTCTGAGTATTCTGCCAGGGCTTTGTCACCTTCTGATCTGACACGGCCTAGTATCTCACGGCATTTAAGTTCAAGGTCCTTCCTTTCCATAACCGGTCTTCGGCAGAGTGTTTCCCATTGTCCGGGTTCAGGCAATAAAAATGTTTCCATTAGGTTATCATTTTTTCGATAGGTATAACGAGTATTCCTTCAGCGCCTGCCTTTTTAAGCTGGCTGATTCTCTCCCAGAAATCATCCTCTCTTACAACTGAGTGAAGACTGCACCAGCCCTCTTCGACAAGGGGAAGGATGGTGGGGCTCTTCATGCCCGGTAGTATCCTGCAGATCTCCTGAATGGCATCCTGCGGTGCGTTAAGGAGGATGTACTTGTTCTCTTTTGCATTTTTGACAGCCCTGATCCTGAAGAGCAGCCTTTCGAGGATCTCCTTTTTACCATCGTCAAGATTGCGGTTGGCTATTATAACAGCCTGGCTCTTAAGTATGGTGACAACTTCCTTAAGTCCGTTGGTAAGCAGTGTTGTTCCTGAACTCACAATATCACATACTGCATCGGCGAGGCCGATACCCGGTGCTATTTCGACACTGCCGCTTATCTCTTCGATCTGAGCCCTTACATTATTCTTTTTAAGGTAGCCTTTAAGGAGATTGGGATAGCTGGTTGCAATCTTCTTGTCCATCAGATACTCAGCACCGGTGAATGAATCTTCCTTTGGGATGGCAAGAGACAGGCGGCAGTGAGCAAAGCCCAGCTGCTCAAGGATATCAACTTCCTTGTCGTTCTCAAACACCATGTTCTCACCAAGGATTCCGATATCGGCAACCTGCTGCTCGACATACTGTGGTATGTCGTCATCCCTGAGATAAAGGACCTCTATGGGAAAGTTTCCGGCTGCCGACTTCAGGACATTTGCCCCGTTTGATATCTTTATCCCGCATTCTTCAAGAAGTTTACGTGAATTCTCACTCAGACGGCCTGTTTTCTGGATTGCAATTTTAAGTACACTCATTTTCAATTTGTTTTATTTATCCGGGCTGGTCCGGCAGAAAAAAACCCGCCTGATCAGCTCAGACGGGTTTATGATATTTTTTACAGTTACCACATATCATATTCATCTCGCCTGAGAGCAAGTATGAAGATGATGATGATGAAATAACATTTTACTGTTCATTTGTAATTTTTGTGAACACAAAGATATACTTTTTTTAATAATTATTATTCTCAGGCTTAAAAATCAAAAAAAGTAATCCCGGTCGTGTCTGAATGAGAGCATGTCTTTAACAAGCCCGGATAAACGGTGTGTTAAACTCTTTCAGCCACCAGGTCACCTACCTGGGTTGTTGAGTATCCCATTTTTCCGGCTCCCATATCCTTAAGCTTGTTGGCCGTGACATCCATAATGGCGTTCTCAATGGCTTTAGCCGCTGTTTCTTCGCCAAGATGTTCGAGCATCATTGCACCTGCCGATATTGAGGCAAGCGGGTTGATTATGTTCTTGCCCGTATATTTTGGGGCTGATCCACCTATAGGTTCGAACATAGAGACACCGGAAGGATTAATATTGCCTCCGGCTGCAATACCCATTCCGCCCTGGGTAATGGCGCCCAGATCGGTGATTATGTCGCCGAACATGTTTGTTGTTACAATAACGTCGAACCATTCAGGATTCTTGATCATCCACATACAGGTTGCATC
>CAZXSW010000005.1:0-20196 GCA_964642615.1 uncultured Rikenellaceae bacterium | reverse complement strand
GTGTTTTCTCTTACAACAACATAATCAATATGTTCCGGTCCTTTGTCTTTAAGGGGGGTTGCCACTCCGGGATATAGTTTGACAGGGCGCAGGTTAATATACTGGTCGAGTTCAAATCTTAATTTAAGGAGTATTCCTTTTTCAAGTATCCCGGGTTTTACATCAGGATGACCAATGGCCCCAAGGAAGATAGAATCAAATTTAAGGAGTTCTTCAGCGGCGTTGTCGGGAAGGATCTCACCTGTTCTGAGGTAACGTTCACCTCCGAAATCAAATTCATGGAAATTCATTGAGAATCCGTATTTTGAAGCTGCAGCTTCAAGTACTTTCCTGCCTTCTCTGACGACTTCAGGGCCGGTTCCATCACCGCCTATAACAGCGATATTGTAAGATTTCTTCATATTGTATCAATTTTTATTGTGGGTTTGACATTTAAAGCTGGGATGATGTTTCCGGGACTGAGTGTTTGTTATCGCGATCATTTAGTCCCTCGATTATGTTAAGCATTCTTTCGGTTGCCTTGATGGCCGATTCGGTCTGGTCGGCATCAAGTCCCTTGGTTCTGAACTCCCGGTCCTTCATCTTCCATGATATTACTGTTTCGACAAGAGCATCAGTCTTACCACCCGGAGGTATTGAAACCTCATAATCGGCAAGAACAGGAAGTTCTTTTCCAAGGCGGTCATAGATTATCCTTAAAGCTTTCATGAATGCATCATATTGCCCGTCGCCTGACGAGGTCTCCTGGTACAGGTTGCCGTCGATATCTATCTGGACACTAGCAAAAGGCTTAAGGCCAAATGAAAGCGACAGTGAGTAGTTCTTGATGAAGATCTTATATTCGGTCGTGTCATCGCCAAGAACATCGGAAATTATGAAAGGAAGGTCTTCAGAGGTGACATTCTCTTTCTTGTCGCCGAGTTCGATTACCCTTTGGGTTACTTTGGCAAGTGACTCGGGACTGAGGTCGAGTCCGAACTCTTCAAGGTTTTTCTTTATTGTTGCTTTACCCGACTGTTTGCCCAGGGCATATTTTCTTTTCCTTCCGAAGCGTTCAGGTAGAAGGTTGTTGAAATATAGGTTGTCTTTGCTGTCTCCGTCGGCATGAACTCCCGAGGTTTGGGTAAACACGTTTTCTCCGATAATAGGTTTGTTTACAGGTATTCTTATTCCGCTGAAGGTCTCGACTATTTTACTTGTCTTGGTGATCTCCTGTTCAACAGCATTGATTTCGGCTCCAAGGTGGTCGCGGAGCACTCCAATTACGCTTGAAAGCGGTGCATTGCCTGCTCTTTCTCCAAGTCCGTTTACAGTTGTGTGGACACCTTTTATTCCAGCCCTGACTGCTGACATGATGTTTGCCACAGCCAGGTCGTAGTCGTTATGTGAATGAAAATCAAAATGTACGTCAGGATACCTTTCTGTCATTTTGCTGCACAGCTCATATGTCTGGTCGGGATTCAGAATACCGAGAGTGTCGGGAAGCATTATCCTTTTTATGTTTTCAGCCTTGAGAGCTTCAACCATATAGCAGACGTAGTCTTCGGAGTTGAGTATACCGTTTGACCAGTCTTCAAGGTATATGTTGACCTCCATATTCATCCGGCCGGCTTTGTCGACAATGGCACGTATATCACCTATATGCTGATCAGGAGTTTTCCTCAGCTGTTTCTCAAGGTGACGGAGTGATCCCTTGCAGAGGAGGTTGATAACTTTACCTCCTGCGTCGTTTATCCAGTTAAGGGATATGTCTCCGTCGACAAAACCCAGCACTTCAACCTTATGATGGAGGTCGTTCTGCCTGGCCCAGCCTGTTATTCTCCTGAGGGCTTCAAATTCGCCGGTTGAAACTCTTGCTGAAGCAACTTCAATACGGTCGACCCTAACATCTTTAAGGAGGAGAGAGGCTATATGGAGTTTCTCGGGTGGGGAATAGGAAACTCCCTGTGTCTGTTCACCATCCCTGAGAGTGGTATCCATTATTTCTATTTTCATCCGAATGTATTTTTTATTTTTAAGGCCCGATGGAACCGCACATGCTCTGTTTCACAGTTATTGTGTCCGGAATCAGTCATGTGGGTTTCATCTCACTTCTTTGCAATTGATTCGTAAGCTGTTATATGTTCTTTTATTCCAAGAAGATAATCGATGTCATCAAGTCCTTTTATCATACACTCCTTCTTCCAGGGATTTATTTCGAAGCTGACTGTTTCGCCGGTATCCGGAACAGTAACTGCCTGGTTGAAAAGGTCGATCCTTATCATGGTATCTGGTTTCCTGGCTATAAGAGCAAGAAGGTTCTGCAGAAATTTATCACTTACCACAACTGGCAGAAGCCCGTTATTCAGGGCGTTGTTTTTAAATATATCGGCAAAGAAACTCGAGATAACGGCTCTGAATCCGTAATCGTAAACGGCCCATACGGCATGTTCACGGCTGGATCCGCTTCCGAAGTTTTTTCCGGCAACAAGAATCTTCCCGTTGAAGCGGGTATTGTTAAGCACAAAACCCGGATTTGGTGATCCATCCTTTTCAAACCTCCAGTCGCGGAAGAGATTATCTCCGAAACCATCCCTGGATGTTGCGCTGAGGAACCTTGCCGGTATAATCTGGTCAGTATCGACATTTTCAAGAGGCAGGGGTACGCAGGTAGATTCGAGTATCTCAAATTTTTCTTTTGGCATGTTGGTACAGATTAATATCGTTAGTCAATAAATTCACGCGGATCGGTTATTTTCCCTGTTAAGGCGGCCGCAGCTGCAGTGAGAGGACTGGCAAGAAGGGTCCTGGCACCGGGTCCCTGTCGTCCTTCAAAATTCCTGTTTGATGTTGAGACTGCATATTTGCCTTCAGGTATCTTATCTTCGTTCATGGCCAGGCATGACGAGCATCCAGGTTGTCTGAATTCAAACCCTGCTTCTTCAAGAATTTCAGTAAGACCTTCTTTTATTGCCTGTTGTTCAACAAGCTTGGAGCCCGGGACTATAAGGGCAGTAACCCCGGGGGCTTTTTTCCTGCCTCTGACCATGTTGGCGAAAGCCCTGAGATCTTCAATTCTGCCGTTGGTACAGCTTCCAAGGAACACATAGTCGATCGGATGTCCGGCTATAAGCATGCCCGGTGTGAATCCCATGTAATCAAGTGACTTAAGGAAGGATGCAGATGCTTCTCCCTTGATGTCGGTCAGACAAGGGATAGAGCTGTCGATAGCAATTCCCATGCCGGGGTTGGTTCCATAGGTTATCATTGGCTTTATGTCGGTTGCGCTGAACTCAAGTTCGCGGTCGAAGACAGCACCCTGATCACTTCTGAGTTCCAGCCATTGCACGACCGAGTCCTTCCATCCTGGCTGGTCCTTCAGACCTGGAACCTTCTCGAGGTAGCTGATTGTTTTGGCGTCGGTAGCGATAAGTCCGCCACGTGCACCCATCTCGATACTCATGTTGCATACTGTCATCCTGGCTTCCATGCTCAGATCCTCTACGGCAGAACCTGCAAACTCAACAAAGTAGCCTGTGGCTCCGCCAGTTGATAACTGTGAGATTATGAACATGATCATATCTTTGGAAGTCACTCCTTTCTGAAGTCTGCCATTGACGGTGATTCTCATCTTTTTTGGTTTGGGCTGGAGGATGCACTGAGTGGCAAGAACCATTTCGACCTCGCTTGTGCCTATACCGAAGGCTATGGTGCCGAAGGCTCCGTGAGTAGAGGTATGGCTGTCGCCACATACAATGGTCATGCCCGGCCTTGTATAGCCCAGTTCTGGTCCTATTACATGCACGATTCCATTCTTCCCGTGGTTAAGCCCGAAAAGAGTGATCCCGAATTCATTGCAGTTTGCCTCAAGCTGGGCCACCTGTATCCGCGAAAGCTCTTCCCTTATAGGAAGATGCTGATCCCTGGTTGGAATGTTATGATCGGCAGTGGCAAGAGTACGGCCGGGTCTGAAAGCCTTTATACCCCTTTTTCTCAGGCCGTTAAAGGCCTGGGGACTTGTCACCTCATGAATGTAGTGCTGATCAATGTACAGGACATCCGGTCCTCCTTCTATTGAACGGACCACATGTGAATCCCATATCTTGTCAAAAAGTGTCTTCGCTTCCATTGGCAATGTTTTTCTTTTCTGAATAAGTTCGTCAGGTGATTTCTCTGAGCCGCGTTCTGAATTCTGACATTCAGAAACGTGGCTTCAGAGGATCATCGGGGAACAAATTATTTACTTTATTTTTGAAATGGCGTCGATAAAGGCTTCCACCGAAGCGGTCACAATATCTGTATGGGCTGAGAAACCGTAATAGCTCTTCTCTTCGTGTATTATCTGGATATGAACTTTCCCAATGTCATCACTTCCTTTGGTTATAGCCTGGATAAGGAACTCCTCGAGGTGAACTGTTTTACTTATCAGGTGCTTGACTGCAGTAAAGGCTGCGTCGATGGGTCCGTTGCCCGTGGCGGTAGAGGTGTGGATCTCTCCGTTTATCCTTATGCCTACCGTGGCAACTGGGATCGCTGATTTTCCGCAGGTTACCTGAAGCTGTTCGAGTTTAAGCGATTTCTCGCCTCCGAAAACCTCTCCGGTAAGTATCCTGATATCCTCATCATTGATTTCTTTCTTCTTGTCGGCAAGGGTAAGGAAACGGTGGTAGATATCATCAAGCTCTTCCTTGCCGAAGTTGAATCCGAGCAGTTCGAGCCTGTGATTAAGTGCGGCCCTTCCGCTGCGTGCAGTAAGGATTATAGACGAATCCTTAATGCCGACTTCATGGGGATCGATGATTTCGTAGTTCTCCCTGTTCTTAAGTACACCATCCTGGTGGATACCTGAGGAGTGGGCGAAAGCGTTCCTGCCGACAATGGCTTTGTTTGGCTGTACGGGCATGCTCATCAGAGATGATACCAGTTTGCTTGTCGAAGAGATAAGTTTGGAATTGATATTGGTTCCGAGGTTTATTGAGTGATGGCTCTTAAGTATCATTGCAATTTCCTCAAGGGCTGTGTTACCTGCCCTTTCTCCTATACCGTTCATGGTTACTTCTACCTGGCGGGCACCGTTGATAACCCCCATTATTGTATTTGCAGTAGCCATTCCCAGATCGTTGTGGCAATGTGTCGAGATGATTGCCCTGTCGATGTTTGGGACGTTCTCCATGAGATACCTGATCTTTGCTCCGTAACCTTCTGGCAGGCAATAGCCTGTAGTGTCAGGGATATTGACAACAGTAGCTCCGGCATCGATTACAGCCTCAATTACTTTTGCAAGATATTCGTCTTCGCTTCTTCCTGCATCTTCGGCATAGAATTCAACGTCGTCAACAAATTTCCTTGCATATTTCACAGCATCAACAGCTCTTCTGATTATCTCTTCAGGAGTTGTTTTGATTTTGTATTTTATATGAAAGGGAGAGGTGCCGATTCCAGTATGAATCCTTTTCTTCTTTGCAAACTGCAGGGCTTCGGCAGCAACTTCAATATCTTTCTTGACGGCCCTGGTCAGTGCACATATCACCGGATTTGTAATAGCTTTTGATATCTCGACCACCGATCTGAAATCACCAGGGCTTGATATTGGGAAGCCAGCCTCAATTACGTCGACACCAAGAGCTTCCAGAGCCTGGGCCACCTGGATCTTTTCAATTGTATTCAGCTGGCATCCGGGCACCTGCTCACCGTCTCTGAGGGTAGTATCGAAAATTATTACTTTTTCTTCCATTACTTAAAAAATATTAACGTTTACTAATTGGCGGGTCTCAGTTTTCTTACTGAAGCGCCTGTTCTCCAGATCTCTGAATTGCCGAGTTCATTCAGTTCAGCATTGAGAACCTGTTTGTAGTCGGGCGAGCCTGTTGATTCCAGAACCCTCACGCACTCTTCTCCCGACCTTACCTTGTTATAGAGATCCTTAAAAACGGGGAGTGTGGCTTCCATGAATTTCGGACGCCAGTCAAGAGCACCCCTCTGAGCGGTAGCGCTGCAGTTTGCATACATCCAGTCCATTCCCTTCTCGTCGACAAGTCTGATAAGACTCTGGGTAAGCTCTTCAACTGTCTCATTGAAAGCTTCGGAAGGTGTGTGTCCGTTCTCGCGCAGAACCTGATACTGGGCATCCATAATTCCGGCAAGGGCACCCATCAGCACACCACGCTCACCTGTAAGGTCACTGTAAACTTCTCTTTCGAAGGTGGTGGGGAAGAGATATCCCGATCCGATGGCTATACCAAGCGCCAGGGTTCTGTCAGTAGCTCTTCCTGTGAAATCCTGAAATACCGAGAAGCTTGAGTTTATTCCGGTGCCGGCCAGGAAGTTCCTTCGAACGCTTGTGCCTGAACCTTTGGGAGCAACCATTATTACGTCAATGTCGGGCGGGGGAATTACTCCGGTATGATCTTTATAGGTGATTGAAAAACCATGAGAGAAATAAAGTGCATCACCTTTTTTAAGACAGGGTTTGAGTTTTGGCCAGAGTATCCTTTGAGCAGCATCAGATACAAGATACTGGATGATGGTAGCCTTTGTGGCTGCTTCTTCAACTGTGAAAAGAGTCTTGCCCGGAACGAAGCCGTCAGCAACTGCCCTGTCCCAGTCGGCCTTGAATTCGGGAGCCTGTCCGATGATTACGTTGATCCCGTTGTCTTTCATGTTCTGAGCCTGGGCAGGTCCCTGAACTCCGTAGCCGATAACAGCAATAACTTCATCTTTAAGTACTTCGCGTGCCTTTGAAAGAGGGAATTCTTCTCTTGTAACAACTGTCTCAAGGACTCCGCCAAAATCGATTTTTGCCATGGTATTAAATTTTTACATTAGTTATTATAATCTTTTTTCCAATGGATACTGTCACACTGGTATTCTTAATTAAACATTTCCAACCTCTCAGGTCTGTTGGGATTTGCCTCGTCCATTTCATGGAGGTAGGCATTAAGCTCCTTAACCTGTCTGGTAACTGCGACACGGCCTGACCGGACAAACTGTAAAACACCGCACGGCTCCAGTTCATGGAGGAGATCATTAATTTCCGTTTTATGTCCTGTCTTTTCAATAACCGTGTATTCGGGTGTCATCTCAAGGATTCTTGCATGATGGGCTCTTACCATTCGGTCAATGATATCGCCCGACATGAGCCCCTTGGTGCTTACCTTGTAAAGCGCCAGTTCCTGGTAGATGATTTCGTCGGAGTTATGTACAAAAACTTTAAGTACATCGACAAGCTTTCCCATCTGCCTGGCAACTTTCTGAACCATCTCTTCGCTGGTCCGGACAACAAGTGTAAGTATTGAAACGCCTTTGACGGCTGATTCGGAGGCTGTGATACTTTCAATATTTATCTGCCTCCTTGTAAGAATAATGGTTATCTGGCTCATAATGCCGATATGATTCTCGGTGAACAGCGATACTGTAAACTCTTTTTTCATCCGTATATAGTCTTTATTTTATTGGTCTGATGTAACCCCATGTCTGAAAATTTTATATATGTGTGTTTGTATTAGTTATACATGTGAGTTCCATTTCCTTGTGTTTTATCTTTTTCCGGGCAGTATTAAATTTTCTTACATTGGCTTACACCGGTCATTTTTCTTTTCTATCTGAATAATAATAAGCCCATAAACATTTATATGTCAGACCAGTCTTATCTCCGACACCGAAGATCCTGGTTCTACCATAGGCAGTACATTGGCTTCCTTTTCTATAATCACTTCCAGAAGGTATGGGCCGGCCGAGTCAAGCATTTCTGAAACGGCTTCCTGAAGGTCTGCTCTCTCGCTTACCAGCCGTGCAGGTATGCTGTAACCTTTGGCTATAGTCTGGAAGTCAGGATTAATAAGTTCGGTTGAAGCATATCTCTTATCAAAGAACATATCCTGCCATTGTCTGACCATACCGAGAAAGCTGTTGTTGAGAAGGACTATCTTGACGGGGATTTTGTACTGGAGAATTGTTCCAAGCTCCTGAATGGTCATCTGGAAGCCTCCGTCACCAAGGAAGGTTACTACCTGTGTTTCGGGTTTTCCTACTTTGGCACCAACTGCTGCAGGTAATCCGAAGCCCATGGTCCCCATTCCCCCTGAGGTCACAAAGCTATTTGGTTTTGTGAATCTGAAGTACCTTGCAACCGACATCTGGTTCTGTCCTACATCAGTGACTGCGATGGCATTGCCATCTGTCATTTCCGAAACAAGTCTTACTACTTCACCCATCCTTATCTTTCCCGATTCGGGTTTAGTCTCGGGTTTGGATACTTTTTCGTGTTCAATCTTATCGAGAACCCTGAACTCCCTTATCCACGATTCATATGTTTTTTCCTTAACCAGAGGCATAAGGTAGGAGAGGGCATCCCTGGCGTCATTATTTATTCCGACATCAACAGGTACGTTCTTGTTTATCTCGGCTTCATCTATCTCAATATGGATTATCCTTGCTTTTTTTGCATATTTCTTAAGATTACCCGTAACCCTGTCGTCGAACCTCATTCCGATAGCAATTATTAGGTCTGCTTCATTGGTAAGCACATTGGCCCCATAATTACCATGCATCCCCAGTAAGCCTGCAAACAGGCGGTGCCCCGAAGGGAAAGCCGACAGCCCCAGGAGGGTAACGGCAACAGGGATTCCGGTTTTCTCAGCGAACCTTAGCATGTGGTCTTCAGCACCAGATATAAGGATGCCATGTCCGGCCAGTATCAGAGGTTTCTCTGCATGGTTTATCATTATAGCCGCCGATTCAAGTGAACGGGTCTGAAGAGGCAGAATGGGATTATAGCTTCTTATATAATTGCATTTTTTGTATTTATAGTTAAGCTTTTCGATCTGGGCATCCTTTGCAATATCAACCAGCACGGGTCCGGGCCGGCCTGTTTTTGCTATATAGAAGGCTTTGGCCATTACCTCGGGGATGTCCTGGGCTTTTTTAACCTGGGCGTTCCACTTGGTAACAGGCATAGACACACCCAGTATATCAGTCTCCTGGAAGGCATCTGTTCCGATGAGGCTTGAAACGACCTGTGCCGTTACAAACACAACGGGTACTGAATCGAGAAAAGCATTGGCTATTCCGGTTATAAGGTTTGTAGCTCCGGGGCCGGATGTGGCAAAACAGACTCCGGGTTTCCCTGTGACCATGGCATAGGCCTGGGCCGCATGAGCCGCGCCCTGCTCGTGACGTGTAAGGATGTGCTTAATTCTGTCTTCGTAGTCAAGTAACTTATCATAAACGGGCATTATAGCTCCCCCAGGATAACCGAAAATCGTGTCAACTCCTTCCTCGATGAGACATTTAAGCAGGGCTTCACCACCGGAAATGCTTTCATATCCGTTGGTCTGCATGACAGCCTGTAATGTTTCTTTCTCACTCTTCATAAAGATCTTGTCTTATTTTAGAATTATAGTAAATTTTCTGTTATTTCTCTGTTTCTATCTGTCTTACAGCTCCTTTGTCAGCTGATGTTACAAGGAGGGCATAGGCCTTAAGTGAGGCCGGCACCATCCTCTTCCTTGTAGCGGGTTTGTAAGCGGCAGATCCTTTTACCCTTTCCCCTGCGTGACGTTCAGCTATCTGCATGTCGGTGAGCAGGACATTGATCTTTCTTGCTGTAATATCGATCTCTATGATGTCTCCGTTACTTATGACAGAAATATTTCCTCCTGCCGCAGCTTCGGGGGAGACATGGCCTATTGAAAGGCCTGATGTACCACCTGAGAAGCGTCCGTCAGTGATCAGGGCACATTTCTTGTCAAGACCTAAGGATTTCAGATAGGAGGTAGGATAGAGCATTTCCTGCATTCCGGGTCCCCCTTTTGGTCCTTCGAAGGTGATGATCACCACATCTCCTTCCTTTACCTTTCCTCCCAGGATTCCTTCAACAGCATCTTCCTGCGATTCAAAAACCACCGCGGGACCCGAAAAACGGAAGATGGCAGGATCAATACCGGCTGTCTTTACAATACATCCTCCGGCGGCTATATTGCCATACAGCACTGCAAGTCCTCCGTCGCGGTTATAGGCATGATCAATATCCCTGATACAACCTTTTTCCCTGTCGTTATCGAGCGAATCATAATAGCTGTTCTGGCTTCCCATCTCAATGCTTCTTTGCATCGACGGGGCACTGCGGAAATATTCGAATGCTTCGGATTTTGTTTTCACACCCATTATGTCCCAGTCATCAATAGCCTCGTCAAGTGTCTTATAGTCAACGCGGCTTACTGAACCGTCAATGAGGCCGTTTTTTCTGAGTTCTCCCATTATGGCCAAGATGCCTCCGGCACGGTGGACATCCTGAACATGGTATGCTGAACTGGGGGCTACCTTACATATGTTGGGTATTCTGCGCGAGAGTTCGTCGATATCCTTCATCCTGAAATCCACACCGGCTTCATGAGCCACGGCAAGAAGATGAAGAACAGTATTTGTCGATCCTCCCATGGCAATGTCGAGTGACATTGCGTTCATAAAAGCTTTTTTGTTGGCAACCGAACGGGGAAGAACAGATTCATCACCATCATAGTAGTATTTCTTCGAAATATCAACAATCAGTGCAGCAGCTTTTTCAAAAAGACCAACGCGGTTTTTGTGGGTGGCCACCAGGGTTCCGTTACCGGGAAGCGAAAGTCCAAGAGCTTCTGTAAGGCAGTTCATTGAGTTGGCTGTGAACATACCTGAACATGAACCACAGGTGGGACAGGCCGACATTTCAAGTTCTTTAAGCTCAGCATCGCTTACAGAGGGATCTGCCGCGGAAACCATGGTATCAATCAGGTCGACATACTTATCCTTAAATCTTCCAGCCTCCATAGGGCCGCCTGAAACGAATACGGCCGGTATGTTGAGGCGCATGGCAGCCATAAGCATCCCGGGAGTAATCTTGTCGCAGTTGCTTATGCATATCATGGCATCAGCCCGGTGCGCGTTGCACATATACTCGACACTGTCAGCTATAAGTTCACGGGAAGGGAGGGAGTAAAGCATGCCATCGTGTCCCATGGCTATGCCGTCATCAATTGCAATAGTATTGAATTCGGCAGCAAAAAACCCGTGTTTCTCAATTTCATGCTTAACAAACTGGCCTGTGTTGTGAAGATGTACATGTCCGGGTACAAACTGGGTAAAGGAATTGACAATTGCAATGACAGGCTTGCCAAAGTGTTCCTCCTTCTTGCCGTTGGCACGCCAGAGACTCCTGGCGCCGGCCATGTTACGGCCCGTGATAGTCTTTGAACTTCTTAACTGATTCTTCATGTCTTCAAAAATGTTTAAAAAAAAAGCTTTCCGGTTGATCCGGAAAGCTTTCGTATATTTAATGTACTACATATTATTCCCGGATCATTAGCCTTTGGCAATAATAAGGACGAGGACGAGGGCTATAATATGGTTTAAGTTGTTTATCACAATATTTTTACAATTGGAAGTACAAAGGTATTTATATTTTTAATAAATCAAACAAAAATCAGTTTTTTCTTTATTTTTTCTTTCGAACCTTAAGGGGTTGTTGTTCGATTAAAAGCAGGTAGATATGCATTAACAACAACTTACAGGGATAGTCGCGACCTCATAAGTTGCTTCTTTTATAGGGCTTCTGAAGCAGCAATCTGTTGTCTGACATAGGCCAGGGCAGGACCAGCCTCTTTATTAATGTCCTTCCAGCTGCATTCTACCGACAACATGCCTTTATAATTTATATCGAGCAGCGCTTTAATATATGGTGTAAAGTCTTCACCATTTACACCAGGGGCGCTTCTTTCACGGTTTTCAGCAATATGTGTGTGTTTTATGTATTTCCCGTATCTGAGGATGCTTTCAGGGCCCTCCTTCTCCCTCAGCATATGAAAGATGTCGGCAAGAAGCCTTATGTTGGGGTGATCTGTCTCTATTACCATTTCGCCACCTTCAGCAACACTGTTAAGGAAGTTGCATTCACCCGAATTCAGGGGTTCAAGGACAACTGTAACCTTGTGTCTGCGTGCTACGGGCCCCATCTTCCGGCAAAGATCAATGAACTGCTCTCTGGCCTGCTCATGGGAAAACCCTTCGGGGATGGAACGGGAAGCACCGCTGCCGAAGACTATTATCCCGACACCTGCCATCTTTGCCCTTGTGAAAGCTGTTTCAGCATATTTTAAAATATCATCATGAACAGCATCGGGACCGACACTTTTGAGTTTCCCAGGCAGAAACACATTGCATGCGGGAATGTTGATTCCGGCACTTCTTACCTGATTAAGTTTTTTAATAAAGGCAGCTTCGTCATTGAGAGGATCAAGAAAAGACTGAACTGATTCCTCAATATAGGGGTAACCGGCTTCAGTGACCAGCTTATGGTTTGTTAAAGAGGTACAGATCCCCGTCTTTATAAAGGATCCTTTTTTATTTCCTGCCGCCATGGTTTCAGTACTGATAAAAAACAATCCGGCTCCTGCCAATGTCGTATTCGTTATGAATTTTCTTCTGTTTATTGTCATAATATGTGTTGTTTCGAAAGCGCCTAAGTCATGAACCATGATGTAGAACCACTTTGACTTTTTTCAGCCAATGGTTGCTTTACCTGAGATAAAAATATGGAATAATTTTAAAATAAAATTGTACCTTTCAACGAAATTAAACCTTACAAAGATGAAGATAAAAAATTTACCCGGCATTGTTGTTTTACTGACTGTCGCAGGTGTGTTTCTTGCCACATCCACATCATTCAAGCCAAAATCAAAGAATATAGGTCTTCAGTTGTATTCGATCCGCGATTCGATAAGAAGAGATGTCCCACTGGCAATCAAAAAGGTTGCGGATATGGGTTATACTTTTGTTGAACCTGCCGGATATTCAGGAGGGAAATTTTATGGTCTTTCTCCAGCTGAATTTAAGGCCCTGTGCATGGAGAATGGAATGACTGTACTTAGTTCACACACAAGCAGGCCTCTGCCTGATGCTTCAAACTATGCTGAAACAATGGCATGGTGGGATGAATGTATTGACGCTCATGTTGCAGTTGGTGCAAAGTACATTGTTCAGCCTTCCATGGGCGGGTCAGCCTATGAGAACCTTGAGAATCTTAAGGCCTGGTGCGACTACTTTAATACGGTAGGCGAAAAGTGCAATGCAAAAGGTATCCGTTTCGGATATCATAACCACGACAGGGAGTTCAGTACTGTCCATAACGGAGTTACCATGTATGATTTCATGCTTAAGAATACTGATCCGAAGAAGGTATTCTTCCAGATAGATCTCTACTGGTGCGTTGTAGGAGGCAAAAATCCTGTCGACTATTTCAATAATTATCCCGGACGCTTTGATCTGTGGCACATTAAAGATAAGGAGGAAATAGGGGCCAGCGGAATGATGGATTTTGAATCTATATGGAAATCGAGAGATAAATCGGGGATGCAATATGGTATTGTTGAAGTTGAAAGGTACAACTTTGACCAGTATACAAGCTGTGAAAAGAGTATTGACTTCCTTAACGATGCTGCTTACGTTGTAATGCCCAAATAAGGCTGTGCAACAGTATTTTTTAAACAGCCCGGGCAATTTAGCTTTTTTTAATAAATCGCCGGGGCTGTTTCTGTTATGGTAACCACATTATACCGGGCACCGGCACGCATGGCATAGTTGCTTTAATTTTGTTTTCACTGTATATGCACGATAATCTGAAATTTTTTTTTGAAAGACTTAAATCACTGGGTTTCTGGAGAAGGGTGTTTGGCTGGCGAAAGATCAGATCTGTCAGTTATGACGCTTACGATGAGTATACAGGACTGGTTCAGAGGGTCAGCTTTCTTGAAGATGAGCTTGCCGGAAGGGACAGGGTGGTTGCGGATCTTAGAGGAAAGATGGATAGAGAAGCAGAGATCTCACGTAACCGGATTTCGGATCTTAACTCTCAGATGCAGAAGCAGGAAGCCCGCTTGATGTCGCTTGAAAATGACCTCTCGCGTCAGAACCGTGAAAAAAGTGATCTGTCAGCCAAAATTGCCAGGTTTGAACAGGCCGACCAGGGAAAAACAGATGAATTCCTCAGGAACATCTCGGCCGTTAAAGCTATCCAGAAAGGTCTTGAAGAGGAAAGAAACAGGCTTAATGAGGAAAGGATCAGAGAGAAGGAGGAGTACTTTGAGAAGATGAGACTTACATGGAGAAACCATGAGAATACAGTTAAGGCTGCAATAAAAAATATCTGTAAGACTCATCTCATTGAATATGTGGAGAATGTTCCTTTCAGGGGAAATCCCGACAATACAGTAATGATAGCCGGAGAATACGTGATCTTTGATGCCAAGAGTCCGGCTGGTGACGACCTCGAAAATTTCCCACGCTACCTCAGGGTCCAGACCGAAAGTGTTAAGAAATACACAAGGCAGGAGAATGTGAAGAATGATATATTCCTTGTAGTCCCTGCCAATACCCTTGATGTTGTCAGTCAGTACTCGTTCAACATGGGTGATTATAATGTGTATATAATTTCAGTTGATTCACTCGAGCCCATTATCCTGTCGCTTAGGAAAATAGAAGACTATGAGTTTGCGGGTCAGCTGACTCCTGAAGAAAGGGAGAATATCTGCAGGATTATAGGCAAATTTTCGCATACTGCAAAACGAAAGATCCAGGTCGACAATTTCTTTTCCTTTCAGTTTCTTGAGATCATGTCGAAGGCTGGCATTGATCTGCCAGCCGATATCCTGAAGTCGGTTGTTGGATTTGAAAAGGCAGAAAAGCTTAACCCTCCACAGGAAAAGCGTGCCAAACAGATACTTGCCGACGACCTTGTTACTGAGACTGAGAATCTGGCAATCGAGGCAGTAAGAAGAATAAGGAATAATGAGGAGGATGAAGATACTGTAAATGACAGCGAAGAGAACGGCATCCTTTCTGAATGAACTGACATTGGTTGTTCACAATGCCGGATAATTTCAGGCTGAATCATCCGCCCCTTAATCGTCTTATTTCCTTGAAGTGCTCCATCGACATTTTTTCCCTGGCTTCCCTGCTCGATTTACGGTAAGCTTCAAACTCCTCCCTGAGTTCAGTAACCTCTTTTTTTGCCGAATTGGTAACCGTAAGGTTCCTTTTTAATACAGCTGCAAGGATCCCCGACAGTGCCAGCAAAGACAGAATGATTGTCCAGGTAATTGCATTGTAGGCAGTCTTGTTGACTTCAATTCCAAGGAACCTGATACTGTTTCGTGTGGCAGTGACCTGGTCAAGCTCTGTTGCATAAACCTGAAGGGCTGTTCCAAGAGAATCAATAGTGTACTGAAGAGATTCCCCAGTGCTGGTCAGGTCATCGATCCCTGTCTTGAGAAGATTAACTGAGTCAAGCATATTCCCTGTCAGCTTTCTGTACATATCTTCCCTGATGGCCCTGAAATTGTCATATATCCTGGTCTTTTCCCCGATATACCTGACCTGTTCAACAAGCGTCCCGCCGGTCAGCTCTTCGGGCATGGTTCCCTGGGCTCCGGCCCATTGCGAACAAAGTGTTAAGATTACAAATAAAGCCGGTAGTTTCTGGTATATTTTTCTCATTTCAGCATTGTATTTCTGGAATTTTACACTGACCTCAATATAACGTTATATTTCCCCGAAAATTATCTTTCAAAAAGTACTAATATTTTTCATATCAATCAAGTACCCCGGAGTCTTTTAATCTGGTTTCCTCTCATCCTTTTAACGATAGGTTCTTTACGTTAGTGTACTATTTTACATTAATGGTCAAATAAAAAGAGCACTATGACACAAATTAGTTAATTTAGGAGTCGTTTTTACTGACATCAGGGCGCTGATTATGTTGAAAACCTTTGTCTGAAAAAAGGTTTTTTTCTTAAACAATAAGTAGTTCTCAACGTTCCTGATTAAGTAACTCAGACCCGTGGGTAAAGGCCCGGTCAGCCACTATGTGCGGTGGGACTGACGGGGCGGGAGCATATCTTAAGGTAATTTCTTTTTTTACTAAAACATTTAAAATCAAAATATTATAGAATGATTTTTGGCCTGCCTGGTTGAGTGAATTATTTCGTTTTTCCGGCTGCCTGAATGGAATATTTTGCTTAAATTTCAGATATAATTAAAGCTGAGAACTTCTCAGTAGAATGCTGTTAATGCCGGATCCGGCGAAATTCCCGGAAAAAGGTATGAAAGAGTACATTTTCATAGCAGGATTGGCTCTTATAATATCTTCTGGCAATGTGGTTTCTCAGGAGTGCGGTGCAGTGATAAGTGGTGGAGTAACTCCTGTCTGCCGCAATTCTTCGCCCGGAGAGTTAAACGCTACAGGTAGCGGAGGTTCAGACTATACTTATCAGTGGTTCTCCGGGGGTAAAAAGGTAAAAGGGGCTGTTTATTCGGTTTATACTCCCGGCCCGATGACCCTGACCACAGCTTTTTATTGTGAAGTATCAAGTGATGAGTGCGGTACAATGCAGACTCCAACATTAACTATAGTTGTTGATCCACTTACTGAAGGAGGAATTGTGACCGGGCCTTCGCAGGTATGTTACGGAAGCTCCGGGGCAGTACTGACGCTTGAAGAGCAAACAGGTTCGGTAGTCAGGTGGCAGTCATCTGCCGATGGAATTGAATGGGACGATATTGAAAATAACCAGATTACATATACGACAGGCTTGATTGAAGAAGCCATAACGTTCAGGGCCCTTGTAAAGAGCGGAGTGTGTGATCAGGAGTTTTCAGCTGAGCACAGGGTATCGGTCAGACAGGAACCGGGACCGGCAGGAGCCCTGACAGGACCAGCTACTTTCATTCCCGGTACTGATGACATAATTTATTCAATAGAACCCGTTTCTGATGCTGATATCTATAACTGGAGCTTCAGCGGAACAGGGGTGACAATAGATGGAAGCAGTAACCAGGTACTGATAGATTTTTCCCTGGCAGCCACAGAAGGAGAGTTAAGTGTCAACGGCTGGAATGCCTGCGGCAGTGGTGATGCTTCCACCCTTCTGCTTGCCCCTGCCGCAAAAAGGCTCAGCCTTTCACATGTTATCCTTGAGGGACTTTATATAGGATCGGGGATAATGCGACCCTCATACAGTATTTCGGAACCACAATGGGATGAAAATATTGCTGACAGGATAACAGTTGAATTCCATGATCCCTCAGATTATGACCAGATACTGTTTTCAGAATCAGACCTATACCTCGGAACTGACGGAGAAGCCTCAGTAACAGTTCCTCCTGAATTTAACGGATCATATTATGTAACAATAAAGCACCGAAACAGTATCGAAACAACTACCTCAGAGCCGGTTTCCTTCTCAGGGAATAATATCGACCTTTCTTTCGGCGATCCTTCAGAAGTTTACGGAGCTAATCTCAAACGATCATCTGACGGCTATTACCTTATTTTCGGCGGCGATATCAACGGCGATGGTGTCGTTGACAGAAACGGTGATCTGGCGGAAGTAGCACAGTCGTCGCTGCAGATACTAAGGGGATATAATGATGCAGATATAAACGGCGACGGACTTGTTGACACTTTGGATATGAATATAATTGACAATAATACTTCTTCAGGAGTTGCAGCCCTGCTGCCGGATTAAAATTTTCTTCACGTTAACCGACAATAATGATAAAAATGTTAAGATATATCTTTAGAGGATCAGGATTTCTTCTGGTCCTGTTACTCCTGGTTACAGGAAGCGTAGTGGCTCAGGACCCTAATTACCTGTGTGAGCTGAGGAATGACGTTCAGGTTGATGCCAATACTTTTGAGTTTGATGTTTATCTCCAGAGGACAGGAGGTACATCTTTTGAACTTGCTGATATCCAATTGGGTATTCTGATAAATTCAGGCGCCAGGAATGGTGGCGCAATAACAGTTAGCATAGTCCCGAATTCTTCAGAGCTCAATACTCTGCAGGCTCCAACAGATCCTTATTTTTCATTCGATAATGCTACCAACTGCATTATAATGACGGGTAATACACCTCCCGGTGCTGGAAATGGTACAATCATATCCAATGTATCCCCGGGGACCCGGGTGGCCAGGATAAGAATTAGGAACTCAAATCCCTTCGGACAGGTAAAACCCGACCTGGCATGGAATTTCACCGTTTCTCCAACGTATCCGACACGTGTTAATGCTTATGTCGGAGGCCTGTCAAAGGAAGTTACCAATCAGGCTTCCCATACTGTTTTAAACCTTGCCAATCTCATCCTCAATGAACCGGTAACAGTATATAATGTAACGGGAGGCGGCACATATTGCCAGGGCAGTCCGGGCCTGCCGGTTGGTCTCAGTAACTCTCAGAATGGAGTATCCTATGAACTTTTCAAAGATAATATTGCAACAGGCACTCTGCTTAACGGCACAGGCTCTTCAATTTCGTTCGGGAACCAGACTGAAGGAACCTATACAGTAAAAGGGACGAATCCAACCGGAACCGTGAATATGAACGGTCAGGCTGTTATCGTTAATGGCACTCCGGTTGTAGAATCGCAGTCTACTTCGACCAACTCGGGAGTCCCTTTCTCATTCATCCCTTCTGGTTCGGGTATACCGGCCGGAACCCTGTATACGTGGAGTGCCCCTTTAGTCACCGGAGGAGTGACAGGTGGTTCGGCCCAGACCGTGCCTCAGGCAGCCATCAGCGGCACTCTATCTGTTCCTGTTGGATCAGGTACAGCCGTTTATACGGTTACTCCTGTTAACGGATCTTGTACAGGTTCCACTTTCACCCTTACCGTTACAGTTAATTCGACATGTACCCCCGTTGTTATAACTTCCGAACCTGTGGATGCCAGCCTTTGCACAGGCGGGACAGGAGCTTCTTTTACAGTAGGGGTTACCGGAACGGCTCCCTTTACATATCAATGGCAATATTCACCCAACGGTACTTCATCATGGTCAAATGTATCAAACGGCACCCCGGCCGGAGCACTATATGCCAATGCAACTTCTGCTTCGCTGGGGGTTAGCGGTATCACTTCGGCAGGGAACTATTTTTACCGTTGTATAGTAAAGAATTGTTCTGATGTCGCTCAGGAAGAGTCAAATACAGCTATACTTATCGTTACTGCTGTTCCTGCTCCGCCGACTGTCGGGACCATTACCCAGCCCGATTGCGATGGTAACCTGGGGAGTGTTATCCTTGGCGGATTACCAGGTACAGGAACGTGGACCGTTAACGGGACTCCGGGAAGTATAACCAAAAGCGGAACAGAGACAAGTACCACAATAAATAACCTTGTTCCGGGAACATATACCTTTACAGTTACATATAACGGATGCACTTCATCTGCATCAGGTCAGGTTACAATAAATGCAATCCCTGTCAAACCGGGAAAACCGGTTGTCGGAACCATCACGGCTCCCACATGTGCAGTAACTACCGGCAGTGTTGTACTAAGCGGACTCCCGGCAGGTGACTGGACACTTCTCAGATATCCCGGGGCAATACCGCTGGATGGAAGTGGCACCTCAAGAACGATAACAGGTCTTCCAGCCGGAACATATAACTATACTGTCACTAACTCTTCCGGTTGTACATCACCAATTTCAGACAACGTTGTCATTCCGGCTCCCCCACCTTTGCCCCCCGCTCCGGGGATAGGAACCATTACCCAGCCCGCATGCGGATCAACCACAGGATCAGTCCAGCTAACAGGACTGCCGTCAGGAAGCTATACCATTATTGTCAATCCGGGTGCTTCAGAGATAGCAGGTTCGACGACGACCATGACTGTAAATAATCTCTCAGCAGGAACATATACTTTCAGCGTAAGGAATTCACTGGGTTGCACCTCGCTGCCATCCGATGAGGCAGTGATCAATACTCCGCCTGTCGTGCCTTCGGCACCCATCCCCGGGACAGTGGTTCATCCCACATGTGAATCAGCAACAGGCTCGGTACAGCTGACAGGATTGCCTTCGGGTACCTGGATTGTTACAAGAAATCCGGGAGGGGTTACTACGACCAACACGGGATCCTCAACTGTTCTTACCGGTATCCCTGCCGGTCAGTATACCTTTACTGTAAGAAATTCAGATGGTTGTGTCTCGGCAGCATCTGTCGCGGTCACTGTGAATGCCCAGCCTCCCTCACCGGCTATCCCGGTAGTTACGATTAACTGTTCACTGGGGGCAGGACTTGCGATCGTAACTGTGACATCTCCGGTGGGCATTGGTTATGAATACAGTCTCGACAATGGGACTTTTCAGCCTTTGCCTTCATTTGCAGGTGTGCCTAACGGGAATCATAC
>CAZXSW010000004.1:0-80630 GCA_964642615.1 uncultured Rikenellaceae bacterium | reverse complement strand
GGAGGAGGTACAGATGACACCCGCTTAAGTAATTGGTTGGATCCCTTCAATTCTGGTATGACCACAACAAATACAGCAAGAGCTCCCTATATATCAGGGTCAACTATTGTTTGTGCCTCCGGATCTGCGTTTACAGTTAATAACCTTCCATCTGGTAGCACAATTGTGTGGGATAGTGATTCCCTTCTTTCAAGAGTATCATCACAGGGCTCAAATCCCTGTACGTTTTCCTCTTCTGGATTTGGTAGCACATGGATATCAGCAACAATCAATTTAGCTGGAGGAAGGACCATTACCTTACCTCATTTCAATGTCTGGTCAGGTGTACCAGCTCTTACATCTTTATCTGGACCAAGCCCCTTCTACGACGAATATGGATGTACTGGTCAGCCATATTCATTCTGGACAAACCCTGCAAGGGACGCTCTTTCTCAATCATCATACGAATGGGCTGTTGAACCTTCCTATTTTAGTTGGTATTTTCAGTCTCAATACAACGATTGGGCTACAGTTGTTTTCAATGATCCTAATGAATATTATCAGGTCAGAGTCAGAGCAACAAATACCTGCGGAGCATCAAACTGGGTATCCAAAATGGTTTCAATTACTGACTGCTATAGGTTTTTATTGTATCCGAATCCGGCATCAGGGGAGGTTACTATATCATTAACTGTAGCTGAATCTGTTAAGAAGGAGGAGGTCCCATCAAACATTTTGGTACAGATAACAGATAAATCAGGTATAAAATTATATTCAGCCACAAAAAGCGGAGATAGTTTTACAATACCTGTCAGTAACCTGAAGGATGGGAACTATATAGTAAGTATTATCTATGATGGAAAAATTGAGAATCTGCCACTGATAATTAAAAACTGATACAGCCTAATATTATCGCCGGTTTTCCAGAAACTGAACTGATTAGTTAAGTCGGATAGCGGAGGCGTGGAAATTGGATTTTCACGCTTCCTGATATTTACATTTTGAGGTGTGTTGATCGGAACTCCGCTTCTATTGGAATCATTCTCCTGACATATCAGATTCAGGAAATGAATTGTCTCCTTTTCCTTTTTGTTGCGCCGGTCTGTCCACATTTTTCCTATTTTTGTCTGCTTGAACCCGCTCCGGAATAATGATGACAGATACTTTTGAGGCCAAAGGAAAAAGGAAGAAGCTTGTTGAGGAACTTCGCAGGAAAGGAATAACCGATGAGGATGTCCTGAAAGCTATCAACAGGGTTCCCCGTCATATGTTCATGGATCCGGCTTTTCTGCATCACGCCTATACCGACAAGGCCTTTCCCATTTCTTCGGGCCAGACTATCTCACAGCCATATACGGTGGCTGTCCAGACCTCCCTTCTGTCAGTAAAGAAGCGCCACAGGATCCTTGAGGTAGGCACGGGTTCAGGATACCAGGCTGCTGTTCTTATAGAGATGGGCGCAAAGGTATACACAATAGAGAGGTTCAGGGATCTGTTCCTGAAAGCCAGGCAGACCCTTGCTTCATTGGGTTATTCGGCTGATTTCTTCTACGGCGACGGATATGAGGGTAAACCTCAGTACGGACCTTTCGACGGAATAATCGTAACGGCGGCAGCACCCGAAATACCCTCCAAGCTCCCTGGTCAGCTTAAAATCAATGGCCGCCTTGTAGTTCCTGTGGGTGACTCTTCCTCACAGGTGATGACTGTGGTCACCCGTACGGGTGAAGATACTTATGATTATTCTTCACATGGCACTTTTTCATTTGTGCCCATGTTAAAAGGAACTGCTAACGGATACTGATCATTATGGATATATACAGGATAGTCTTTTCTCCAATCAGGGTAAACACCTATGTTATTGCCGACCAGACAGGAGAATGCGCGGTTATTGACTGCGGATGCTACAGCCCTGCCGAGTCGGAGGTGCTGGCAGAACTTATTGAAAAGAATAAACTCAAGCCGGTCCTTCTGCTTAATACTCACTGCCACCCCGACCATGTCTTCGGCAACAATTTTATGCTCACCAGGTATAACCTTCTTACTCTCTGTGGAAGCGAAGAAGAAAGGATTAGAAAGAGCGCCGTTAACCTGTCCGTGATACTGGGCCTGACAATGGAGAAACCACCTGAGCCCCGCGCATGGCTGGAGGACGGTCAGACCATTACTTTCGGCGGGACTGAGCTTACAGCACTTCATGTTCCCGGCCATTCCCCTGGCAGCTATGCCTTCTGGTGTCAGAAGGAAAAAGTTGTCTTTACCGGAGATGCCCTTTTCAAAGGAAGCATCGGACGAAGCGACCTCCCCGGAGGAAATCACCAGACACTTCTCGACAGTATCAGAACAAAACTCCTTGTACTCCCTCCTGAGACCGTTGTGTATCCCGGACATGAAGATAAGACGACCATAGGAGATGAAATTAAAAACAATCCTTATCTGTCAGAACCCTGATAAAAGGGATTTTCTATTGTCCCGGATATTATTATCTTGTAGACTGTAACCTTTTGTCAGGAAAGTTGTTTACTATAAAAAAAATAGCATATGTCATCAGGAAATTTCGTTGACCGCCATATCGGTCCCGATGAGCATGATGTAAAGGTCATGCTTGAAACTATTGGAGTTGGTTCTCTGGACGAACTGATAGATAATACTGTGCCTGAACCTATCAGGACAGGCGAGTCCCTGAATCTCCCTCCCGCCATGAGTGAGTATGAGTATCTTAATCATATCCGAAAGCTGGGAGCTAAAAACAAGGTCTTCAGATCTTTTATCGGACAGGGTTACTACGGTGTAGCTACCCTGCCTGTTGTGGTACGGAATGTCCTTGAAAATCCTTCATGGTATACTTCCTATACCCCTTACCAGGCCGAGATATCGCAGGGAAGGCTTGAAGCCTTGCTTAACTTCCAGACCATGGTGATAGAGCTTACCGGCATGCAGATAGCCAATGCATCACTGCTCGATGAGTCGACTGCAGCGGCAGAAGCAATGATAATGATGTACAATGCCAGGTCGAGGGAGGCTGTTAAATCAGGAGTAAAGAAGTTTTTCGTCGATGAAGATATTTTCCTGCAGACTTATGATGTTATTGCAACCCGGTCACGACCCCTGGGTATTGAACTTATTAAGGGTAAATTCTCCGATTCAGCCATTGACGGAAGCTATTTCGGTGCTTTTGTTCAGTACCCAGCCGCTTCGGGTCAGATAAATGATTTCAGGAATTTTACAGGTAAGGTACATGCCACCGGTGCACTTATCGGTGTGGCTGCCGACCTGATGAGCCTGGCCATTCTTACTCCTCCCGGAGAATGGGATGCCGATATTGTCGTTGGATCGAGCCAGCGTTTCGGTCTGCCGATGGGTTTCGGCGGACCTCATGCAGGTTTCTTTGCCACACGCGAGGAACTTAAAAGAAACATGCCTGGAAGGATAATAGGCATTTCAGTCGATTTTCAGGGCAACAGCGCACTGAGGATGGCTCTCCAGACAAGAGAGCAGCATATAAAGAGGGAGAGGGCTACGTCGAACATATGTACTGCCCAGGCTCTGCTTGCAACAATGTCGGGGATGTATGCCCAGTACCACGGTCCCGATGGCCTCCGCCGTATAGCCTCACATATAAGAAGCTGTGCCTGTACTCTCGACAGGACACTTACAGAACTAGGTTACGAACAGAAGAACACTGCTTTCTTTGATACCCTCGATATAAGGATGCCTGCCGGTGTAAGCGCCGAAAAGATACGATCTCTTGCCCTTGAAGAGGAGATTAATTTTTACTATCCCGGAGGTGACAGGGTTCTTATAAGCACCGACGAGATAACTACAACTGAGGATATTGAAAAGATAACAGATGTCTTTGCCAGGGCAGCCGGAAAAACTGTCCCGGGAAAGCAGACCATAAACGAGTGCCAGTCCCCTGGAGAAAAGTTCCTCAGGAAATCAGAGTTCCTAAAAGGCTCAGCATTTAACAGGTATCACAGTGAGACTGAGATGATGAGATATATCAAGCTTCTTGAAAGGAAGGATATCTCATTGACGCATAGCATGATATCTCTGGGGTCGTGTACCATGAAGCTTAACCCTGCCGCTTCGCTGTTTGCACTGAGCTGGCCCGAATTCGGCAGTATCCATCCTTTTGTACCGGATTCACAGGCCCAGGGATACTATCAGGTAATGGATGAGCTTGGGGAAGCCCTCAGGGAGATTACTGGTTTTGCTGCCGTTTCGTTCCAGCCTAATTCGGGAGCTGCAGGTGAATATGCAGGACTATTGCTTATAAGGGAATATCATATCAGTCGTGCTGAAGGACACAGGAACATGGTGCTGATCCCTTCGTCGGCTCATGGTACCAACCCGGCCAGCGCCGTTATGGCCGGGATGCAGGTGGTGGTAGTGGAATGCGACGACAGGGGTAATGTAAACATCGATGATCTCAGAAAGAAAGCCGGACACTACAGAGATTCTCTTGCCGGATTTATGATTACCTACCCTTCGACACATGGCGTTTTTGAGGCTTCAGTCAGGGAAATGGCTAAGATCATTCACAGCAACGGAGGACTTGTATATATGGATGGAGCCAATATGAATGCACAGGTGGGGCTCACTAACCCTGCATTTATCGGGGCAGATGTATGTCACCTTAATCTCCACAAGACCTTTGCCATACCTCATGGCGGGGGAGGACCGGGAATGGGCCCCATCCTTGCCAATGAAAAGCTTGCCGCCTTCATGCCATCACACCCGCATGTTAAAACCGGAGGCAGTCATGGCACCACAGCTGTTGCCGGCGCCCCCTTCGGAAGCGGACACATACTGACGATATCGCATGCCTACGTGATGATGATGGGCCCTGAAGGTCTGACCCAGGCCACCAGGTTTGCCATTCTCAATGCAAACTACATAGCTGCTGCCCTGAAGGATCACTACAAAGTGCTTTATACTGGTGAAAAGGGTTATGTCGCCCACGAGATGATACTCGACTGCAGAAGTTTCAAGGCAGCAGCCGGCATCACCGAAGCCGACATAGCCAAACGCCTGATGGATTACGGTTTTCATGCACCCACTCTTTCATTTCCGGTTCACGGCACCCTTATGGTTGAACCCACAGAGTCAGAATCACTGCTCGAAATGAATAAGTTCATCGACGCTATGAAATCAATATGGAGCGAGATTCAGGAGATAGCAGACGGCAAAGCTGACAAAGACGACAACGTTCTTCACAACGCACCACATACAGTGCGCGTTATTGCTGCCAATGAATGGAACCATACATATGACAGGCAGAAAGCCGCCTTCCCGCTTAAATGGATTGTAGAGAACAAATACTGGCCTCCTGTGGGAAGAATTGATGATGGCTATGGTGACAGAAACCTGGTATGCACCTGTGATCCGATTGATTCGTACAGGTTTGAGACATTCAGTTTCGAAGGCTGACCCGGAGTGATCAGGTGAAGCCGCATGCCGTTCTGAAGTAACATGCATTTTCAGGGAGATTTTTTTCTCTGAAAATAATTTGTCATTTTTATTGTCTTAAATAAACAACTCAAAATAGATTAATATGCGAAACGCGGCGTGGAACGATCTGAATGCTCTGATTGAAGGTAAGAAATTAGGCTATCAGCCTGCAGGTTTTATTATTGACAGTCCCTGGATACCCGGATGGTACGGAATTTCAAAGGTTGATTACTACTCATCTGATGAATTGTGGCTGAAGGCCAATCTTAAAGCAAACAGCAGCTTCCCGGATGTATGGTTCCTTCCTTCATTCTGGTCGGAATACGGAATGTGTACAGAACCTTCAGCTTTTGGTTCGCGGATGGTGTTTCTTGAAGATTCATTACCACATGCCGACAAAATAATAAGTGATATCTCGGAAGTAGACAGGCTGCCACAGCCAAATGTAAAGACCGACGGGATGTTGCCTTTCATGATAAACAGGCTTAAGCTTAATGAAAAAGCCATTAAGGACAGTGACCACCAGGTGCGCTTTGCCATTGCACGGGGACCGCTTAACATTGCCAGCTTCCTGATGGGAACCACTGAGTTTATGATGGCTCTTGCTCTCGATCCTGATGGGGCTCATAAACTGCTTAAGAAGATCACTGACTTTATCTGCGACTGGCTGCAATGGCAGAAAGAATCCTTCCCTTCTATTGAAGGAGTACTTGTTCTTGATGATATTATTGGCTTTGTCGGTGAGACTGAATTTACTGAATTCGTTATCCCTTATTTCAACAGGATATTCAACTCTACAGGGGCAAAGGCCAGGTTTCTTCATAACGATGCCGAGGGCCTTATTACAGCCGGGCATCTTACTGAGATGGGCGTCAATATGTTTAATTTCTCCTTCCAGCATTCCATGGGAGAGATAAGGGAGCTTGCCGGGAAAGATATAATTCTGGTAGGCAACATTCCTCCAAGGGATGTGATGGCTGCAGGAAGCCCTGAAGATGTTAAGGCGGCTGTCGGTAAAGCTTTTTCTGAGATTGACAGTTACGACAGGATCATCTGGTCGGTCGGAGGAGGCATGTCACCCGATGTGTCGGATCAGAATATGTTCGCTTTTATTGATGCTGTGAAGCAGAACTCAAAATGAAGGTAGAAATTATTCTGCAGCGTTCCTGACGGCCCTCAGATAATAACCATTAATGATTCGGGTTGAATTAACCGAAATTACTTAAAAATGAAAAAAACACTTTTTATGCTTCTCTCTGTTCTGGTTTTTTACTCATGCGGAACAGGTGGTTCAAAAAAAGAATCGCCCGGCACCGGAACGGATCAGGGTGCTGTGGTTCAGCTCATCACCGTTGACCCGGGCCACTTTCATGCAGCCCTTGTTCAGAAAAAGATGTACGGCCAGGTATCGCCCGATGTCTATGTGTACGCTCCCGAAGGACCTGACTATCTTCAGCATCTCGACAGGATAAAGTCATATAACGAAAGGCAGGATGATCCGACATCGTGGACCGAGGTCGTTTATACGGGAGCTGATTTCTTTGCCAGGATGCTGGATGAGAGAAAGGGTAACGTAGTAGTCCTTTCTGGAAATAACGGGAAAAAGGCAGAGTATATAACAAGGTCGGTCAATGCCGGACTAAATGTTCTTGCAGACAAACCAATGATAATCTCTCCCGATGATTTCCCTGCGCTTAAGGATGCTTTCAGGGTGGCCGGTGAGAAAGGAATACTTCTGTATGATATAATGACTGAACGTTATGAGGTTACGACCATACTTCAGAAACTTCTTTCTCAGAACAGCGATCTTTTCGGAACTCTTGTACCGGGGAGTAAGGAAGACCCCGCAGTAACAAAACTCAGTGTTCATCATTTCTCCAAAATTGTATCAGGGAGCCCTCTGCTTCGTCCGGCATGGTTCTTTGATGTAGCCCAGCAGGGTGAAGGTATCGTCGACGTAACAACCCATCTGGTTGATCTGGTTCAGTGGGAATGTTTCCCTGACCAGGTACTTTATCCGGATGATGTTAACCTTGTATCTGCCAGAAGATGGCCGACAGTAATGTCAAAAGAAGAGTTCAGCGGAGTGACCGGGTTTGATGAGTTTCCCGACTACCTGATGAAGGATGTTAAAGACGGGAAGCTCAATGTCTTTGCCAACGGTGAGATCGTTTACCAGCTAAAGGGTGTCTGGGCAAAGGTGTCTGTTGAATGGAAGTATCAGGCTCCTGAAGGGACCGGCGATACTCACTATTCGGTCATGCGCGGGACAAAATGCGACCTTTCGATAAGGCAGGGAGCCGAAGAGAATTACCAGCCCACACTGTATGCAGGAAATGTTAAAGGCATGTCTATGGATGAGTTCAGGGAGAAGCTTGAAGAGGCTCTTAAAACTCTTCCTTATGATTCTCTGGAAGTCGTGGAAGCAGGCAATGACATGCTAAAGATCGTCATACCCGGGAAATACAGGGTGACACATGAGGAACACTTCGGTCAGGTAACCGAAAAATTCCTGGAGTACATGAAGCAGGGTTCACTCCCTGAGTGGGAAGTAGCAGGTATGATTACCAAGTACCATACAACCACCGGGGCTCTCAGAATGGCTACCATACAGAAATAGGCCTGTCGCGGATTTTCAGGAAACTAACAGATCCTCAATAATAAGTGAATACAGTTGCTTAAGCTCTATCCCGGCGGCTTTGGCCTGTTTGGGTATCAGGCTCTCCCTGGTCATGCCGGGTACGGTATTTATCTCTAGGAAGAATGGCTTGCTGCCGACAACAATAAAATCGACCCTGACTATTCCTTTGCAGCCCAGGATGCTGTAAATCCTGGAACTGAGGTCCTGTATCTCTGAAGTTATTTTATCAGGCATTCGGGCGGGAGTTATCTCTTCAGACTTACCGGGCGTGTATTTTGCTTCGTAGTCGAAGAACTCATTACTGCTTATTATCTCAGTAACAGGAAGAACAATGGTTTTTCCGCCAGCCCTTACAACCCCGCAGGCCACCTCACGGCCATTCATGAAAGCTTCGACCATTACTTCATCACTTTCGCTAAAGGCCTTTTCGATAGCCGGTGAGAGCTCATCTTCTGATTTTACCTTGGAAACTCCGAAACTTGAACCGCTGTCGTTGGGTTTGACGAAACAGGGAAGACCAAGTTCGTCGAGCAAACGATGTGGCTCATATTCATCTCCTTTTCTCAGAAGACGGGCTGCTGCCATCGGTATTCCATATTCCCGGAGATACAGCTTTGAAGCCTGCTTGTTGAATGTAAGGGCTGAACAGAATGCATTGCAGCTTGTATAGGGTATGCGAAGCATGTCGAAATATCCCTGTAGGAGACCATTCTCTCCCGGTGTGCCATGTATGGCAATGAAAACAGCATCAAACCTTATACGTTCATCATCTGTTTTAAGGGTGAAATCATTCTTGTCAACTGAATGGCGCCTTCCCCTGTCGTCTTCCCAGTACCAGTCATAGCCGCTTATCATTATTATATAAACACTGTACAGGGATTTGAGTTCCCCGCGTACCTCAAGGGCGCTTTTTACTGAAACAGCGGCTTCGGAAGAATTTCCGCCGGCTGCAATGGCAATTGTCCTCATCCGGGATTTTTTTTGTTTTTGCAAATTTAGGTCAAAGTAATGCTTTGAGAATACCTGAGCCGGAATAAAAGTGATGTGACATGAAAAAAAATCAACTCAAACAGTTTTCTGATCCTAAAAAACCAATAATTTAAAATCATCTTTTTATAAATTGTAATAATTGGTTGTGTTATATTAACTTTGCTCAGGCAGGAAAACAGCCCGGTGAAGGTTATCTATGGATATCTGAAAAGCATTCTATGAACCGTATCCGGGGTGATTTCCCTTAAGTAGGCAAGCGGACTTTCCTTTAACACTAAATTTTATACTGATGAAAAAAGGTTGTTTGATATCGATCATTGCCGGTGGATTACTTGCACTGGTTGTTTTGGTTGGAATCCTTTGGGGTACAAGAGTATATAACAACATGGTTTCCCTGCAGGAAGGTGTAACAAGTCAATGGGGTAATGTGGAGACCCAGTATCAGAGAAGGGCCGATCTTATACCCAACTTTGTAAACACAGTAAAGGGAGCTGCTGCTTTTGAGCAGGAGACTCTGACCCAGGTCATTGAGGCAAGGGCGAAAGCCACTCAGGTGACCCTCGACCCGACAAATATGACCGCTGAAAACATGCAGCAGTATCAGGCAGCCCAGGGAGATCTGAGCTCAGCCCTTTCGAGGCTGATGGTGGTTATTGAGAAGTATCCTGAGCTTAAGGCAACTCAGAATTTCAGGGATCTTCAGGTCGAACTTGAAGGGACAGAGAACCGGATCTCGGTTGAGCGTCGGAAATTCAATGAGGTTGCCATGTCGTTCAATACATATATTAGAAGGTTTCCCCAGAACTTCCTTGCCGGAATGTTCGGTTTTGAGGTCAAACCCTATTTCGAATCTATGGAAGGAGCTGAAACAGCCCCGGAGGTACAGTTTTAATAATATTGGCAGATGGAAGTCAAAGCATCTGAGTTCTTTACCAGGGAAGAGCAGGACAGGATCCGTGATGCAGTCATTGCAGCAGAATCTGAAACATCAGGAGAGATAAGGATACATATAGAGAGCTCGCTTGAAGGAGATGTCCTCGACAGGGCTTCATGGATCTTTACCAGGATACGCATGCATAAGACCGAAAAAAGGAATGGTGTACTTTTTTATCTGGCAGTAAGTGACAGGAAGTTTGCAATTATTGGTGATTCAGGAATAAACGCAGTCGTCGGAAATGATTTCTGGGATTCTGTAAAGGATCTTATGCAGGAGCGGTTCAGACAGGGCCGGTTCACTGACGGTCTTGTTGAAGCTGTAACGATGGCAGGCAAGAAGCTGAAGGATCATTTCCCTTTTACCCGTGACGACGTTAATGAACTGCCTGATGAAATCTCCTTTGACACCCCTCAATAAACAACTTATTATGAAAAAACGGCTGGCTGCGCCACTTACTTTACTTCTGGTTTTCACCCTGGCTGTCGGGAAAGGCTTTCCCCAGGATTTTCCTGAGAAACCCTATCCCCCCAGGCTGGTAAATGACTATGCCGGCATGCTTCAACAGAATGAAGTAAATTCACTTGAAAGAAAACTTGTTGCCTTTGATGATTCCTCCTCTGTTCAGATAGCAATAGTTGTTGTAGATGACCTTCATGGCTATGCCCCGGGTGATTATGCCCAGCGTCTGGCCGAACAGTGGGGAATAGGCCGTCAGGGTTCGGATAACGGAGTTCTTATCCTGGTTAAGGATAAGTCCGCCACGTCGCCCGGAGGAGAGGTCTTTATAGCGCCGGGTTACGGACTGGAGGGCGTGATACCTGATATTGTATGTGCCGAAATAGTTGATAAGGAGATTTTGCCTTCATTCAGGGAAGGAAGGTTTTATGAAGGTCTCGATATGGCAACGGATGTCCTTATATCGCTGGCAAGGGGTGAGTATCCGCCTGACCAGTATCTTAAGGAGGGAGATGACATAATGGATGCAGCCGGACCTTTTATCTTTTTTATTATTCTCATTATAATTATCTCATTCATAAGGAGCAACGGAGGCAAAAATCAAAGGCATATTAGCAAGAACGGTTTACCTTTATGGATGCTTATGACTATGATGAATTCGGGTCGGGGTTCACACAGCGGCAGCTGGGGAGGATTCTCCGGCGGCGGAGGATTCAGCGGGGGCGGAGGAGGCTTCGGTGGATTTGGCGGAGGCAGCTTTGGCGGCGGAGGTGCAGGCGGCAGCTGGTAAAAAGTATGAAGGAACCAGAGAGCTGAGTTTCCTGGTAGGCGGTTGTTAAATTTCTATCTTGAAGAAATATATGTTTTCCATTTTTCGATGAGCCGGATCATATCCTCAGGCAGGTCTGAATCGAAGGAGAGTCTTTTGCCTGTAACAGGGTGATTGAAGGCCAGAGAACGGGCGTGAAGAGCCTGTCCGGGCAGAATATCAAAACAATTTTTTACGAACTGCTGGTACTTTGTAAACCTTGTTCCCCTCAGTATCTGATCGCCTCCATATTCAGCATCGTTGAAGAGCGGATGTTTGATATGACCTAAGTGAACCCTTATCTGGTGTGTTCTCCCTGTTTCAAGTTTACATTCCACTACTGAGATATAACCAAGATCCTCAAGTACCCTGTAGTGTGTAACTGCAGGCTTGCCCTGGCTCCCGTCGGGGAAGACCTGCATTATTTTCCTGTCGCGCAGGTTTCTTCCTACATGTCCGGTAACCGTCCCCTCGGTGGGATCGGGGACACCCCATACGATGGCCGTGTACTTCCTGTCTGTTGTCCTGTCGTAGAACTGCTTCGACAAACGGTTAAGGGCCAGCTCATTTTTTGCTATAACAAGAATTCCTGATGTATTCTTGTCGATACGGTGAACAAGACCGGGTCTTAGCTCTCCTGTGTTAAAGAGGGGAAGATCGCGGAAATGCCACATAAGTGCATTTACAAGTGTCCCCCGGTAATTGCCATAGGCTGGGTGGACAACCATCCCGGCCTCTTTGTTGACTACAATAACATCCTCATCTTCATATATAATCGAAATCGGGATGTCTTCGGGAATAAGCTCTATCTCACGGGGAGGGTTGGGGAGTACTATCTGGATTATATCTCCCGGTTTAACCCTGTAGTTTGGTTTGACAACCTTTCCGTTTACAAGTATGTTGCCGGCACCTGCTGCGTTCTGGATCCTTGTCCGGGATGTACTCTCCATCCTGTCGCTGAGATATCTGTCAATACGGATCATTGACTGGCCCGGGTCGGAGATAAACCTGTAGTGTTCGTGAAGTTCCTGTTGGTCTGGTAGTTCTTCTTCCTGCATCACTCTTTTCTTACCTTGTTATTATTAACCGGTTATAGGCGGCAGGTTTGTCTCCTGACGATGTTACCACAATGTAAATTCCCTGGGGAAGAGAGGAAAGGTCTATTCTTCCTGTAAGTCTTGTCTTCATCACTTCCCTCCCGTGAAGGTCAAAAAAACTGACGTATATCTGATCTGAATCAGGCAATTCTTCTGCATCGATATTAAGGTAGTCTGAAGCGGGGTTGGGCCAGATCCTGAAGCTCTTGCCAACGCCGGAAGGGATGTCGTCTATACCTGTGCTTCCGGGCTTTGGACCCATAACGGGTCTGATCATTACGCTGCCCGGAACCTGCGACTGGTGCCAGTCTCCGTTGAGCCAGTAATAAAGCCTGCCCATATTGCCGGTATTGATATCGTAGCCGGCATTTAAAAAAGTCTCGGACCTCTGTTTCCATCCCACATAAAACACATCGTCTACCATTACTCCGTCGGGCAGGATGTATGTATAAAAACCATTTACATTATCTCCCTGTTCAACCATCACTTCTTCAAGGGTATAGATGATGTTCCCCGGGCGGCCGCCTGCATCGTCCCATATTACTATGTCAAACAGTCTCCGGTTTGCATTCAGATAGCTGTCGTTAAAACAGATACTGACGGCTCTGACGGTATCCTGTAAAAAGGATTCGAACCTGCAGGCCACCATGGCATTACCTGATCCAAGGCCGTTGATACCGTAGCCTCCCTCGGCCGAACCATCGTCGTAGGCAAAATAGTTACCGAATACCTGTCTGTATCTGAGAGTGTCGTTAACCTTAGGATCAAAGTCATCGGTTTTAAGGGTTGCAGTGACCTGGAAAAAGGCGGAATCGACAGATGGTGAGTTGAATGTATAAATGAGTGCGGCGTTATACTCCACCTCTGACAGAGGAGCGATATTTGTTGCACCGGCTGAGAACTCGTGAACGGTGATTCCTGAGGACAGATCCCTGATGTTGAAAAGCCGTGTGACGTTTCTTACAATGTTGTCGTTGTTCCTGTAGCTGACCGGGATGGATGATCCCATTTCCCTGAGATAAACCTGTCTGAACTGATTCCAGGGCATTGCTTCATAAGTCTTTAACAGTGATCTCAGGGGCAGCCTGAAAGCGACATCCTGAAATAAGGTATCGGCTGAATGACGGTTACGGTCGAGCACTACGTAATCAATATGCCAGTGGTCGCAGTTACCTGTCAGTGACGGGTCGTTAAGATCGGGACTCAGGCTTGCGTAGTTGATGAACCTGAACCTGAAGCCTTTCTTAAGAAACCTCGGGTTGTCGATCCTGATGATGGCAGCCTTAAAGTCATCAGGCAATTCAGGTGCCTTCCATACTGAATACCATTTCTCTTCGAGCGGAGCATAGAACTGAATGATAAGAGAATCAGCCGGTTCAGGCTTGTCGGCAAGACCACCTGCCTGATAGAAGAAACTTAGATATACATTATCAGCGGGAAGGTAATTGAGGTCAACAGGTTGCGATGACAGATGGTCGGCTTCAAAAACGGTGGGTGATGATGATTCATAGAGCCTTCCGTCTTCGCCGAGAGCATCCATGGTTGCTATTCCCTGGGTGATCTGGTTAATTGAGTAAGTATTATTAACAAGCACATAGGCATCGCTCCACTTACTTTCGTCGGGAACGAATGAAGGTCCCGTAAAATCATCAAAGAAAGGAAGGGTAAGGGTGTCGGTTGACAGGCCTTTTGAAGATGACAGCCTGCGGTTATTTTCTTCGAAATGCCTGTCGTACTGAAGTCCGCTTACCACTTCCTGTCCTTCAGCCAGGGGATGAAGGAAGAAAAGCATGACTATATATGGTACAGCTTTTCTTAACATCAGTTTAAAGATTCTGATCCCCGGTTCCGAAAGAGGGAAGTGAATCAGTGACTTGTGTAAATGGTTCTGATGGAAGTCTGGCCGAGTCAACAGTAAGCCAGAGGTAAATAGAGGAACCCAGCTGCAGGGTGGCATCTGTGTTGAATTCGGGATTCTGTTTATACACAAAGGCATTTAAGGAATCGTCAGCTGTTTTTATTGAACTGTCGTAGATGAAGGTCCCCAGGTTAAGCGATGCTGAAAAGATATTGTTTCTTGCAGGTTCGAGGTTTAGTCCGACAAGGTTGGGGACCACTGTCCTTTGGTTGCTGAGGCCTTTCCCCAGGACAAGATCAATGACCGAGCCCCGCTGAAGTAACTCACCGGCCGATACCTCTTTGCCGTTATGTAACTGCTGGAGTACAACATCGACTGATATGTCTGAGATATATCTGAGCGAACCAGTTTCCATTCCTGAACTTCCGATAAGGGCCAGGGCCTGTCTTTTTGGTAATTCAACAAGGTCGGGCATCTCAACCATCTCAGGGTTGAAGGCATTAACGGTTAGAGCTATGGTCCTCCATTTTTTTACCTTAAGACCTGCCAGCGGATGCTGTTCAGCCACGCAACCCGGCCCAACAATGCTTGTATATACCGAATCAGTGATTAAGTACTTAAGCTTGTTCTTTCTGGCGGTAAGAGCTGCCTCCTCAATATCCATTCCTGAGAAGTCGGGTACACTTCTTGACTGGCCGTGACGTGTGTAAATATTGAGCCATATAATGAGAAGCATGGCAATCCCCACAATAATGGCAAATGCCAGTCCAAGATTCCTTATAAATGCTTTGCTGAAAATAAAATTTTTTAGGCTCATCTGGCTACATATGTTATACTAACGCAAATGTAAGGATAAAATTATTATCTGACAGGATTGTACAGGGAGTCACGTTCCACCGGAATATATCCGGCATCGCTTATAAGCCTGCTTATTTCCCCTGTCGACATTGCCGGGTTCTCATCACTGGCCCCGGCCATCGAGTATATCTTTGTTGTGTCATCTATTGTTCCGTCCATGTCGTCGGCTCCGAAAGAGAGGGCTATCTGGGCCACTGTCTTGCCTGTCATGGGCCAGTAAGCCTTTATATGTGGTATATTGTCGAGAAAGATTCTGGCGACTGCATAATTTCTGAGATCTTCGATTATGCTTACTTCACCCAGTTCCGACATTGGGTTATTCTTCTTCCTGTATTTGAGCGGGATGAAAGCATTGAACCCCGCGGTTTTGTCCTGAAGAGACCTTATTCTTTCCATATGGTCAATCCGGTGTGAGTAGTTTTCCATGTGACCGTAGAGCATGGTGGCATTCGAAGGTATACCGTTAAGGTGAGCTGTTTCATGAATTTCGAGCCATAACCGGGAGCTTGTTTTTTCGGGACAGATCCTGATTCGTATTTCTTCATCAAAGATCTCCGCGCCGCCACCGGGAATGGAGTCGAGCCCATAACCCTTCAGTATCCTGAGTCCCTCATCAAAAGGTATTCCCGCAATTCTTATCATATAATCGAGTTCAACGGCTGAGAAGGCCTTGATATGGAGGCCGGGACGGTGTTCCTTTATCATTTTTAATATGCGGCCGTAATAATGCAGATCGTGTGATGGATGAACGGCCCCGACAATATGAACTTCGGTAACAGGTTTTCCGTCGAAGCGCCTTACTATTCCGAGTATCTCTTCCGGATTGAACTCCCAGCTTTCAGGATCATTGGCATCTTTATGGTAGGAACAGAATCTGCAGTTGTAAATACACCTGTTGGTTGGTTCGATATGGAAGTTACGGTTAAAAAAAGCAGACCTGCCGTTCTTCCTTTCTCTTATGAAGCCTGCAAGAAGACCCAGCAGGGGTAACCCGGCCCGTGTATAAAGGGCCATTCCTTCTTCCCTGTTTATTCTTTTGCCATCATATACTTTTAAGGCAATATCCCTTAACTCGCGGCCCTCTATGTGTTGCAGTAATTCAGTCATGATTTTTACGACAGGCAAAGTTAAGAATAATGTTAACTATAAATAAAAAAGGCGCTCATATTAATGAGCACCTCCTGTATTAGATTTAAGTCAAGGTAATGTCATTTCAACTTAAGCTCAGAAGAAACTGTAAGTTTCTTCCTCCCTTTGGCCCTGCGGGCAGCCAGTACCCTTCTTCCATTAGGGGTGGACATTCTTTCTCTGAATCCATGCTTATTTGCTCTCTTCCTTCTTGATGGCTGAAATGTCCTTTTCATAATCAGAAATATTAAATATCAGTACTCTTTTATTTGAGATCGCAAAGATAGAATCTTTTTTTAAATAAAAATAAGCAGCAGGTTTTTTTTTAATAAAATCAAACAGGCAGATACAGAATCTTCTTTGTGGCGAAGAAAGGTTCGCTGAAGAAATCGCTTATATCCCATATTTCAAGCCTTTTCCCGAAGAAAGCGGCGTCGTCTGATACATCTCCGCCCTTAAGATACAGGATCCCGTTGGGGATAACGTTTCTGCATGGTTTCCCGATTCTGCTTTCAGTAAGTCTGACAAATTCAGGAAAGGAGGTAACTGCACGGCTTGTCACAAAGTCGTAGCTTCCTTTTTCCTCTTCGACCCGCTTCTTTACCGGCAACACATTTTCAAGTTTTAATTCCCTGCAAACAGCTTCGACAACCATTATTTTTTTCCCAATAGAGTCGAGGAGGGTAAATTCAGTTCCGGGGAAAAGAATAGCAAGAGGGATGCCGGGAAATCCGCCCCCGGTGCCGGCATCAAGTACGCGGGTGCCGGGGACAAAGTTGATGATCTTTGCAATGGCCAGTGAATGAAGAACGTGATGGATCTGGAAATTATCCATATCCTTTCTGGAAATAACGTTAATCCTGCTGTTCCATACTTCATACAGTTCATAAAGCGCTGAGAATTGCGAGATCTGGGTGTCGGAAAGCAAGGGGAAGTACCGGGAAATTGATTCCTGCATTATCTGTTGCCTGATTTGACGAAGATGTTGTATAACAGCGATTTTGCACGATAAAGCTGAGCCTTGACAGTGCCAATGGGGAGATTAAGCTCCGAGGATATCTCTTCGTACGAGTATTCTTTGAAGTATCTGAGTTCAATAAGTGCCCTGTATCCCGGTTTGAGCTGGTTGACAATTTCACGGAGCACGGCAATCTTCTGGTCGTTGATAAGGGCTTCTTCAGGGTCGGGAAGGTCGGACTGGATGTTGACTGTCAGATTGTCAATATCATCCTGGTACTGATCAAGAAGGGCAGGCGACACCTGTTTCTTCCGGATAAAGTCGATACAGTTATTTGTAGCTATCTTAAAGAGCCAGGTGCTGAATGCATAATCCGGAGTAAAGGATTCAAGGTTCCTGAAAGCCTTTCCGAATGCTTCGATTGTAAGATCCTCGGCATCGGCGGAGTTATTAACCATTTTAAGAAGCATGAAATAGATTGAATCGCGGTACCTGTTCATCAGGCTGGCAAAAGCCTTTTCGTTTCCCTCCCGTGCCTTATGCACAAGGATGAGATCATTCCTGGCTTTTTCAGATAGTCCGTTTGTTACTTCCATTTATCCTGCCCTGACTTGTTAAGAATATTTGCCAGATACACTGATCCGTTCAACAAGGGTGAAAAGATATCAAAAATAAGCGAAATAGCTATAAGTCCTTTTTCATTAAGTCTTCGTGATGTGATTGCCAGAACCGTGATCTGGATAATCATTCTTAAAAGAAATAAAGCTGCAACAGTCTGCCAGAGAAAGAGTCTGCTTAACAGGACAGCAAAGGAAAGATAGAAGATAATACGTGAAGCAGGTTCAGCCATAAGCAGGATCTTATGCCTGGGTTTGTAGTATTTTGCAGTAGTGAGATGACGGCGTTTCTGACGGAACCACTGACGGAATCCTGACGCAGGAACCGATCTGGTATGTGACGGATGGTTGTATTCCACGGCAGTATTACTGCCTGTGGCATTGGCATTAACGAAAAGATCGTCATCACCGGATATCACGTAGTTATGTGAGCTGAATCCCCTGTTTCTGAAAAAAACTGATTTTTTGTATGCCAGGTTCCGGCCCACACCCATATAGGGCAGGCCCCTTATCGCCATCCCCAGGTATTGCATGGCAATGGTCATGGAGTCGTACCTTATGTAACGGTTAAACAATCCTTTCTCTCTGAAGAATCCTCCGTAGCCAAGTACAAAATCGGTGTTTTCGGTGAAATGTGAGACCATCCCGCCTATCCAGTCGGGTGACACCGGGTGGCAGTCGGCATCAGTAAACAACAGGTATTCGTTTGAGGCAGCTTTTATTCCTATAAACTGGGCGAATTTCTTGTTATGGGTGAACTTGGGATCCTTCTGAACCGTTGATACCCTCAGATGAGGATATTCAGGTAAAAGATTACCCAGGACCTCGAAGGTATTGTCTTCTGAACAGTCGTTAACTACAATTACTTCATATGCAGGATAGTTCTGGGTGAGTACCGAAGGAAGAAAGGCCCTGAGGTTCTCTTCTTCGTTCCTTGCACATATGATAACTGAGACGGGCTCATTTTTAACCCGGTCTGCGGCTGGTCTTATTTTAAGGAGAGTCAGATAGAAATAAAGATAGTAAAATGACTGAACAGCAAAAGTAAGTCCGAAAACTACGAAAGTGATCAGGAGGAAAAGATGTTCCCGGGTTGCCATTTAACTTCCAAATATGGCAGCAATATTAATAAGATAATCTGAATGCAGAAAATGAGTTATCAACAATCATAGTTTTAAGCATTCAACTATGAGGGAAAAAATACCGTTTTTAATTTTTCGGGGCATGATGAATCGATTACCTTTGTGCTGCTAAAATTTTAACAGATTGTATGTTTGCTGTAGTTAAAAGAGATGGGGAAAGTAAGGCCAGGGCTGGTGTGTTGAAAACAGCTCATGGGGATATCCCGACACCGGTGTTTATGCCTGTCGGAACCACCGGGACTGTAAAGGGGATCCTTCAGAGGGATCTGGTTGATGAGATCGGCGCCTGGATCATCCTGGGCAACACATACCATTTGTACCTGCGTCCGGGTACTGCCATAATGAAGGAGGCCGGAGGTCTTCACAGGTTTATGAGCTGGGACAGGCCCCTGCTTACTGACAGCGGAGGTTACCAGGTGTTTTCCCTTTCGGGGAACAGAAAGCTTACAGAAGAAGGAGCCATCTTCAGATCGCATATCGACGGATCAAAACACTTCTTTACCCCCGAGAACACTGTTGACATTCAGCGAATAATCGGAGCTGATATCATAATGGCATTTGATGAATGTGCGCCTTTCCCGTGTGAATACAAATATGCAAAGAGATCGGTCGAGCTTACACACAGATGGCTCGACAGGGCAGTGGCAAGGTACAGGGAGACTGAACCGGTATGGGGCCATGAACAGTATCTCTTTCCTATCGTTCAGGGTAGCACATATGAGGACCTGAGAAGGATATCTGCAGAAAAGGTTGCTTCGGCCGGCATGACGGGAAACGCTATTGGCGGTTTGTCGGTTGGTGAGCCTGCTGAGGAGATGTACAGGATGATAGAAACTGTTAATGAAATACTCCCTGACGACAAACCACGTTACCTTATGGGAGTGGGAACACCGGTTAATATCCTTGAAGCCATCGACAGGGGAATTGATATGTTCGACTGCGTGATGCCTACAAGGAACGGAAGAAACGGGATGCTTTTTACAGGTGAGGGGACCATTAATATTAAGAACCGGAAATGGATAAACGACTTCTCACCAATCGACCCTGATGGTCCTTCGAGTGTAAGCCTTAATTATTCAAAGGCTTATCTCAGGCACCTTATAATATCAGGAGAGATTCTGGGATCGCAGATTTCAAGTATTCATAACCTGGCTTTTTACCTGAAACTGGTTGGAGAGGCCAGGAAAAAGATCGAGGAAGGTGATTTTAAAAGATGGAAAAACGCAATGGTAAAAAAACTCTCAGAGAGATTATAGGCTCTGCGGGATTCAAGATTATTGATGTTTATATTATCAGGAAGTTTCTTGGTACCTTCGTTTTTTCACTGGTACTGATACTGACCATTGCCGTTGTCTTTGACTTTGCCGAGAAGATAGATAACTTTATGGAGCGTGAAGCCCCTGTAAGAGCCATAATATTCGACTATTATTTTAATTTCATTCCTTATTTCGCAACCCTCTTTGCACCTCTTTTTGTCTTTATCTCGGTTATCTTCTTTACATCGAAGATGGCCGTCAACACCGAGATAATAGCCATCCTAAACAGCGGGACCAGCTTCAGGAGAATGCTGCTTCCCTATTTTATTTCGGCCCTGGTTATTGCCGTGTTCACTTTTATGTTGACCAACTTCGTGATACCACAGGCCAACCTAAAAAGGATGGATTTCGAGGACAAGTATTACAGATCGTCAAACAGAAGGATACCGATAATGAATATCCACAGGCAGGTTGCCCGGAACGTTCTGGTCTTTATGGAATCATTCAATCAGGTAAGCCAGACAGGCAGGAACTTCACCTTAGAGAAATTTTCTGATTCGGGAAGGCTGGAGTCTAAGCTGAGTGCTCCAGTGGTGAGATGGGACTCTACAATCGGAAAATGGTCGGTAATGAACTTCAACGTAAGGGAGATCAGGGGAATGGAGGAGATACTTACAAAAGGAGATAAGATTGATACCACTCTCACTATAACCCCTCAGGATTTCTCGAGGGATCCGGGTTTTGTAGGCACCATGACCTACAGTGAGCTTAATGATTATATTAACCTCCTGGAACTGCAGGGTTCAGACGAGCTTAAGTTGTTCCTTATCGAAAAACACAGGCGGATCTCAAATCCTTTCGCCATATTCATCCTTACTCTTATTGGTGTCTCACTTTCTTCAAAGAAGGTGAGGGGAGGGATAGGTATGAATATAGGAATAGGGCTGGGACTGAGTTTCTCTTACATCCTGTTCATGCAGTTTGCTTCGCAGTTTTCACTAAAGGGGAACCTTGGACCAATGCTGGCAATGTGGATACCAAACATTCTCTATGCTGTCATCGCATTTATCCTTTACAGGCTGGCTCCCAAATGAAACATGAATATCCCGGGTTAAGGAGTATGGGTTTTATACTTTTTCTGAACGATGAATTGGTTAATTTAGCAGATCAAAAACCATAGTTATGCCACTTGAAAAGAAGATTCTTGAATTAAAACAAAAAAGAGACAAGGTATTGCTCGGAGGCGGAGAGCAGGCTATTGAGAAACAGAAAGCACTGGGGAAGCGCACTGCCAGGGAACGTATCCTGGCCCTGCTTGATGAAAACTCTTTCAGCGAATACGACCTCTTTGTCGAACACGATGCCCGCGATTTTGATATGGATAAAAAATCACTCCCCAGCGACGGAGTGGTTATCGGATCGGGAACAATATACGGCTCTCCGGTGGCTATCTTTGCCCAGGATTTTACTGTTGCAGGAGGTTCTCTCGGACTTATGCATTCACGAAAAATAACAAAGATCATGGATCATGCCCTGAAGATGAGAATTCCTCTTATAGGGATAAACGATTCGGGAGGAGCCAGGATACAGGAGGGCGTGAATTCACTTGCAGGTTACGGCGAGATCTTCTTCAGGAATACTATTTCAAGCGGGGTCATCCCACAGATCTCGGTTATCCTCGGACCCTGTGCAGGTGGTGCAGTTTATTCTCCGGCACTTACCGATTTCGTGTTTGTAGTCGACAATATATCCAAAATGTTTATCACCGGACCGGAAGTAATAAGGACGGTACTGGGTGAAGATATCCCCATGGAAGAGCTCGGAGGAGCCAGGGTCCACAGCGAGGTTACCGGTAATGCACATTTCTTTTCACTTAACGAGGAAGAGTGTTTTGCCCAGATAAAACGGCTTATGACCTTTATCCCATGGAACAACAGCACAAAGGCCAAAGCCTGTGAGCCTTCCCCCCCTGATCCTTCATATGAGATCAATAAGATAGTGCCCGAAGATCCAACACTTCCCTATGATGTCAGAAAAGTAATACGGGCAGTATCTGATAACTCCGATTTCTTTGAGATTATGGAGTTGTATGCAAAGAACATGGTTATCGGCTTCGGAAGGATGGGAGGAAAGACTACTGGCTTTGTAGCCAATCAGCCACTGGAGATGGCTGGCGTGCTGGATGTCGATTCATCCGACAAGGCTGCAAGGTTCATCCGTTACTGTGATGCCTTTGATATACCCATTGTTACCTTTGTCGACCTGCCCGGTTATCTGCCCGGCATCGATCAGGAACATGCGGGCGTAATTCGTCATGGGGCCAAGGTGCTGTACGCTTACAGCGAAGCTACCGTGCCAAAGCTCACCGTTATCCTGCGTAAGGCCTACGGAGGCGGTTATATAGCCATGAGCTCGAGGCATCTGCGTGCTGACTTCGTTTTTGCATGGCCCACTGCTGAGATTGCGGTGATGGGACCCGAAGGAGCTGCCAATATAATCTTCAGGAAGGAAATAATGTCGTCAGATGATCCGGAGGGTATGAGGAAGCAAAAGGTAGAAGAGTATAAGGCCAAGTTTGCAAACCCCTATGTGGCTGCTTCGCGGGGATATGTCGATGCGGTTATCGAACCATCTGAGACAAGGAAGTTTCTGCTTCATGCACTTGAACTGTCTGAGAACAAGACTGTTGTTATGCCTGCCAAAAAGCATGGATTGCCTCCTTTCTGAAACTGATAGCAATACCTGAATCCCATGAAAGAAAATGATTCATCAGACATACTCAATATTGACGGAGTCCCATACAGAACACGACTGAGCAGCAGTTTCTTAAAAAGGAAGCCATATGCACCTGCCGACCCGAAGATTATCACCAGTTTTATTCCCGGGACGGTTCTCGATATTCTTGTTTCAGAAGGCCAGACGGTAAAGGAGGGAGACGAACTTATGATCCTTGATGCCATGAAGATGCAGAACATGCTCCTTAGTCCGGCCGCCGGCACTATCGGTGATATACTTGTCGCAAAAGGTGACAGGGTCTCTAAGGGTAGCCTCCTTATAAGGATGGTCTGAGGTTACTATGCATATCCTGAGAAGATCACATGTGGCCGGAGCGCTTCAGGCATTCGGGCCTCGTTGCTGAAAATCCCATAAATGGTCGACCCGCTACCTGACATCAGACTGAAAACAGCACCTGAGACGTACATCAGATCCTTTATCTCTCCTATTACGGGGTGGGCTCTGAATACATAATCCTCAAAGTCGTTAAAGATATGGCTCTTCCATTCTGAAAGAGGGATGACGTCCATAATGTCGAGGCTCCCCCTGGTATCTGTTGGCCTGCAGTTTTCATAGGCCTCTGCTGTGCTGACATGGATTCCAGGATTGGCAAGAATAATATAGCAGCCCTTAAGGTATTCGGCGGCTGGGCTCAGAATTTCGCCGCGGCCCGAAGCACGGGAAGGCCGGCCGTCAATGAAAAAAGGCAGGTCGCTGCCCAGTCTGAGTGCATATTCCATCATAGTCTCATTTGACATTCCCAGCCTGAAGCTTCTGTCAATGGCTTTTATTGCCGAAGCAGCATCAGACGATCCTCCCCCGAGTCCCGCTCCCGGTGGAATCATCTTGTGAAGGTGGATCCTGAGAAATGGAAAATGATAATCGTTCCGCAACAGTATGACTGCCCTGATGACCAGGTTATCTTCCGGATCACCTCCTGTCGGATGACCAGTCACCTCAAGGATATCCCCGTCACTCCCTTCAGGAGCAACAACAATCTCCAGGGCGTCGCTCAGACCGACAGGGTAGAATACAGTCTCTATGTTATGATAACCGTCGCTTCGCTTCTCAATAACCCTCAATCCCAGATTGATCTTTGCTCTCGGAAATATCACCATAAAAGGTCGTTTGTACAAAAATACCATAAGGATCGGATTTTTTTATATAAGAAAAGGGTTTTTGGATTTTCAACAAGTTTTTAACAGAACTTTGTTTGTAAGAAATGCAGGTACACTTCATTTAATGGTTGTGGTTGTCTTACCTTTGAAGCTGTTGGCGGGGATTATAAAAATAATCCATTAAAATACAATAAATCAATTACATATATTCATGGTCAGACAAAAGAATGGTGTCAGGCAGGTTGCTTCTTTACTTCCTGATCTTGGAAGAATCCCTCCTCAGGCAATCGACATGGAAGAAGCTGTTTTGGGAGCTATAATGCTTGAGAAAGAGGCGGTTATCACTATCCTTGACATTCTTAAGCCCGAGAGCTTTTACAAAGAGGCTCACCAGAAGATATTCAGAAGTGTTTCGGATCTTTCAGCAAGGGAATACCCGGTTGACCTGTATACTGTTACTGAGGACCTGCGTTCGCGTAATGAACTTGAGAGTGTTGGAGGACCGGTTTATCTGACACAGCTTACAACCAAGGTTGTATCTGCTGCCAATGTCGACTTTCATGCCAGAATCGTTGCTCAGAAATACATCCAGAGGGAGCTTATAAGAGTGGCAACAGAGATACAGTCGAGGTCATTTGATGATTCGTATGATGTAACCGAATTACTCGATTTCTCAGAGAATGCCTTGTTTCAGATAGCTGAGGGGAACATAAAAAGGGAGGTCTCGCCCATAAACATGGTAATTAAGGAGGCTATCAGGGAGATTGAAGAGGCAGGGAAACGTGAGGATGCACTCGTTGGGATACCCTCGGGTTTTACTAAACTTGACAGGCTTACCTCAGGATGGCAGAAATCGGAGCTCATAATAATAGCCGCCAGACCTTCGATGGGAAAGACGGCATTCGCCCTTTCCATGGCCAGAAACATGGCTATAGATCATGGCAAGAAGGTGGCCATCTTCTCTCTTGAGATGTCGTCAATTCAGCTGGTAAACAGGCTCATAATTGCTGAGACCGACATTTCGGGTGATAAGATAAAAAACGGCCGGCTCAATGAAGAAGAATGGAAACAGCTTGATACCAGAATAAAGAAGCTTGTCCAGGCTCCTGTTTTTATCGACGACACTCCTGCTATATCTATCTTCGAACTCAGGGCTAAATGCAGAAGACTTATGGCTCAGCATAAGCTTGATTTAGTTATAGTTGATTATCTTCAGCTTATGTCGGGACCGGAAAATGCCGGAAGCCGTGAACAGGAGGTCAGTACTATATCACGATCGCTAAAGAGTATTGCCAAGGAGCTTAATGTTCCTATTCTTGCTCTTTCACAGCTCAACAGGTCGGTTGAGATGAGGGGAGGTTCCAAGCGTCCCCTGCTTTCCGACCTTCGTGAATCAGGAGCAATTGAACAGGATGCTGATATGGTCGTTTTTATCCATCGTCCTGAAAAATTCGGAATACCGACTTTTGAAGATGATGTCTCAACAAAGGGGATAGCCGAAATAATCCTGGCAAAAAACAGAAACGGTCCGGTTGATGATGTAAGATTAAGATTCAGGGAGGAGAAGGCCCAGTTTGTTGATCTTGACGACTTTGATATAGTAACTCCTGATATAGGCGGAACGCAGAGTATCACCCTGGGGTCAAAAATGAATCATGATCCTGTAAGGTTGCCTGGCGGAGCATTTGAAGATGAGAATGGCTTCCATGATGAGCCTCCGTTTGCCTAGGTTTAAGAAGAATAAGTATTATGTATCAATATCAGGACCAGGGATCTGCCAGGAGATTCCCTGGTCTTCCCTGTCTTAAATAATTATATTTAAAAGCCTGATGGAAACACATGTAAGGAAATTATTTCATGCGTGTTTATGCAATACATGCGTGTTTCATATTAAAGAAATCAGTTGAAGCGTAAGGTAAGCTTAAACCCTGTACTTTTGTACCTGAAATCATCAAAGCCCAGGTAGACCCCGGCTTCAGCAAAAAGGAAAATCTCGCTGAGGCTGTACCCTAACTCAAAATAGTTACCGTGGAATTGCGATCCGAGATAAAGTAAGGAAAGGTTTTCCCTTACCAGGGTGTTGCTAACTACAGGCAATAGCTTAACAAGCAGGTAAGGTGTTGTATATTTAGCATGAAGCTCTGCGAAGAGATCGGAAGTGCTGAGGGCATAATAACCCGGAAGCATTACGGCATCTTCATAATCGCCGGGAAGGAACCAGAAAGGCTGGGCATTGAAATGGAAGAAGTCGACAAAGGAGAGTGCTTCCCTGTTTATGAAAGTTCCGGTTCGGAATCTCCATCTGAATTCACTGAAGGCACCGGCGTCATACCTGTCAGAGACCTCAAGCTTAATCATGTCGAAGTGTCGGTAACTGTCTGAGTTAACTTGTTCCTGGTTCATCCCGTGTTTCCAGGTAAGCGAGATATCAGGCCAGGCTGAACGAACAGCCGGCCTTCGGCTCAGGGGTAACCTGTCAGGTTGGCCGGGAACTATTTCGGCGGTTGCTTCAAAACTGAAATGTTTCTGATTTTCAGGCAGGTATCTTTCGTGACTATCAGGGGTAAGGAGTGAGTTTCCGGGTATGTTGTCCGTATATTCACGATGGCGGCTAAAGAAGGAGTAGTCAGTATTGTTCTGCAGCATCCTGCGATTCTCGTAACCTGCATTAATTACAAGCGTTACCCTGTCGGAGATGGCCGCCCTGTAACCGAGATTCAAATAACGGCTTTCATAAAGTTTCATGTAGTTTCTTCGAAGAAACAGGGTTGTAAGTGTATTGACCAGTGGATCAATTCCACCTGCCAGGTTGAAATCCTTGCTGACAACACCTGTGCGGACATAAAACTGACCAGGCCTTTTCCCTCCTGTAGTGATGTTTGCATTAAGCTTCCACATAAGTTTCTGACGGCTGAAGGCATACCTTAGTTCAGGTATGATAAACAGGTTACTTCCGTTACCAAACTTTTTGGATATGCTGAAATCGGTTCCATAAACAAAGCCGTCGACTGTGTTGAAGCCTATTTTGGAGGGGTTCACCAGTCCGCCCGATCTGAAACTTGTACCTGAAGTGTCAGCCCATGTGTGTCCGAAGATTATGTCGCCTGCCTGTCTCAGAAAACGGCTTGATTTTCGGTTTCCAGGGCCATCAAGGGAGTCGGCATCGTAAGAAACAGTCTGCCTGCGTAGTTTTTTCAGGCTGTCAGCAGAAGCCAGACTTGTAAGTTCTTCGGGAGTTAATGGGACCGGTCTGACTGAAGCCCAGTATTCCTGGTCTTTTTTAGCGGCATCTTCATCGTATATTAAGGTGGTATTTCTCGATTCGGCAGGGCTCTGACTGACAGTATCGGCGATTCCGGTTTCACTTTCCTTCTTCATCAGTCGGGCAAGTGTAACCATATCCCTGTTCGACAACTCCTCCTTATTCAGGATCTTCCCAATCTTCTCCCCGTTCGCTGACACTGGCAGGGTATCTGAAGGAAGTTTCCCAACCCCAGGTAATAATGCAAATTCTTCAGGCCTTTTTAGCCTTGTATCAGGAGTGATATCAAGGTATTTTATTGAACTTGTATAGCCGATATCTGATTTAAATCCAAGGATACTTACATTGACATCAAAGTTGTAGCTCACGGGCATCCATATCTCATCACGGACAGGGACAGCCAGTTCCCTGATTCTTATTCTGCCTATGATGTTGTTGTTTGTAAGGTCGAGACTGTGGATGCACCAAAGCTCATCAACAATGTATATTGTACCTTCGAAAAGTTGCTGGCTTTTTCTCTTTGGTTTGACCCCGATCTTGTTTATTGTATAATCTCCCTGCGGAGAGGCCCCCAGATAACTGAAGTTGTAATGCGAAAAGGCCTGGGGCGAAAGCGGGGAGATAGCCATATCGGCAAGTACGGGCTGGTAGAAGCTTGCCTGGATGAAATCCATCGGGGATATATAACCGTTGCTTTCAGGAAAGGTGCTGTTTACTGAAATGACTTTCTGAACATATCTGTCGGGAGCATTGAATTCAACCTCGTTGAATGACTCCATGAAATACAGGTCGCCTTCTTTGAGGGATCCCTCATTACCCCCTTCCCGGCCTCCTGCTGAAACGGTTGCACTCCGTTCATTACGGTCCATCTTTACCGACATGGTGACTATTTTCGGGATTTTATTTACTATGAGGTTGCCCTTGAGATAAACATCTGCCCTGTAGTGGCTCACCTGGTTAAGATGGTAGGGAGCAAGACCTATGGCTCTTCTCATTATTGAGTAGGCCGGATCTTCCCCCGAAGGTGATATGAGTACCTCCGGTATCTCATAAAACTGTTCATTCAGAACCACATCGCGGGTAATGGTCTCCTCTCCAACAGTAAGATCAATAATGGCGGGTTCATATCCCAGGCTCTGAAAGAAGATCAGGTATTTGCCGGATGGTATGTTAAGTTCGTATTCTCCGCCGGCATTTGAAGTGGTTCCCTGCCTGAGTTCCTGAACATAAACCGTTGCATACGCGACAGCTTTCCCTCCTGTGTCGGTGATCTTTCCTTTAACAGATTGACTGATAATAAGTTCTGCAGGCAACAGGGCAAATAGAAGTATTAAAAGGCAATGTCGCATAAGCAAAATTTAAGGAGGAGCGAAAGTAAATTTTTTTTTCTTATCGTTAAAACTAATCTTTCTTCCCGGCTACAACAATCACAATTTCACCTTTTGGCGGATTTGCGGTGTAGTGTTCAGCAATGCCTGTGAGCGATCCGCGGATTGTTTCCTCATGGAGTTTGGTCAGTTCCCTCGACACGGAAGCCTCGCGGTCGCCTCCAAGATGAAGGGCCAGATCACTCAGTGTTTTAACCAGCCTGTAAGGTGATTCATAAAAGACCATGGTCCTGTCTTCTTCAGGCAGTCGTGCAAGCCTTTTGTTCCTTCCTTTTTTGGGAGGGAGGAATCCTTCAAAGCAGAAGCGTTCACAGGGAAGGCCTGAATTCACAAGCGCGGGAATAAGGGCTGAAGGACCGGGGAGGGTCTCAACCGGGATTCCTTTCTCAACACAGCTTCTTACCAGAAGGAAACCAGGATCAGATATCCCGGGGGTTCCTGCATCGGAAACAAGAGCCACGGAGATTCCGGATAGAAGTCTGGAACAGATACCTTCAACGGTCCGGTGCTCGTTGAACATATGATGCGACTGAAGAACTGCCTTTATGTTATAATGGTCGAGGAGCTTTTTTGCCTCCCTTGTATCTTCGGCCAGGATAAGGTCGACTTTTCCAAGTATTTCAACGGCCCGAAAGGTGATATCTTTAAGATTACCGATAGGGGTAGGGACAAGGAACAGTTTACCCATGGATCTGAATTTTGCGTTTCACCAGTTCCATAAGTTGTCTGACGGCCTCATTGTCTGATTTACTGCCTGTATAGCCGGTAAGGACCTTTCGGGCATCCGACATATTTCCGGCAGTGTTAAGTTCAGATATTGCCCTGGCATAGTTCTCGTAGCTGCCGTTGAAGATCTCTCTTATAAACACAAAGCGGTCGTTTACTCCTATAGCATCCGAGAGGTCGGTGAGGGGTTTGCTCCTGAGCTTCCCGGCAATGTCTTCCTCATGCTTCATGTTACCCAGCTCCTCATTGAAGCACTTCGACAGGTTGTTGAACTGATCGGCCAGTATGCCTGAACCATTTGATGAATTAACCATGTCAGCTTCTGAAGGTACTTCCTCAGTCTTCCCTGTAAACTGTCCGGCAGCCACTGTAACCATTGCCACAGGCTGTTCCGTGTTTGTAAGCTCTTCAGCTTCCATTACTGCCTCTTCCCGGGGTGAAGGCTGAACAGGTTCTTCGATGATGACGGAAGCTGTTATTACACTGATTTTTTCTGCCGTAACATCCTGATTTTCATTCTTATGAATGGTAATACCTTCATTTACAGGCGACGGGGTGCTTTCCGGGGCAAATCCTTCCTTTCCGAGTGAAGGAAGCAGCGAAATCACATCAGCAGCACTTCTGCACTTTGACTTTGCCAGCTCAATCTGAAGGAGAGGAACACCCGGATAATTTTTAAGATCATCTATAATTTCACAGGCTCTGTTGAGATCCTGTATAATAATGCTTATTGAAGTACTTAAATCCATGCTTTTACTGCTGTTTTACCAAACCATTTTCATTATTTTGCAAAAGTAATATTATTCCTTATGACATAACGGAATAATATCACATTTAGCATTCGGAACAAGACAATAAAATTGATGGAATTTATTGAAAATCCACAGGATGTAAGCGTCAGAAGGGGTTCTGTTGAAGTCATTACCGGGTCAATGTTCTCAGGAAAAACCGAAGAGTTGATCAGAAGACTCAGAAGGGCTCAGTTTGCAGGACTGAAGGTAGAAATCTTCAAACCATCGATCGATAAAAGATACGCGGGAGACAGGATAGTGTCGCATGATGAAAAATCTATAATGTCGACCCCCGTTGAAAATGCTTCATCAATTCTTTTGCTCTCAGGAGGTGTAAACGTTGTTGGAATTGATGAGGCACAGTTCTTCGACAATTCAATAGTTGATGTTTGTAAGGCACTGGCAGATAATGGTATAAGAGTTATTGTTGCCGGACTTGACATGGATTTTATGGGCAACCCTTTTGGTCCGATGCCTCTTCTCCTATCAGTCGCCGAGTATGTTACAAAGGTGCATGCAGTTTGCATGAGATGCGGGAACCTGGCTAACCATTCTTTCAGGAGATCAGCTGAGGAGCAACTGGTGGTGCTGGGTGAAAAGAATAAATACGAACCTCTCTGCAGATTCTGTTACAATAAGGCTGTAAAAGGCCGTTAATAAAAGCCCTTTATCATAATTTTGTATGGCAGGTGAGGATTAAAAAACAATCTAATAATTAAATCTTTGAAAATTTCAAGTTCAGATCTTGCCGGTATAACCGGTGGCCGGTTATCAGGAGAGCCTGATTTGACTGTGAATGATCTTCTTACCGACAGCCGCCAGTTAAGCATTACGGAAGGGATGGCCTTTTTTGCCATCAGGGGTAACAATCACGACGGACACTGTTTTATAGAAAACCTTTATGATAAGGGAATAAGGATCTTTGTGGTTGAGAAATTACCCCCCGGCCTTAAGCGATTTAAGGGAGCAGCCTTCATAGTAACCGGGAACTGTGTTGAGGCGCTTCAGAAGGTTGCCATGAGCAGGAGAAAGTCATTCAGATACCCGGTAGTTGCAGTAACCGGAAGTACAGGAAAAACAATAGTTAAGGAGTGGCTGGCCGATGTAGCCGGTCTGGCAATGCCTGTTATCCGGAGTCCCAGGAGCTATAATTCACAGATTGGCGTTCCCCTGTCGGTATGGAAACTGGATGACAGATTCCGGCTTGGTATCTTCGAAGCCGGAATCTCGAAACCTGGAGAGATGGAGAAGTTGCAGAGAATTATAGATCCTGATATAGGGGTTATTACTAATATTGGAGAGGCCCATGGTGAGAATTTCCCTTCTCACGAAATGAAAGCATCAGAAAAACTTAAACTTTTCAGAAATGCCTCAACCATAATTTACTGCAGGGATCAAAGGGAGATACGTGAACTGATTGCCGGTGATGCTTCCTCAGCTTCGAAAGCCATTTACGACTGGTCATTCTCCGACAGCAATGCAAGGGTGTATGTGGAACGCAGTGAAAAGGACAGGGGAAGGACAGTCCTGCAGGTACATTTCGAAGGATCTTCGGAGCTGTATGAGATCCCTTTCACCGACAGGGCTTCAGTCGAGAATGCAGTATCAGTACTTACGGTATGTCTGGCAATTGGCATTGAGAAGCAGTTGATAGGAAAGGGACTGTCCGAACTTAATCCTGTAGCTATGAGGATGGAACTGAAGAACGGGATCAATAACTGCCAGCTTATAGAAGACTACTATAACTCTGATCCGGGTTCACTTGGCATGGCCCTGGAATACCTTAAATCGCAGAACAACAGGAGAAGTGCACTTATCCTTTCCGACTTCCTCCAGAGCGGGAGGGATGAGAAGGAGTTGTATTCAGGGGTTGCGGACCTGGTTAAAAGCGCAGGTGTTGACAGGTTTGTAGGGATAGGACAGGCCCTTATGAGAAACAACAACCTATTTGGTAGCGGGGCTGAATTCTACTATACCACCGACGAGTTTATAAACAGCTTTAATACTTCTTCATTCAGGAACGAAGTCATTCTGCTTAAGGGAGCAAGGGCTTATGAGTTTGAGAAAATTGCCAGACTGCTTGAACAGCAGGCACATACCACTGTTCTTGAAATTAATCTGGATGCTATATCGTATAATCTCAATGAGATAAGGAGGTACATAAGTCACGGTACAAGGATTATGGCAATGGTAAAGGCTTTTGCCTACGGTGCAGGTCCGGCCGAGATAGCATCATTGCTTGAGTTTCACAGGGTAAGTTATTTAACTGTAGCTTATGCTGACGAGGGGGTGGAACTGAGAGAAGCCGGTGTCACCCTGCCGGTTATGGTTATGAACCACAATCCGTCATCAGCAGATCAGCTTATAAATTATAATCTTGAGCCTGAGATCTTCAGCTTTTCCTCCCTCAGGAACTTTGCTGACTGCGCTTCGCGTCACGGACTGGTCAATTATCCGGTTCATATAAAGATAGATACGGGAATGCACCGGCTTGGATTCCTGCCCGAAGACATTGATGAACTCATATCGTTGTTACCTTCCTGGGATTCTATAAGGATAGTATCTGTGCTTTCTCATCTTGCAGCTGCCGATGAACCGGCACTCGATCATTTTACACACAGGCAGGTTGAGACATTTGTTGAGGCTTCCGAAAAGATACGAATGGCAACAGGTTATCCGTTCCTGAGACATATCCTCAATACATCAGGAATAATAAGGTTCCCTCAGTATCAGTTCGACATGGTGAGACCCGGGATAGGAATATACGGAGTAGGGCAGTACGAAGGAATTTCACTTAAGCCGGCAGGAAGGTTTAAAACGAGAATATCGCAGGTTAAAAGAATCCCTGCGGGAGAACCGGTGGGCTACAACTGTATGGATGTAGCTGATCATGAACGGCTGATAGCAATACTGCCCGTGGGTTATGCTGACGGACTCGACAGGAAACTGGGTAACAGGAACGGTTCAGTTTTTATCAGATCAGCTATGGCCCCATTAACCGGAAACATATGCATGGATATGTGTATGGTTGACGTTACAGGTATCGGAGCCGTGGAGGGAGATGAGGCTGAAATCTTTGGCGAGAATCTGCCAATCGAGGAGATGGCCGCAAAAATAGAAACAATCCCGTATGAGATACTTACTTCAATACCAGGCAGGGTTAAAAGAATTTTTTTCAGGGAGTAGAAGTTGCTTACCCAAGATCGCTGATATGCTCGAGCTTGGTGTTATTAAGTATTATTATCCTTCGTCCTTCAATCTGGATAAGCTTTTCTGATGCCATATTTGAGAGAGTTCTTATGGCATTTGAGGTGGTCATATTTGAAAGATGGGCAATATCCTCGCGCGAAAGCATTACCCTGATTGTTTTTCCATCGGGTTCAGTGCCGTAGGTATCGCGAAGTTGAAGAAGAGACTCAGCTATCCTGCCCCTTATATGTTTCTGGGTAAGAGATACAAGTCTGCTGTTAAGATAGATAATCTCTTCCGACATTTCCTTCATAAATAAAAGGCAAAGCTCGGCATTCTTCTTAAGGATCTTTAAAAGGGGATTCTTATCAATAATTATAACATCACAATCCTCGACGGCTGAGACAGTAAATGGTGACGGAGAATCTGAAAACAGATAGGTGAAACCCATGAAGCCATACTGGCGGCCCATCCTGAGAATCTGTTCACGGCCGCCGACTCCGATCCTGGAGATCTTTATCTTTCCTGATCCCAGATATATAAGGCCCCGTGCCTTCTCCCCATCTTCGATTATTTGCTCACCTTTCCTGTAAAAAGTATGGGAATGATGCAGCAAAATTATTTCTTTTTCCTTCTGACTCAGGTTTTTAAGAAGTGAGGTCTGGTTCTCCAGGCACGATTCGATATACTGATTTCTGTACATTTTGCGAATATGTTATGCTAAAAAACATATAAAGTTAGCAAAAGAAATGAAAAAAAAAGAAATTAACATTTTTTAACATATTCACTCACAGGCACTTGTGGCGATTTTTCAATATCTGGCCACAAGGGGCATCTTCCTGCCGTCGCCGAAGGCTTTGGACGAGATCCGAAGTATAGGGGGGGCCTGGTATCTCTTGTACTCATTGTTATTTACCATCCTGATAATCCTGGCAACAAGGGAGGGATCAGCATCAGTCTCTATCAGGCCTGCAGGGCGCAGCAGTTCAATATACTGATAAAGGATGGGGTCGAGAACTGAATAGGGGGGGAGAGAGTCTGTATCGAGTTGTCCGGGCCGCAGTTCGGCCGATGGAGGTTTATTTATTATGTTAAGCGGTATTACCTGGCTGTTCCTGTTTATATATGAAGCAAGTTTGTATATATCTGTCTTGTAGACATCGCCGATCACAGAGATTCCTCCTGCCATATCGCCGTAAAGGGTACCATAACCGACGGCTGCCTCGCTCTTGTTTGATGTATTTATAAGCATACATCCGAATTTGTTGGAAATAGCCATAAGAATAACAGCCCTTATCCGGGCCTGAATATTCTCTTCTGTAACATCTTCTTTGCTGCCTTTAAAAACAGGGGCCAGTACATCGGTGAAGGCACTGAAAGGTTCTTCTATATTTATTATATCATAGTGGATCCCCAGGTTCAGTGCAAGGTCGACAGAGTCAGTGACCGAGTGTTCCGACGAATAACGGGAAGGCATGAGGACGGCTCTCACGTTGTCTTTCCCGAGGGCATCAGCGGCAAGGCAGAGACAAATTGCCGAATCCATTCCTCCCGAAAGGCCGAGTATACATTTGCTGAAACCCGATTTTCTGAAATAATCTCTTATTCCAGTCGTAAGAGCCTTGTAAATTAAAGAAATGGTTTCCGGCACAGGAGAATCAGTATGTCCCCGCCCATTCATAAGGTCGTCGAGTTCAAAAGTCTCGACGGCTTCACCGAAGAAGGGCAGCCTCCTGAATATTTTTCCCTGCCTGTCGACAACAATGGAGGCACCGTCAAAGAGAAGTTCGGTATTGGCACCCGTCTGGTTGACAGATATCACGGGGATACCATACTTAATGGCCTTGTCCCTGAAAATGTTTTGCCTTGCTTCAACCTTGGTATACGCGAAAGGTGAGGCTGCAATGTTTACTATTAGATCAGGATCAAGTTTTGAGAGCTCTTCCATTGGTGAGACCGTGTAAAGCCTCGATTTTTCAAACTCATTGTCAAAAGGCTGCTCATCCCAGAGGTCCTCGCAAATGGTAAGGGCGATCTTAAGTCCTTTAAAGCTGAAAAGACTGAAAATCTTTTCGGGTTCGAAATAACGGTATTCGTCAAAGATGTCGTAAGTAGGGAGCAATGCCTTGCTGACGGAGAAGGTAACTTTTCCTTCGGAAAGTACCAGTGCGCTGTTGAAGAGTTTCTTACCCTCAGTTCCCGGATTCGCTACCGGGCATCCGGCGACGGCTGTGATGCCATAGCATTCTGAAGCAATATCTTCGGCGGCCAGGCGGCATTTTTCGATAAAATCCTTTCGGTCGAGAAGGTCAAGCGGAGGATAGCCGGGGATACATAATTCGGAAAGGATGATAAGTTCCGATCCCTCATTTTTAGCCTTCCGTATGGCATTTTTAATAAGATTGCCGTTCCCCTCAAAATCCCCTATATGGTAATTTAGCTGAGCAAGAGTAATTTTCATTTAAAAACACATTAAAAGTTCACCCCGAAAATGAACTTGAGCATTTTCTGGGAGGTCTTGTCTTTTGGCTGATCCCTGTTGTCTTTTGTGACATCGAAGAAATTGTTTTCGAATCCAAGCCCCAGGATAGCCGAGGTCTCAAGGCCCAGGGCATATTCGATGCCTGCATTTATATGCCAGCCAAAATTGAATCTTTTGATCTCCGACATGGCTCTTTCTCCTTCGATATCTATCGCCGGAATGTCTACCCTGCCTCTGACAGCCATCTTCGGATCGACTCCAAGGTCGGCAAAATATGTAAGATAACCAATCTCATTTGTCTTGAGTTTCAGCCCTACCGGCACAGAGAAATACTGAATCCTGTAGATTATTGAAGTATCAGCTCCTATCTGTCGTGTAAAAGAAGGGAATTCGAATGTGAACTTTTCCCTGCCTGCAAGTCTTCCTCCGGAGCTTATAAGGTTTACACCTGCAACCAGCGAGTAATTATCAGTAAACATCCTCTCATACATAAAACTGAAGCTGAAGCCTGCCCTGGCACCCTCATTGTTTATCTCTGAAACATCCGGACTGAACCACGATATCATCGGGCTGGCATATATGCCGAACCTGTAATCCTGAGCTTTTCCAACGGTTGTTGCTATCAGGAGAATCAGAGAAAATGAAAGAATAATCTTCTTCATGACAGTCAGTTTTTTGTTAATAGCATCAGATTCGCTTTAAGAAATCCGGCTTTTTCTGGTGCATCCGAATACACAGTTGTAAAATTAGTAAATAATAATGGAAGTAAAGAATTCGTTTATTTCCGGAGGTGAATAAAAAAGTACCTATTTTTGACTCAGAAAAACTGAAATATGAACCCCACATTTTATGATAACATAAACACTTTTAAAATGATTTTTCAAATATGTGGATTCCCGGGCTTAATGCAGGAGGCTATCAGACCATAAACATTAAAACATTTACTTATGAAACCCACATGATTGAACCAAATCACAAAATAATATGAATCTTGTTCATTATCAATCATGTGTGGTTCCATCCAACCTTTAAAAATAAATTATTTACGGATGAAAATAAAGACATTCAGTCTTCTCCTTACCCTGGCAGTGGCGGGTGTTTTGATACTTTCGTGTAAAAGAGACCGTTTCAGGATCAATATCTCAGGCGAGCATGCTGAACTTGAGATCATGAGGCTTGAGGAGGATCTCTTTATTAATGACCCGGGACTGGTGAGTGAGCAGGTCGCCGGGTTAAAGGAAAAATACCCTGCCTTTCTGCAGTTGTTCAGCAATGTTATAAATACAGGTGATATAAATGATCCTGATTTTGGCGACTATCTTACCGTCTTTGTTACCGACAGGCTGAATAATGAAGTATATGCCGAGGTTATGAAGCTCTATCCAGATGTTACTGCGATTGAAGATGGCCTTGAAGAAGCTTTCAGCCGTTACCATCATTATTTCCCCGGCAGGGTGGTCCCCTCTGTTTATACCTGCATCACAGGGTTCAACAGCAGCATTATTGCCGGCGATTCAGTCCTGGGTATCAGTCTCGACCGTTATCTGGGTGCCGACTGCAGCTATTATCCCAGGTTAATGATCTACAGTTACCTTTCGGCCAGGATGACTCCTGAATATGTTGTTCCTGATGCCGTTTATGGCTGGGGAGCCTCAGAATGGTATTATCCCGACATGGGTTATCCGTCGGAGACCGTTCTCTCAGCTCTTATTCATGAAGGGAAACTCAAGTATTATCTAAGATCCATGCTGCCCGGACTATCTGAAGAGATCCTTTTCGGGTTTACCTCCGATCAGATTAAATTCTGCAGGAACAATGAAGGTCAGATGTGGCAGTACCTTGTTGAAAATGATCTGCTTTTCAAAACAGACCAGTTCACTGTAAGAAAGCTTACAGGAGAGGCTCCCTTTACATCATTTTTCACAAATGAATCTCCAGGAAGGGCAGCAGTATGGCTGGGATACAGGATCGCTGAATCGTTTATGGAGCGGAATCCGGGCACATCCCTGGAAGATCTGTTGAATATGACAGATGTTCAGCTGATTGTTGAGAAAGCAAAATACAACCCGCGATAGAATTTGAAGAGCCGCTGCAGATGCAGCGGCTCTTCAAATTATTCAATTTACATGCACTCTTATTCGGGATGAATTGCCTCAACCGGGCATACATCGGCACATGCTCCACAATCGGTGCACATGTCAGGATCGATTTTATAGATGTCACCTTCTGATATTGCTTCAACGGGACATTCATCTATGCAGGTTCCGCAAGCAGTGCAGTCTTCACTAATTTTGTAAGCCATTTTTACTGTTATTTTTTAATTAATCATTTTACAATAATCGTACAATTATACCCTAAATTTTCCAATTGAAAAAGAATCTTTATCAATAATATTACGTTTATCATTTATTCAATAAGTGTGCCATAATTGCAGTAACCTGTATAAGGTTCCCGGAGGAAACGGAATATCCTTTTGTTGCCCGGGTTCCTGACCAGAATCAATTAATGACAGACAAGGGGTCAATCGGTTTCCCGTTTATCAGAAATCAAGACTGAATGAGAGGTAAAAGATCTTAGGCATTACATAGCTGTTTTCAATGCCCCAGGCCCAGTCGGCCCTTACAAAGTAGCCGAAGATCTGGGCTCTCAGGCCTGCACCTAAACCGGCAACAACAGGCATCCTGTTTGAGTCGAGGGTTACTGTTACAGGACCATTGCGGATAATATCCTTTTCATAGGCATTTTCTCCCGACCAGGGTGACCGTCCCGACCAGGCTGTCCCTATATCGCCGAATCCTACAACCTGCAGTGAGTTAAGGAAGTTTGAGCGAAGAGGGTGTCCGGCGAAGTACCTTACAAAGGGCCATCTTACTTCACTGTTAATAAGTGCAAAGCTCTCCCCGTTGCGTATGTTCTGTCTGAATCCCCTCATATTGGTTGCCAGAGCCTGAAAACCGTAGTTGCCTTCGGGATTAACCGGAACGGAGGCATCAAACATAGGATACTTATTGAAGAGATAACCCATCCAGTTGTCAACACCTCCCATGTAATAGACAAGTTTTGTGGGGCCGAATGATTTGCTGGCGGCAAACCTGTTAGCCCATATAAGTTCCCTGTGAATCCTTGTATATTTTCTGAAATCGACTCCGAGTACTATCATGTCAGACTTTGCGGAGCTAAAATTCCTGTAGTATTCCCCGAAGGCTTTAAACCTTGTACCGTAGTAAATGTTTACTGCCCTTTTTCTGGTGTTGTCGTAAATCACTTCTCCCTTCAACCCGCCCCAGTGACGAGATATGTCTTTCAAGTTAAGTGAAAGCATGTCGGTTGAGAGGTAAACATGCCTGTCGTTCCTGTAAGAAACGGTTCCCTTAAGTGCAAGCACAGGGGTAAGTGGTCTGGCAAATGATAAATATACGTTATGGGTATATGATTTGAACAGGTTCGAATCGTTCGAGCTGTAGTAGGCCTGTCTGTGAAAGATGGCCTGCTTGTCAAATTTGCCTTTAAGGTTCTCGAGGCTGATCAGATATTCGTTGCTGTCGAAGTTCCCCGAGAATCTGAAGCCGGCTGTAAGCCTGTAGTCTTCAAAAAGATCAAGTATTCCGAAGCGGGTAAGGAGGTTTATCCCCGGATTGAAGTAGGGGGCTCCTCCGTTGAAAACCTGGTAGGAATTATTAAGAAAGGTGAAGTCAATCTGGTTTGCAATATAGTTGTTGTAAAAGGATGTCTCATAGATTCTTATAAGAGGAAGATCTATCACCCCGGTATCGAGGTCAATATCCATGTAGTCTTTTCTCCACAGCTCATCATAGAAATTTTGTTTTTCCCTTTCGAAGATGTAGTGGTTTATATCGATAGGTTCATCTGTTATGTAATACTCATAAAGAGGTTTTGTAAGGGTGTCTCTCATCTTCTGGTCCTCTCTGATAAGCCACTGTCTTATCTGTTCAATGCTGTCGGCCTTGTGCAGAAATTCGTCCCATTCCTTCCTGTACGTAGTCACGGCCATCTCTTCCCCTTTCAGCGCAGCCTCCATGCCGGGCTGGCTCCTGACAAGATATTTGTCGTCGGCAAAAATAATCTCCCCCGCCTCTCCGCTTCCTTCCGAAACCGAGACACTAAGTATGTTCCTGTTGTAGCCGGTTACAGGTACCGAACGGATGAATTGCTGGTAGTGGGTTATTGTGTCAATATAACTTATTGAACTGTCGAACGATGCTGTATACCTGTTAAGTATCCCGTTTTTGTCTCCCAGGTATGAAATCTGGTTTTTCCCCGTACTCTGAGGTGAGTATCTGCTTATGAAACGCTCCTCGGGTAACCTGGTGAGAACCCCTGTACCGCTGATGGTGTTGTATGTGAACAGATCGAAAGTAAGACCTGCTCTTTCGAAAGGGTTAGCAGTATTTGCAAGGGTATCGCTGAGGCGGTTGGAGGAGAAAATTATCATCCCGGGCTGTCCGTCAAGGTACGACGGGTTAAGGTCGTCGGCAAAATCCCTTGTGATCTGTTCGTTGGTTGCAGAGGCAAGTGTGTGGACAAATATGTCGGTCATCCCATCCTTTACTGCAGAGAAAACAAGTTGTGTCCCGTCGGGCGAGTATGAAAAGTCGAGGACCTTATCGAAATAGAGCAGGTTGCGCTTGCTTGTCTCTTTCTCCTGCATCCTGTGAAAATATATTACCAGTCCTGCTTTTTCCTCATTTATGAAAGTCAGAATATTGCCATCGGGGTGCCATGCCATAACGGGATATGTGTCGTCGGTCTTTTGTTCAAACCGTGGTTCGGCTTTGAAGATAGCCTTCTGTTTGCCTGAAGCCTGGTCATACAGCCATATCTTTTTCCTTCCCCAGTCGTTGGTAACGTAGGCAATGGTGTTGCCGCCGGGATTTATCCTTACCTGCTGGTAGATCTGTTCTTTTCGCGATTTCACAAGAAAATCCTGACCCGAAGATGGATTGGTTTCACCGTCGGCATACTCAATACTGTAATATTCTTTCCACTCCTTAAGAAGATCTTTAAGGTCTACTCCCAGAACATAAAGCAGTCCGTCGTCTATATTCTTGTAGATCTTTGTAAGGTAAAGGATGTTGGGGATCATGGCGTCGCCGTATTTTCCTGCCAGGAATCTCCAGAACGACTGTCCGGCATAAACCGCGTCATCATATTCAAGATGACTTATATTGTCGTATTTGCCCGATTTTATGCCATCCCTGACCTTATTGTCAACATCGAAATCCCACTGCCAGGCAACATAATTAACGAGTCCTTTCATATACCAGTCGGGTATGTTGATAACTGAAGAGCTGGCAATCCTGTCCTTCATGTCGGCATTGTACAGCATCTCGTTTATTAAGACCTCGGCTATTGACGCGGCTATCTGTTTCCTGAAGGCTACATGGTCCCCTTCATAGTAGAGCATGACCTTGTTCTTGATGATTCTGCTGAAGCCTCCGGTGTTATACGAGTCTTCATCAAAGGTTACCAGACCTATGTTTGACTGTTTAAACTCGGCAGCCTTGTTGTATATGATGAAGATCAGCCTTTTTTCAAGCGTATAGTCAAAAAAATCCTCAATTTCGTCAATTTTTTCAAGGGCATAGTCGGCTGTGAATTCAGCCAGCTCCTTTCCATATTCATTGAAATAACAGTCGAAGTCATCGAACCTGTAAAACGACCAGTAGTAATCATAATACTGTACTTTGTTCTTCCCGAAGGCCATCTGGTGACCATTGTAAAACTGGCCCGAGGCATTTAGGTACAAAGCGCATGTAACTATTATGAATATCAGTCGTTTAATACTATCCGGCATGTCGGTACCTGAAGGATTTAATGATCTTCCAATGAGCAAATTCTGTTCCAATCAAGGAACGTTCCGAAGCAAAACTAAGATATTCTGAATTAAATTAATTAAAAAGTCCAAACTTTATTAATATGAGGTTTTGCCGTCTTTAATCAATGGTCTGATTTTTGTTTTGAACACATGCAACCAAAAGGTCATCAAAACGGTTTAATAATTATTGATTATATTTAGGCAGAAATTAGTTATATATTTTCATCAAATAAATAGGTTGATATGAAAAGAATAGTATTTATCTTATTGTTAATGGTGCCTGGAATCATTGCTCTGTCGCAGCCTGTGATGAAGCTTTCGAAGACAGATCATGATTTTGGTTCTTTCAGGGAAGAGGATGGAAGGCAGAAATTCGATTTTGTTGTTATGAATACAGGTAACCAGCCTCTTGTAATAAAGAACATCGTAGCTTCATGCGGCTGTACAACCCCGGAGTGGACCAAGAGTCCTATTGCCCCCAACGGAACAGGTAAGATCACAGCTATTTATGATCCGGCAAACAGGCCCGGAGCATTCAACAAGACTCTTTCTGTTTACACTAATTCAAAACCTGAGCTTTCCGTTCTGGTAATAAAGGGAGAAGTGGTTCCAAGGGAAAAGACCATCGAGGAACTGTTCACCTTTGCTGTGGGCAACGTAAGGTTTGAAAGCAACCATCTTGCTTTTACAAATGTTAAAAAAACCGAGAAGAAAATAAGGGTAATGCCGATTGTCAACAATAGTGACTCTCCGGCTACAATCGAATTTGAGAGAGTCCCCGCGCATATTTCAATCAAGGCTGAGCCCGCAACACTCAAGCCGGGCCAGAAAGGGATTATCCAGGGCACCTATGATGCAACAAAGAACAACGGCTGGGGTAACCTCAGTGATCTGGTAAGGGTGAAGATCAACGGAGTGTCGCAGGATAAAGAATATTTTTATGTCTCGGCAAACCTTGTAGAGGATTTTTCGAAGCTTTCAAAGGAAGATCTGGCAAATGCACCGGTATTTAAAGTGGCCTCCTCGAATGTGGATCTGGGCAAGATGCCGGGAGCTACAAAGAAGGATGTTGAGTATGTCTTTACCAATGAGGGTAAGAGTGATCTCGTGATCAGACATATCAGATCCACATGCGGATGTACAGCCATTCAGGATGGCAGCCAGGGTGTCGGTATCAAGCCCGGTGAGAAGAGCTCAATCAAGGCTACCTTCAATTCAGGTACCTACAAGGGAAAAGTGACCAAAGCCATTTATGTCTATACAAATGATCCCAGGAACTCCGAGGTTGTACTCATGCTTAACGCCGATGTTGAGCAGAAGACAGCTTCGAACTGAGTCTGCCTGCTTAATAGAATTATTGAATTAAGAGGGTACCGGTATATGGTACCCTTTTCTTATTTTTGCAGAATCATAAGTTGAAATGGAAAAAGGGAAAAAGGAAGGCACTTCACCAGCTGTCAGAGAAGGAGTAAACCCTCCGCCGGCAGTCAATCCGGAACTTTTTACCAGTCAGGGCAGAAAGAAGAAAAGACTTTATTCATCTGACGGTTATGTTGAGGGTATACTTTCGGGTAACAGGACCATACTAAGTGAAGCCATCACCCTGATTGAGAGTAACCTCCCTGAACATACAGCCATAGCCCGGGAGATCATAGGGAAATGCCTGCCTCACAGCGGAAAATCGGTAAGGATTGGCATCACCGGCATTCCAGGTGCCGGTAAAAGCACTTTCATTGAGACCTTCGGACTTCATCTCACTCAATCGGGAAAGAGGCTTGCCGTTCTGGCAATAGACCCCAGCAGTCAGAACTCAGGAGGCAGCATACTGGGCGACAAGACAAGGATGAATAAGCTGAGCACTGACCCCAATGCTTTTATCAGACCTTCACCATCAGCAGGTGCACAGGGAGGAGTGGCTGCCAGGACAAGTGAAAGCATCATGCTCTGTGAAGCTGCCGGTTTTGATACTGTCGTAATCGAAACTATGGGTGTCGGCCAGTCCGAAACGGCTGTCAGGTCAATGGTCGACTTCTTCCTTCTGCTTATGCTGGCAGGTACAGGCGATGAACTTCAGGGTATAAAAAGGGGAATCATGGAGATGGCCGATGCAGTGGTCATAAATAAAGCAGACGGAGATAACATCGGGAAAGCAGAGCTTGCAAAACACTCTTTTCAAAATGCTCTGAATCTTTTCCCTGTCTCCCGCCCCGGATGGCATCCAAGGGTGCTTGCCTGCTCAGCCCTTGAAGACAGGGGTATTGATGAGATAATTGCTACTATAGGCGATTTCGTGAAAGCCACAAAGAAAAATGGTTTTTTTGATGAACAAAGGAAGGAACAGGATGTTATCAGGATGCATGATGCAATTATTGAAGCCCTTAAGAATTCTTTTTACAGGGATGAAAGGATAAGCGTGATGACCAGCCTTCTCGAAGATCAACTGAGGGAAGGGAAAATCACCTCTTTAAAGGCTGCTTCGAAACTGCTAGATATGTATTCTGTCAGAAGAAAAGATTGTTAGTATGCTTTATTTGTGTAAATTATAACAGATTTAACTATTAATCCAAAAGTAAGAAATGAAAAAGATCATTTTTGTTATTATGACAGCCCTCCTGATTGTGTCGTGTTCGACCGAGCCCCGGTACAAGATAACCGGCAATATAGACGGAGCCGACAGCATTACCTTTCTACTTCAGAAAAGGGAAGAAGGCAGGATAGTAACCATCGATTCTGCATTTGCAGTTAAAGGTTCATTTAAGATGCAGGGAGGATCCATTAGTTATCCTGAAATGGTTCTGCTTACAGCAAAGGAGTCGAGGATCAGGACGACATTTTATCTCGAGAATTCTGACATTTCAATAAGCGGATCGATTGATTCACTTGAAAACATTAGGATTACCGGATCAAAAACCCAGGATGAATTCAAGGCTTATAACGATGCAGGCAATGCCCTCAATGAAAGATACGACAGGCTATATAATGAATATCAGTCGGCCAGTCAGCGTGGTGACACGGCAAGTATGTCGAAGCTTGAAAAAGATGCTGAAGCTCTTCAGAAGGAGCTTGTTGAGATCGAAAAAGATTTCCTGAGGAGAAATCCTTCTTCCTTTGTTGCACCTTCTGTTTTGTCGGGTCTCAGTTATGAACTGGAGCCGGCCGAGATAGAGTCGTTTATAAACGCTATGGATACGGCAGTATCTAATATTCCTGTAATGAGGGAGTTAAAAGATAAAGTGACCTTGATGAAAACCGTATCTGTTGGCCAGAAGGCTCCTGATTTTACCCTTAACGATCCCGAAGGAAACCCTGTTTCACTATCTTCAAAGGTGGGCTCAAAGCTGCTGCTTGTCGATTTCTGGGCAGGCTGGTGCGGACCATGCAGACAGGAGAATCCTAATATTGTTAAAGTATACAATGAGTTCAACAAGAAGGGTTTCGATGTATTCGGGGTTTCTCTCGACAGGACCCGTGAAGAATGGCTGATGGCCATTTCTGACGATAAGCTGACCTGGACCCATGTGTCGGATCTCCAGTACTGGAACAGTACAGCTGCAAAACTATATGCAGTGAATGCAATACCTGCCAGCTTCCTGCTTGATGAAAACGGTGTTATAGTTGCAAGGAACCTCCGGGGCCAGGATCTTTATAACAGGGTAAAAGAAGTACTGGGCAATCAGTAATAACTTTACAGCCTGAAAAGTATAAAGCCCCTGTGCCGGAATCATGAATCAACTTGTTCATCTTCAGGTGCAGGGGTTTCCTTTTTAAGCTCTTCAAGGATAAACCCTGTTCCCCTTACCGTACGGATATCAATATTCTTGTCTTCTGAAATATATTTCCTTAACCTGCTGATGAATACATCCATACTCCGTCCAAGGAAGTAATCATCCTCGCCCCATATCTCTGTAAGTATATCTTCGCGGGCAAGGATCTTGTTCTTGTTAATTATGAAGTATTTAAGCAGCTGGGCTTCTTTAAGTGTAAGTTTTTCCTTGCTGTTACCTGATATCAGCTCAAGGGTGTTGAACTTAAGCGTTGTATCTGAAATTTTAAATTCATCATTTACTGAAGAATAAGCCCTCTTCAGAATATTGTTTATTCTGAGTATAAGAACTTCAGGATCAAAAGGTTTTGTTATATAATCGTCGGCTCCGATCTTAAGTCCCCTTACAATATCTTCCTTGAGACTTTTTGCAGTGAGGAATATAACAGGCATCTCAGGTTTCTCCTGCTTAATCTTCTCGGCCAGTGTAAATCCATCCATCTCCGGCATCATCACGTCAAGGACACAGATGTCGGGCTTGTCGCCTGAGAAGATGTCCCATGCCTCCTTCCCGTTGCGGGCAAGGACCACATCAAATCCGCTTATTGATACATATTGCGAAAGAATATTCCCGAAATCGCGGTCGTCTTCAGCTAAAAGAACTTTCATAGTGTCATTGTTTGATAGGTATACTTATTGTAAATATACTACCTTTTCCTGGTTTACTGCTAACGGTAACATCTCCTCCGTGTGCATTTGCGATTTTTTTTACGTAGTACAGTCCCAGTCCAAGGCCTTTGAATTTATGTATGTTTCCTGTAGAGGCGCGGTAAAATTTATCAAAAATGTGTTTCTGGTCATTTCTGCCGATGCCTATGCCATTGTCGGCCACCTTAATCATTATGATGTCGTTTTCAACCAGGGCATCGACCTTTATCACCGGATCCCTGTCCGAATATTTTACTGCATTTGACAACAGGTTGTTGATCAGGGTGGTGAAGTAAACGACATCAACATCTGCATAAATATCCCGGAGGTTAATATTTGCCGACACTTCGGCGCAGTTGTTGCAGCCGGTCCTGAAGCTCTCGATGATGTCGGTAAGCAGTTCATCCATATTTACATTCTTCCTGTCAACCTGGAACTGTGTTCTTTCCCACATGCTTATTTCGAGGATCATATTTATAAGCTGGTTAAGGTGAACGCTCTGTTTCCCTATCATTTTGGCCGTCTCAAGAATTTTGGAGTCGTTGGCCCTGATCTGGGGTATCTCGAGTGTCTTTCCGGCAACAGTAATAGTCGAAAGAGGAGTCTTGAGCTCATGGGTCATGTTGTTTATGAAGTCGGTTTTCAGATCCGACAGCCTTTTTTCTTCCATCAGGTTTCTGTAGGTTGTCATAAACAAGGCAACCACAACCATTATACTCAGGATACTCATAATAAGTGAGGCTGATGTCTCACGCAGTATAACCCTCTGCTTGTCACTGAAATCAATATAGTAATCAAAGTCGAGCCTGTAAAGGTTATCTTCAGATCTGTACCCCTTAATGAGAATCTCGGAAGAGGGCCGGGTTATTTCCCTTTGCTCAACTGAACCCGGTTCCTGGCCCGGTACCGGCGGCCTGTGTCTCAGATAATCCTCGCTTATATAAATAGGTATTCTGATGTCCGGTCCGAGAAGCTCAAGATAGTTGATTACTATCTTATGGTTGAAGTCTTTTTCAACTCCCTGGCGGGCAAAATAAAAAGAAAGGAAATCAGACAGATCCTGTTCCTGCTCGAGTACTTTCAATACAAAATCATATACGTCGCGTTTCATCTCGGCGGCTGAAGAATCATCAGTGATAACTGAAAATTCGCCAACTGCAAATTCAGAGTAACTGTTTATGAGGTAACGGGCAGTGTCGAACCCGTCAGTACCCCATCTTCTTTCAAGGCTCTCCATGGCGTCCTGAGAATACAACCTGTACCGTAGATTGAACATTTCATCCTTCTGTTGCCATACGCCGCTTATTATTATGATCTGAACAGAGATCAGGATAACTATCGAAATCACTCCGGAAATCAGGATGGTATTTCTTTTTTTCATCCGTATATAGTTTATTTAAAGGTTGGATGGAGCCACAAATGCTTGATAATGAATAAGAATCATACGTGTTTGCGATTTGGTTCAATCATGTTGGTTTCATAGAACGCTATTTTTCATATTTCACAAAAAAAACCAGGCCTGTCAGCTCTGGCAGATCTGCAGGAATTGTTTACCTTTCAAAAGTATTCAATTTAATAATACCTTAGATAACAGGCTGAAACATTAACCTGGCGTTAACCCTGCATTAACAGTGAGGGATTTTTCCGGGCACTATCTTTGTTACAGTGTTAAAAACGACAGCAATGAAAAAAAGAACATCAATAATCGTCGCCGGTCTCGTGTTAATACTTGGCATTAATCTTCAGCCTTCCATGGGCCAGGAAAGGTCCAGAGAGGATAGGGACAGGGAGTACAGGATTCAGCAGGAGATTGACAGAAAGAAAAAAGAAATGGCAGACGTTCAGAAGCGTATGCTTGAAGAGTCGAGGGAAAAACTGGAGGAACAGCAGAAAACTGTTGATCAGGCTCTCGAAAACCTTGAGAAAGGCAAGGAGTCAGGCGTTGACATGAACGAATTCTACAAGAACTTCAGATACTACGGTGAGAAATCATTTAACCTTGGTGAACCCTGGATGTTCAATCCCGGGATGGGACCAACCTACGGACAGGGTTATGTGGCTGATGCCGAAAGGACAACCTGGGATTTTGTAAGATCAGTCAAGGATGATTCTTTCAGGAGAGATTATATAATCGATGTCGGTAAGTCTGTAAGAACTGTTATGATGGCAGTTAACGGCGACAGTAAAACCGGCAGCTTCAAAATAAAGATACTCTCCCCCGATGGCAAGGTCTATGCAGATATAATGATAGATGAGTTCGGCAATATGAACTGGCGCAAGTCCTTTAACATCTCCGACGAGGAAAACAAGGACAAGGTCGGGGAATGGAAGTTCCAGATTGAAGCCACCAAAGCAACAGGATACTTTAAAATATCACTTCAGACTTTCTAGGCAGTATTTTACTCATTTCATGGCCGGATCACAAGTCCGGCCTTTTTTTTATATGCCCATGAGTCCGACTTTTATTTGCTGTCCCTAAACCTTTTGAATTCTTATATGTTAAATTTGTACCATAATTCAAAAGAACGAAATTGAGACCTGCCATTTCTTTCCTGATTCTGACAGTACTCCTTTCGTGCGGCCGTAAAAACACCGTCAGTGAGGAGAGGGATATTATTACAGTCAGCATAGCCCCTTTCAGCTATTTTGTCACCAGCATAGCCGGTGATGATTTTGAAGTAAACATTATGGTTCCTCCGGGTGCCAATCCTCATATTTATGAACCAGCCCCCGGTCAGATAGACAGGCTTGTTAAGTCGGCGGCCTACATAAGCAATGGTTATCTTGGCTTTGAGATTACATGGCTTGAGAGGTTCTATGGTATGAACGGTGAAATGCTTAGGGTTTCACTTGACGAGGGTATTGAACTCATCGAACCTGAGCATCATCATGAAGGTGATCATGTCGAAGGAGCTGATCCCCATTATTGGGTTTCACCTGCGAATGCCCTTATTATGGCTGCCACTGTCAGGGACCTTCTCACCAGTCTTGCCCCTGAAAACAGCGAAAGGTATGAGAAGAACTACAGGGAACTTACCGGGAAGATATCAGAGCTCGACACAAAGGCAAAGGAGCTGTTTTCGGAGGCCCGGGGGAAAGCTTTTATGATATACCATCCTAACCTGGCTTACCTTGCAAGAGATTACGGTCTCGAGGAACTTGCTGTCGAATCGGAAGGCAAAGAGCCAGGTCCGGCTCAGTTCCGAAGCCTTATCGACCGCATGGGGAAGGAAGACATAAAGGTCATTCTTGTTCAGAAGGAGTTCGACATAAAAAATGCAAAAGCCATTGCTGATGAGACGGATGCAGGAATCGTTATCATCGACCCCCTGTCCGGCGACTGGTATAAGGCTGTAGATGAAATAATTGAGGCCCTTAATGAGGGTTTTGTCAAATCTGTAAATAACTAAGGGATGTCTTATCTACTTGAAATGCGCTCATTATCAGCAGGATATGGTTCTTCGCTGATTCTTGAAGACGTTGATTTTACTGTAAACGAGAGCGATTTCATAGGTGTCATTGGTCCAAACGGAGGAGGAAAGACCACTCTTCTGAGGGTGATCCTGGGGCTGCTTAAACCAGTAAAAGGAAACATCATATTCAATACTGAAGTTCTTAACAGAAGCAGGATAGGTTATCTCCCCCAGATATCCACTGGAGATGTCAGCTACCCCGTTTCAGTCAGTGATGTGGTATTGTCGGGACTGATGAGGGGTAAGAGCCTGGTCTCGAGGATGACCCGGAGCGACAGGGAAAAAGCTGCCAGGGTAATTGATGAGCTGGGTTTGACCGGATTTGCTTCAGCCTCGCTCAATGAGCTTTCGGGCGGACAGATGCAGCGTGTATTCCTGGGAAGGGCAGTCATTGGAGATCCCTGCCTCCTTCTTCTGGATGAGCCGGGAAACTTCGTGGATGCTGATTTTGAAAGCGATTTCTACGAAAAGCTCCGGCAGCTTAACAAACGTATGGCGATTCTGATGGTATCACACGATATCGGCATGGTTTCATCGTATGTAAAGACTTTTGCCTGTGTAAACAAAAGACTTCACTATCATCCTTCCTCCGAGATCACAAATGAACAGCTTCTGGCTTATGGCTGTCCCATTCAGCTTATTACCCATGGCGAAGTGCCGCATACAGTCCTTAAACGTCACAGCTGATGGAAGGAAGTATACTTCAATATGATTTTTTCATAAGGGGACTGCTGGGTGCCCTTTTTGCAAGTATCACTGCAGGCATAGCCGGCACCTATATGGTTTCAAAAAGAATGGTCTTCCTGGGCGGAGGTATTACCCATGCCTCATTCGGAGGAATTGGAATCGGATACTATGCAGGCATCAACCCGGTGGTTGGAGCTGCAGTCTTTGCAATACTCTCTGCCCTGGGTGTTGAATACCTTTCTGTAAAGCAAAAAATAAGGGAAGACTCAGCCATTGGGATCCTGTGGGCCTTCGGGATGGCAACCGGAATTATATTTATGTTCCTGACTCCCGGTTACTCCCCCAACCTGATGAGCTACCTCTTTGGAAGCATCCTTACTGTAACCAGCGCCGACATCATAGCGCTTGCCATTATGTCGCTGGTCCTGATATTCTACTTTGGCTTTTTCTACAGAACAATACTGTATATCTCCTTCGACGAGACATTTGCAAGAACTTACTCAGCACATGTCAATGTATTCAAATACCTTACCACCTCGCTCATGGCCCTGACCATTGTTCTTAACATAAGGATGGCCGGGATCATACTTGTCATCTCATTGCTTACCATCCCGCCGAACATAGCAATGCTTCTGACAAGGAATTATTTGAAGATAGTCATCATTTCAGTAATTGCAGGCTTCGCCGGAACGGCAGCCGGGTATGCCGTATCGTGGTATGCCGGCATACCTGTTGGTGCTACAATTATCTTTACCCTTGCAATACTCTGGCTGATAGTCAGGCTGGTGATAATGTTAACCGGAAAAAACTGGAAAGACCTTAAAAAAAGCTACTCAGGATAATAAATAAAACTTAAGGATATGGATTACGATATTATTGTTATTGGAAGCGGACCGGGCGGCTATGTGGCAGCTATAAGGGCAGCCCAGCTCGGGATGAAGGTGGCTGTGATTGAAAAGGCTGAGATCGGAGGTATCTGCCTTAACTGGGGTTGTATACCCACTAAATCACTTCTCAAGAGTGCACAGGTTTATGAATATCTGACCCATGCAGCTGATTATGGGGTTAGTGTTGAGGGAGAGGTCAAACCTGACTTTGGTGCAATGATAGCCCGCAGCAGGAGTGTGGCTGAGGGAATGAGCAAGGGAGTAAGCTTCCTTTTCAAAAAAAACAATGTTGAACTGATAAAAGGTACTGCAAAGCTTGCCGGAGGTAACAGTGTAGCTGTTGAAGAACCAATGGGACAGGCAAGGGTTTTATCGGCAGCCAGCATCATCCTTGCTACCGGTGCCAGGCCCAGGGAGTTGCCTGGAATACCCCTTAATCACAGGAATATAATAAGCTACAGGGAAGCCATGACCCTTGAGTCACAGCCCGGATCAATGGTTGTGGTGGGCTCCGGTGCAATAGGAAGTGAGTTTGCATCATTCTACCGGACCCTCGGTACCGATGTCACACTGGTCGAGTATCTTCCCCGGCTTGTTCCCAACGAAGACGAGGAAGTATCAAAGCAACTCGAGCGTAGCTTCAGAAAGATGAAGATGAAGATCATTACCGGTTCCTCTGTTGAATCTGTTGAAGAATCATCGGGCCGGTGCCTGGTTAAGATAAAAACACCCAAAGGAGAGGATACCATTGAAGCTGATGTGGTGCTGTCGGCCGCAGGGGTAACTCCCAATACAGAAAACCTGGGACTTGAAGCTGCAGGTGTTAAGGTTGAAAAGGGAAAGATTACTGTTGACGATTATTACAGAACCACGGCAGAGGGAATCTTTGCCATTGGAGATATTGTCCACGGTCCCGCCCTTGCCCATGTAGCCTCAGCTGAAGGTATTATATGTGTTGAGCATATTGCGGGTCTTAATCCTTTGCCTCTCGATTATAAAAATATACCGGCATGTACATATACCAGTCCGGAGATCGCTTCGTGCGGAATGACTGAAGCTGCAGCAAGGGAAGCAGGTTATGATATCAAAGTCGGGAAATTCCCCTTTACTGCATCAGGCAAGGCAAATGCCTCAGGGGCCAGGGACGGATTTGTAAAACTCATATTCGATGCCGCCTATGGAGAACTCCTGGGAGCACATATGATAGGTGCCAATGTTACCGAGATGATAGGAGAGATCATTGTAGCCCGAAAACTCGAAACCACAGCTCACGAGATAATAAAGTCCGTACATCCCCATCCCACAATGTCGGAAGCAATTATGGAGGCTGCAGCAGCAGCCTATGATGAGGTAATTCATATTTAGTTTTATTCAAACGCAACCTTTAAGAGCAAAATACCATCAATCTTTCGGAAATTGCTGGTATTTCAGCCAATAATTTTATATTTTTATATTTCTTAAAGGTCATTTGCCTTGCCCGAGATAAAAAATATAATCAATGGTTGTCTTACCGGCAACAGAAGGGATCAGGAACTTCTGTACCGGAGACACGCTCCAAGATTGTACGCGGTCTGTCTTCAGTATTCCGGAAACGATGAAGAGGCAAGGGATATTCTTCAGGAAGGCTTTATAAAAATCTTCGAGAATCTTGCCAACTATAAGTATGAAGGTTCTTTTGAAGGATGGATGCGCAGGATAGTGGTTAATACCGCTCTCGAAAAATACCGGAGTAAGCATAATCTCTACAGGGTTGACGATATCGACCAGATACCCGAGCCCGATGCGGAACCTGATAATAGCGATTATTCAGGGCTTGAGGCAGGAGATCTTCTGGGTATCATAAGGGAGCTTCCCACAAAATACCGTATGGTGTTCAACCTGTTTGCTCTTGAGGGCTATTCGCATAAAGAGATAAGCAACATGATGAATATAACGGAAGGGACATCAAAATCCAACCTCTCAAGGGCAAGGGTTATTTTACAGAGAAGGGTTAGTCTATTTACCGGAATTAAAAAGAAACCCAACTATGGTTGATAAACAGGCAAATATTGATCTTGTTTTCAGGAACGGGCTCAGGGAATACGAAGTACTCCCGCCTCCTGAGGTGTGGACCAGCATCCTTCCTTCAGTCAGGAAGAAGCAGTCACCATCTGTTTTGCTCAGGGCAGCAGCCCTGGCTTTAATCCTTGTTTCCGTTTCAGTACTTGCCTACCAGCTGACCCGTCAGACCACCATCCCCTTCGATACGGGTTTCCTTGCCTTTGATCAGGAATCATCAAGGCCGGAGACAGTCCTCAGGGATACACCCGTTTCTGTTGATGCGCCATTAAATATGTCTGAATCCACACCATCAGACAGTCCTGTAAGCCAGCCTTCATACGACCAGGAACAGGTAATCCCTGTCCCTTCGGCAATATTCCAGGGGACAACCATTCCCGTACTTAATGATGATGCTGACAGGGAAGGACTTCACGGGATGCTGGCTTCCATATTCGATAAAAAGGATGATCCTGATGACTTCTTTACCTATTACCCTGAACAGGTACCGGCACCACCGCCTGTTACCGAAAAGATAAACCGATGGTCGGTGACAGCCATGGCATCACCAACCTACCAGTCAGCTCTGTCAAAAGGTTCGGGCGAAATGGCCAGAGAAATCCTTTCTACCGAGCAGACTAATTTCTCATATACGGGCGGACTCTCATTCTCATACAGGGTGAGCGACAAGTTCAGTATCCAGTCGGGCCTTTACTATTCATCCCTCGGCCAGGAAGTGGGAGGAATCAGTGCCTTCGGCGGCTTCAGCGATTATACCTACTCAAAAGGAGACCATAACTTTGAAGTCATGACATCAAGCGGCCTTGTATATACAAACAACTCAGACGTATTTCTTTTCGACGGTGTCGGAGGCCGCGTGAATTCAAGATTTAACAACGATTCCTTTGACCCGGCCAAAGCCAGCCTTAAGTACATTAACAGCTCAATACACCAGAACTTCAGCTATCTGGAGATGCCTGTCTTCCTTAGATACAAGGTCGTCGACGGTACAGTCGGATTTAATATTATTGGTGGATTCTCTTACAACATGCTCGTAAACAATTCAGTATATGCGGTCTCTGAGGGAGACAGGTACAGGGTCGGAAAGACGGAAGGTGTAAGTAACTTTATGCTGAGCAGCTCGCTTGGGATGGGCCTTGAATATACTGTTACTGATAACCTGTCACTTAACCTCGAACCTACCTTCAGATACTACCTTAACCCCTTCAGTACACTGCCCGGACTTAAAAACCATCCTTATTCTGTTGGCGTCTTCTCCGGCCTCTCATACAAATTCTGATATTCTGTTTCAGGATTTAGACAAGATCCCTTTTAAACTCATTTAAGATAACACATTGTTACTTATTAGGGTCAAAAGTGTTACCTTTGCAGTTTGTTTTACAAAGGGAGGGAAAATGATGACGATTACGGGAAGAAAGACTGTTGCGGCGGCTGTTGTTCTGACAGCTTTAGCCGGTATTATTATGCTTATGACCCAGAGTTTTAAGGAGATAAGTGAATCAGAAGAGACGCCATCACCTTCAGTTGCTACTGTTTTGAATACCATTTACAAACTGCCCGACAGTGTGGCCTTTGCCGGAGAGAGGATGCCTCTTGAGAATTTTGATGTCAGGGAAAGCCTCGACCGCGAGATGCTTACCAGCGCATACCGCCACTCTTCAACAATACTAATAATTAAGCGGGCCAACCGCTACTTTCCTGTGATTGAAAAGATCCTGAGGGAGAACGGGCTGCCCGATGACATGAAGTACCTGGTAGCGGCAGAGAGTGAATTCATGAATGTAATCAGTCCTGCAGGTGCCACGGGCATGTGGCAGATAATGCAGGCCACCGGAAGGGAAGCAGGGATGGAGATCAACGATGTTGTTGACGAAAGGTATCATCTGGAGAAATCAACTCAGCTCGCTTGCGATTATCTTAAAAAATCGTACCAGAAATACAACAACTGGACACTGGCAGCAGCATCATATAACGGCGGGAGAGCTTCTATCGACAGGCAGATAGACATCCAGAAAGAACAGAATTACTATGATCTTCTTCTTAATGAGGAGACTGCAAGATATGTCTTCAGGGCAGTGGCATACAAGCTTATTATAAGCAATCCTCAGAAATACGGATTCGATATCTCGAAGGACGACCTTTATCATGAGCTCGATTTCCGTGAAGTAACAGTCGATACTGCTATAGCCGACCTGCAGATTTTTGCTGCTGGTCTCGGGACAAACTACAAGATGCTCAAATATCTCAATCCCTGGCTTCGCAAACCATCATTTACACCCCGCCCCTCAAAGAAGTATATAATAAAGATTCCGGCAGACGGAATGAGGATATCAGTACCAGGTGAAACAGCAGGTGATGTCTGAAACGGCGGTGGAGCGCATGCAGGAAGAAATACGGGTCCTGGGAGCCAGGGTCCATAACCTCAGGGATATTGATGTTGTGATTCCGAGAAACAGGCTTGTTGTCATCACCGGACTCAGCGGAAGCGGAAAATCATCTCTGGCTTTCGATACCATCTATGCCGAAGGACAACGCCGCTACCTGGAGACACTGTCAGCCTATGCCCGTCAGTTCCTGGGCGGAATGGAACGCCCTGATGTTGACAAGATAACCGGACTTAGTCCGGTGATCTCAATCGAACAGAAGACAACCAACAAGAACCCCCGGTCGACAGTCGGAACAATCACAGAGATCTATGACTTCCTCAGGCTTCTTTACGCCAGAGCCGCCGATGCCTGGTCGTACGCCTCGGGAGAAAAAATGGTTAAATATAATGATGATCAGATCATTGAACTGATTCAGAACCGCTACCACGGGGAAAAAGTCTATTTCCTGGCGCCTGTTGTTAAAGGCCGCAAGGGAAACTATAAGGAGCTGTTCGAACAACTCAGGCGCAAGGGATTCCTTCATGCCAGGATAAACGGAGAGATCAGGGAGATAACCCACGGCCTTAAACTCGACAGGTATAAGACTCATTTTATTGAACTTGTTATCGATAAACTCATAGTCGGGGATGTGAGCGGGAAAAGACTCAGGGACTCTGTCCTTATGGCCCTTGACCAGGGCGACGGAGTGATGATGATAACAGGTTCTGACAAAGATGAACCCCGCTATTTCAGCCGGCATCTGATGTGTCCGGTAACAGGCCTGTCGTACAATGAGCCTGCTCCCCACAGCTTCTCCTTCAACTCACCTCAGGGAGCATGCCCCCACTGTAACGGCCTGGGTGAGGTTTCAGGCATCGACGTCAGAAAACTTATTCCCGACCCGGAACTGAGTATCCGGAAAGGAGGTATAGAACCTCTCGGAAAATACAGAAATGTATGGATCTTCTGGCAGATTGAAGCTATTGCAGAGAAAAACGGCTTTACTCTTGACACCCCTATAAAGGAAATTCCCGAAGATGCTCTGAATAAAGTGCTTTATGGCTCCGACGAGGTGCTCAAACTTTCAAATACTCCACTTGGACTGACGTCTAACTATTTCCTGACCTTTGAAGGTGTCATCAACTTCGTTGGCAATGCAGAAGTAATAAACGGACGGAAGAACGGTACAAAACTCAGCGATCAGTATGTCCGCTACTCTGTCTGCCCCGAGTGTGAGGGAACACGCCTTAAAAAAGAAGCCCTTTATTTCAGGATAGACGGAAAGAATATAGGAGAGCTGTCGGCAATGGACATAAAAGAGCTTGCTGATTTTCTCTCTGATGTGGAGACAAGACTTAGCAACAGACAGAGAGCCATTGCTTCGGAGATACTAAAGGAGATAAGATCGCGGCTGGGATTTCTGCTTGATGTCGGACTCGAATATCTGTCACTTAACCGTGGTGCAAGAACATTATCGGGCGGAGAGAGCCAGAGGATAAGACTTGCAACCCAGATCGGATCACGTCTTGTAAATGTGCTTTATATACTCGATGAACCAAGTATCGGTCTTCACCAGCGAGACAACAGGAGGCTGATAGCGGCACTGAAGGAACTCAGGGATTCGGGTAACTCGGTTATTGTTGTTGAACACGACAAAGAGATGATACTCTCGGCCGACCATATTATCGATATGGGCCCGGGGGCCGGAAGACACGGAGGAGAAATAGTGGCATTCGGAAATCCCGAAGAGATATGTAATTCAGATACGCTTACAGCCAGATACCTCAACAGCAGCAGGAAGATAGAGATCCCTGAGCATCGCAGGACCGGCAACGGCAAGTTTCTGGTATTGTCGGAGGCAAGCGGACATAACCTTAAGAATGTTGACCTGGTTCTGCCTCTGGGCACCTTTATCTGTATCACAGGTGTCTCAGGAAGCGGAAAATCATCACTTATAAATCAGACCCTTCATCCGGTTCTGGCACGCAGGTATCATAATTCAGGCAAGGCAGCCCTGCCTTTCCGCGATCTGCTCGGTGCCGAAAACCTTGATAAGGTGATAGAGGTCGACCAGTCCCCCATAGGCAAATCGCCCAGATCCAATCCAGCCACTTACACCGGCGTTTTCACTGATATCAGAAGGCTTTTTGAGCAGACAACCGAGGCGAAGATCAGAGGATTCGGTGCCGGCCGTTTTTCATTTAACGTGAAGGGAGGCAGATGTGAAGGATGCGAAGGTGCAGGGATGAAAACAATAGAAATGAATTTCCTGCCCGATGTATATGTCAACTGCCCCGATTGCAACGGTAAAAGATATAACAGGGAAACACTTGCAGTACAATACAAAGGGCAGTCAATAAGTGATGTGCTGGAAATGACTGTCAACAATGCGGCAGAGTTTTTTGCCAATGTGCCCTCCATTTACAACAAGATTAAAACCATGCAGGATGTTGGCCTGGGCTATATCAGACTGGGTCAGCAATCAACAACCCTCTCGGGAGGAGAGGCCCAAAGGGTGAAACTGGCTACTGAACTTGCCCGGCGCGACACGGGGAAAACACTCTATATCCTTGATGAACCTACAACCGGCCTTCATTTCGAAGATGTCAGAGTGTTACTTGATGTGCTTAATAAGCTGGTTAACAAGGGTAACACTGTTATTGTCATCGAGCATAATATGGATGTAATAAAAATGGCCGACCATATAATAGATATGGGTAAGGAAGGTGGAAAGGATGGTGGTGACATACTCTTCTCAGGGTCGCCTGAACAACTGGCATCATGTAACGAAAGCTACACCGGTATGTTTCTGAAGCAGGAACTCAGTGCTGGAAAATAATTATATTTGGAAATTAAATTTTTTAATGATGGAAAAACCGGCAGATCTTATTAAAGATGCATTTGACCAGAAGACCTGGCAGGAAATTCATATAACTGATTCCTGGAGGGTTTTTAAAATACTATCTGAATTAGTGGAAGGCTTTGAAAAACTGGCAAGGATCGGACCCTGCGTTTCAATCTTCGGTTCAGCACGGACACACTACAACGACAAATACTACCGCCTGGCTGAAGATATAGCCTTCAAGCTCACTCAGAATGGCTATGGAGTCATTACAGGTGGCGGACCGGGGATCATGGAAGCTGCTAACAAGGGCGCTAAAAGAGGGAACGGCAAGTCAGTGGGCATCAACATCGACCTTCCATTTGAGCAGAGACCAAACTTCTATATTGATCCTGACAAACTTATCACATTTGATCATTTCTTCGTAAGAAAAGTAATGTTTATGAAATATGCCCAGGGATTTATTGTGCTTCCGGGCGGATTCGGCACCTTCGACGAATTATTTGAGGCTATGACACTTATCCAGACAAGGAAGATAGGTAAGTTTCCTATTATCCTTGTTGGAAAAAAATATTGGAGCGGTCTTATCAAATGGATAAAAGAAGAGATGCTGGAGGAGGAAAAAAATATTTCACCCGAAGATATGGACCTGTTTACGGTAGTTGAGACTTCTGATGAAGCTGTTGAAACTATTGTACAGTTTTACTCGAGGTATCTTCTAAGTCCGAATTTCTGACAACCACAAAAAGTGCAGGCTGAAAACAGGAAGGAGAAAGCAGATTCATTTTTTCCTTATCCGGTCCATTTCGCGCGAGGCATCCTTCCGTTTAAGGGTCTCGCGCTTATCATATTCCTTCTTACCCTTTGCAATCGCTATCTCAGCTTTGGCAAAGCCCCTTTCATTGATAAATACTTTTATCACTATGATGGTCAGGCCGCTTTCCTTTACCTTCCTTTCTATCTTGCGGAGTTCCCTTGATTTAAGAAGAAGCTTCCTGTCGCGTATCGGATCGTGGTTGTTGAGATTTCCCCACCAGTACTCTGAAATGTGCATGCCTTTTAGGAACAGCTCGCCTCCACTGAAAAAGCAATACGAGTCGGAAAGTGCCGCTTTCCCCATCCGTATTGATTTTATCTCTGTCCCCGACAGCTTTATTCCCGCAACGTACTTCTCAAGAAATTCATAGTCGTGCGAGGCCTTCCGGTTTTTGATTACTATATCTGATGTGCTTCCTTTCATCAGTATATTTCAGCTGAAGAGTGTGAAATAAATTGTGTCCGAAACAGTTGACAGAATACGGCTCGCACCAAAGAATAGGACCACAAACAGTATTGATGAAACAATAAAGAGCTGAATTCTTTTTTTATCACTCAGACCGGGATAGGATAAAAGACCGGCCCAGCAGAAGTAAAAGCCATAAAAGGCAAGTATGTTTACGAAAATAAGTGATTCAAATAACTGACTGATTATCTGGCATACAAGAAGCGGACTTATTGAATATACTATAAGCCTGAAGGCAAAGTTGTGGTCTTTTTCTACATCCAGGTAACCTGCTACAAGGTTGAAGAGATATGTAAAGGCGTATACCACAGTGTAGTAAAGGATGAATGTCTTAACACCTGCAAGAACCGCATACAGCAGATTCAGTCCGGAATGTGTAAAAAACAGAGTCCCCAGAAATGCTGCAACTGAAGCCATGATGACCAGAGGAAGGAGGAAAAGGAGGTTTATATCGCCGACAGGTTTGTCGCCGGCCATAATTGAAATCCATTCTCTGACCGGATCGGTAGTCAGATTTTTAAGTCTCCTGTATAAAAACCTGTAATCCATTGTAGTATTATAAAGGTGCCGCAAAAATAAGTAATTTTATGGTAACTTACTGATTAATATCAAATCATTCCCCAATGGCGGATGAAAACAAATTAAAATATGATTTACTTGTAGTTACGGGGCCCACTGCTTCCGGGAAAACAGCTCTTGCCGCTTCTGTGGCACTGGAACTGGGGGCTGAAATCATAAGTGCCGATTCGCGGCAGGTATACAGAGGTATGGATCTGGGCACAGGTAAAGACTACGATGATTATATAGTGGACGGCCATAAGATTCCATACCATCTTATAGATATTGCAGAGCCCGGGTACAAGTATAACGTTTTCGAGTACCAGCGCGATTTTCTGCGGGTAGCTCACGACCTGAAGAGCAGGGGTATATTTCCGGTGGTGTGCGGAGGGTCGGGATTGTATGTCGACAGTATCGTCTCAGCTTACCGTATGTTTGAAGTGCCTCCCGACCCACAGCTCAGGGCTGAACTTGAAACAAAAAATCTGAAAGAGCTGACTGAGATGCTTGCCGGGTTCAGGAAACTTCATAATGTTACCGACACGGATACAAAGAAACGTGCAATAAGGGCTATTGAGATAGAGCTTTTTCAGAGAAAGGAAGGGGGGCAGCCGACACACTTCCCGGGCATGAAAGCACTTATTACCGGGGTCAATCCAGACAGGGAGACAAGGAGGAAAAGGATAAGTGAGAGACTCAGGCAGAGGCTGGAGACAGGAATGATAGATGAAGTAAGGAGGCTTCTGGAGGGCGGACTCGATCCGGAGACACTAATTTATTATGGCCTAGAATATAAGTACATAACTCTGTACCTGACAGGGAAGATGTCATATGACAGGATGGTGTCAGAACTGGAGATAGCTATTCATCAGTTTGCCAAACGTCAGATGACATGGTTCAGAGGTATGGAACGAAAAGGAACCGTCATTCACTGGATCGATGCGACCCTGCCAGCAGAGCAGAAGAAGCAGCAGATAATGGATCTGCTCCGAAAAGGCTGATCTATTGCATATACGAGTCGAGCCATTCGAAGAATTCGCGCTGCCAGATAACTGAGTTCTGCGGCCTGAGAACAAAATGTGTCTCGTTCTCAAAGAATAGCAGACGGCTTGGTATGTTGTTAAGCTGGGCAGCCTGAAAGGCTTCAAGGCTCTGTGTATACGGAATCCGGAAATCATTTGCCCCTGTTATAATCAAAATGGGAGTATCCCATTCATCAGCTTTCAGGTGAGGAGAGTATAAATAACTCCTCGGGCCGTTCCAGTAAGGGCCCTCAATGTCCTTGTCCGGAAACCATAGCTCCTCGGTTGTTCCGTACCAGCTTGTGAAGTTGAACATGCCGCAATGAGCAATAAAAGCTTTGTACCTTCCGGCATGAGCTCCGGCCAGATAGAATACCGAGTAACCTCCGTAACTGGCACCAATGGCACCCATCCTCTCACTGTCTATATACTTCTCCTTTGCCATGACATCGGTGGCATCAAGATAATCCTGGATATTGGCACCACCATAGTCCCCCGATATCTGCTCCTTCCATGCCTGCCCGAAGCCTTTGTTTCCCCTGCGGTTGGGAGCTATTACTATATACCCTTTTGCCGCCATCATCTGGAAGTTCCAGCGGTACGACCAGAACTGCCCCAGCGAAGACTGAGGGCCTCCGTTACAGAAAACCAGAGCAGGGTACCTTACTGAAGGATCAAAATCAGGAGGATAGACTATCCACATCTGAAGATCCTTATTGTCACGTGTCTTTATATATTTCTCTTCAGATCTGCCCATACGGATATGCCTGTAAATTTCCCCGTTAATTGAACTCACCTGCCTTATGGTACCCGATACCGGATCCACAGCGGCCAGCTCAGGAGCCATCGACATCGACATGATACCTGTGACAAGGGTTCCTGAGTTTATCCGGATTGGACCAAGATCATGTTTCCCTTCGGTTACTTTATCAACCCTGTTGTCTGAAATGTTTATCCTGAAGATCTGGGAAGTACCCAGATAGGCAGATGTGAAGTAAAGAGTGCTGTTGCCGGACCATACCAGGTTCTCTGCATCAAAATCCCAGCCCCTGGAGACCCATGTTCTGCTGCCTGATTCGCGGTCGTAAACAAATATCCTGTCAAGGTCCGATTCATACCCATCGCGTTCCATGCTCAGGTATGCGATTTTGGTCCCATCAGGTGAAAACACCGGATATTTGTCATAACCCCGGTTGCCCTCACTTATGTTTACTTCTTTGCCTGAAGAGATCTCGTGAAGAATGATGTCGGTGTTTGTGCTTACAGCATCATCACGGCCATAAAGCTTTTTTACAGTATAGGCCAGGTGCCTGCTGTCGGGACTCCACGCAATCTCCGATTCATCATAATAGGGTGCCGTGGGGGAGTTGAACCTCTGACCTTCCATGATATCCTTTTCACCGGTAACGGTTCCCCCGTTGAAGGAAGCCACGAAGATGTGGCTGTATGAATAATCGCTCCATGAATTCCAGTGACGGTACATAAGATCGTTTATTATCCTGACCCTTGCTTCTTCGAATCCGTGTTTTTCATTAGCCGTCTGATCGATCTTTACCCTGCGGCTGAAGAAGATCTTTTTGCCTGAAGGAGATATGCTGAAGCTTTCAAAGTCCTCAAGGCCACCTATCTCTGCTTTGTCCGAGCCATCGGCATTCATCGTCATAAGCAAGCCTTCCCTGACAAATGCGATCTTCTTTCCCTCCTCAAACCACTGCGGTGAGCTGCCTCCTCCGTCAGTCAGTTTCACCGGGTCGCCGCCCTCAGTATTAAGGCTGAAGATTTCGGTAAGCGATTTTTCGGTTGCCAGGTCGGTGCGCGTTACAGTATAAAGCACTGTTTTCCCGTCGGGCGATAAGGCAAAAGAGCCAAGTCTCCCGAATTTCCACATTATTTCTGGTGTCATCAGACCTGCTTCTTTTTCTGCCCCGGTGAGTTCGTTGTTAATCTCCGGAGAACCTGTTACCTCTTCAGGCTTATCCTTGGTTTTGCATGAAGATAACAGGATGATGAACATCACGAGGATGGCAAGCTTCTTTTCCATAATCAGGTATTTTGCTTCTACTGTAATTTTACCGGCTGACTATATCAGGAAAAACCCGGAGGGAAAGCAGAAAACGTATCTTCTTCCCCGCGGGTTAGTAATAAATATCCGGACCTTACCGGATCATTGTTTCTTAAGAGCTTCAGAGACTTTGGTTTTCAGCTCATCATAAAGTTCAGGGTTATCCTTCAGGACCTGCTTAACGGCATCCCTTCCCTGGGCCAGCCTGGTCTCTCCATAGCTGAACCACGACCCGCTTTTCTTTATGATGTTGAAGTCAACACCAAGGTCTACTATTTCACCAAGCTGCGAAATTCCTTCGCCATAAAGTATATCAAAATCAGCTTTCCTGAAAGGCGGTGCAAGTTTATTCTTAACTATCTTAACCCTCGTCCTGCTGCCTGTTATCTCTTCTCCGTCCTTAATCTGGCTTGTCCTTCTTATATCGAGCCTTACCGATGCATAGAATTTAAGGGCATTGCCTCCTGTAGTGGTCTCGGGATTGCCGAACATAACACCGATCTTGTCCCTTAGCTGGTTGATAAAGACACATGAGGTATTTGTTTTGTTGATGTTAGCCGTCAGTTTTCTCAGAGCCTGCGACATTAGTCGTGCCTGGAGTCCCATTTTCGAGTCACCCATCTCACCTTCGATCTCTGCCTTAGGAGTAAGGGCGGCCACTGAGTCGATGACAATTATATCGAGCGCTCCCGAACGTATCAGGTTATCAGTAATTTCAAGTGCCTGTTCGCCATTGTCGGGCTGGGAGATAAGAAGGTTACCGACATCGACACCGAGTTTTTCGGCATAATTCCTGTCGAAAGTGTGTTCAGCGTCAATTATTGCAGCTATGCCCCCGTTCTTCTGGGCTTCGGCAATGGCATGAATGGCCAGCGTCGTTTTACCCGATGCCTCCGGTCCGTAGATCTCGATCACCCTTCCCCGTGGGATTCCACCTATCCCCAGGGCGGCATCAAGACTTATTGATCCGGTTGAGATAACCTGAACATTATCAACAGCCTGGTCGCCGAGTTTCATTATTGTGCCCTTGCCAAAATCTTTTTCAATTTTCCCAAGGGTTACTTCAAGTGCCTTAAGTTTTTCCTTATTGATTTCTTTTCTTTCGTTGCTCATATCAGCTCAGTTATTTATTTGTACAATCCGAAGATCTGTTCCGAATGGTCCTTTGTATCGACTTTTGATATAATTTTCTCAATATTCCCTTTTTCATCAATTACAAAGGTTGTTCTGGCGATCCCTAAAAATGTCTTTCCATAAAGCTTTTTCTCTTTCCAGACCCCGTATGCATCTGTTATTTTTTTTGTGGTATCGGCTATCAGGGGGAAGGGGAGAGAATATTTCTGCGCAAAGCTTTTATGCGATTTTTCAGAATCCATGCTGACACCCACAACTGCAAATCCCTTTTCAAGGAACCCGTCATGATTATCCCTCAGATTGCATGCCTCAGCTGTGCAACCCGGGGTGTTGTCTTTGGGGTAAAAATAGAGTACAAGCTTCCTGCCATTGAAATCTTTCAGGCTGACAGTATTGCCATTCTGGTCCACTCCCGCGAAGTCGGGGGCTTTCATTCCTTCCTTTAGCTGGTCCATATAATTATATGATTTTGTAATTAAGGGTAAATTTACGAAGTTTGAATCGTATTACGGCAGGGGATTTGCAATTATTATTAACAAAACAAGCTGCGCGGATCTGGTATATAAAAAATAAACATACTGACAATAAGATGATTAAAAAGCCAGGAATTAAACAAGGAATCTCTCCTTTGAAGCCTGCCAGCTTCCTTTCTGCGATTGCTCTGGCTTTTCTCTTCAGCGCTGGTCTTTATTCGCAGCCTGAAAGCGGAGCAAAGATTAAGGCCAGAGCAACCGGGGCGTTTTCCAAAGGTGATTTTGTACAGGCACTTGATGACTTCGGACAACTGTTAAAGGTATATCCGGCTGACCCTCTGTATAAATACTATTATGGTGCTTCACTGGTGATGCTTGAGCAGGAAACCCACACGGCTTCATTACTGTTGACTGAAGCCATGGATGGAGCGAGGGGTATAAAGAGTGTTCCTGACGACGGTTGGTTCTATCTTGGACGGGCCAGGCAGATGTCGGGGGAATATGATGAGGCAATAATAGCATTCAAAACTTTTTCTGATGTGGCAGGAAGAAAGAAAGCCAGGGAGCGTGATACGGAATTGTATATAAAACAGTGCAGGAATAACGAGGGAATGAGAAGTTTTGAGACTATCATGGCTGAGGGTACGGGTTCTGCTGCCCGGAATTCGGGTGTTGCCAGGGATGGAGCCGCAGTCAGTAAGGAAAGCGCTGTGACGTCTCAGAGGCGCGAAGGTCCCAGGGAATATTTGCCTGAAGGAGACGACAGGTTGTTGTCAAATGCCTTTGACTATCAGGCAAAGGCAGATTCACTGCAGAGAATTGTCTCTGACTCCAGGGCAAAACCTGGTCAGAAGACCGCTGGAGTGCCCCTGACAGTCGATACCCGGGTGGCTGATGCAGAGAAGGCCTCCGCTCTTAACCAGAAGGAAGCCGACAGGATTTTCTCAGACCTGGAGGGGAATACTCAGACTGAGACTGAAATTGAAAATAAAGTAATCGGGACTGACAGCCTGAAACCCGTAGTTCTTCCCTCAGTATCTTCCACTAACAGCCAGGCTCAGGGAAAGCAGGATGAGAGTCTCCAGGAACAGAGTGGCAGTACAGCTATCTTCGGGATAATCCCAGGCAGGGTTTTCAGTCCGGAGGAGACCATTGAGATTAATCCGGTGGTTCCGCCGGGACTGGTTTACAGGATTCAGATGGCTGTCTTCAGGAATCCGGTATCTCCTTCACTGTTCAGGGGAATAAATCCCGTATACGGGATCAGGGCTGAAGAAACAGACATAACATATTACTACGCAGGTTATTTCAGAAAGATTGCGGATGCCCAGAGGGCTCTTATACTTGTAAGGCAGGAAGGCCTTAAAGATGCCTTTGTTGTTGCCTTTATGGATGGGAAACCGGTATCGCAGGAAAGAGCTTCTGTACTTGAGAAAGAATGGGGAAATATTGCTTTTGCAGCAGGCGCTGAAGAGAAAGTGGAAGCACCCAGGGAGGATATTCCTCCTGAACTGTCGTACAGGGTCGACATCACAAGATCTGAAAAACCTCTTGCTGATGATGTGGTTGAGGGATACAGGGTTCTGGCAGGGAAAAGTGGTTTTGAAATACTCAATTCAGATGATGGTAAGATAGTATATCTGATAGGAAAATTTATTACTTTTGAAAGCGCGGAAGATTATGCCGGTCTGCTCAGAAGGAACGGCTACAGTGATGCCAGGGTTTCAGCCTGGCTTGGGAAAAGGGAAATTCCGGTGGAGACTGCAAAACAGCTTTTTGAGATGACTGAATGAAAGAGAGAACACTACATAGGGATGATAAACTGAAGCATGGAGGAGAGAAAAGTGTGCTGGTCCTCTATAATGATGAGATAAATACTTTTGATCATGTAATCAAATCACTGGTCGAGGTATGCGGTCACGATGCCGTACAGGCTGAACAGTGCGCCCTCATCGTTCATCTTAAGGGCAGTTGTGAAATCAAGTTAGGAATAAGGGAGGTGCTACATGCCATGAGCCGTTCCCTTAATTTTAAGGGTCTGACCTCCAGGGTAGAAATAGCAGGCAACTGACCTTATCTCTCTCTGTGAAATAATCCCCATAAAGCCCTGTCAAAAAAGGCCAGGACAAAGATACAGGCCGTTCCGTAAATCATCCAGCCGGGCAGATTGATGTTTTTTATGAACCCGAAGTCGGGATCGGGAAGTGCTATCCTTATATCAGGAATAAGGTCGGGAATTCTGGAGAACAGGTTGCTTCCTTCCTCAGAGGGAATAAGAATAAGGGATGCTGTAATAAGTGCTGCTGTTACCAGGACAGAAAGTACAGGAACAACCCATCTGCGGACCTGCGCACGATTTGATTCAGAGGATGTGGCTTCAAGACGGATCCTTGTCATGGTTTCCGAAGTGAACTCAGCAGGAGCTTTCTCAATCTTTCCGTGATCAATATAAGACCTCAGAAAATCATCGTTGTATGTGTCCCGTTTATCCATTTAATACAAGATTTTTCTTTTCTGCATTTGCAATTATCTGAATCATTTTCTGCCGGGCCCTGAAGAGCCTGACCTTAATGTTTGCCTTACTTATCCCTGTTATGTCTGAGATCTCACTGATGTCGAGATCTTCATAATAGTGCAGGGTTATCAGGCCTCTTTCTTCCTCGCTTATCTTCTGAAGGGCAAAGTTAATTAAAGATTCCCTGTATTCCTTTTCAGTATCTTCCTGTGTCTGGCCTTTGGCGAAAAAATCTATGTAGTCGGCCGGGAATTCTTCAAGCGACAGAGGAGAGTTTTTTCTCGAACGTACCCTTGAGACGGCTGTATTATATACTATCCTGTAAAACCAGGTCGCGAAACTGCTTTTCATCCTGAATCCTTTCAATGAGTTGAAAGCCTTGAGAAACGAATCCTGCAATATTTCTTCTGCATCTTCCCTGCTGCCCGAGATCCTGAAAGCCAGGTTGAAGCCTCTGTCCTTATGCCTGTCTATAATTAGGGAATAGGCTTCAGTCTTTCCGCAAAGGACTTGTTCGATGTAAAATATATCTCCTTTGTAACTCATTTGGCTCTTTGACGCAAAATTCTGCCTTATGGTTACCAGTTTTTAAAAAACATGGTAACAATGTTTTTGTAAAGTTATTTCTTTTGCGTTAACCGGCTGGCAGATCACTGTAAGTTATAATATTATTCATTTTTACCGCTTTATTCAGCCTGGGCGATCGCTTAATCCGGTCGTGTACATTATTTTCGCCAGAGAGGTCCGTTGAAAATTTGATGCCTGATTAAATTATTCCCCGTGTTTGTAACCTGGCAACAGGTTAATAAGTCTAAGGGATAACAAAACAGTTTGAAAATTATTAAAACGGGTATTATGGAAACAGTAATTGTTTTTATCGCAATGTTTGCCTCAGTCTTCGGGATAGCATACATTTTTTTCACAACACGTAACAAGGAAAGGATGGCATTGATTGAAAAGGGAGCTGATGCCAGTCTCTTCAATACAGGGAAGACGGGGATCATGAATTTCAGCTGGAGCCGTTTCTCCCTTAAAACAGGGATGTTCCTGATGGGTATAGGTCTTGGTATTATAGCTGGTGGAATTCTGGACAATTTCGGTGCCCTGGATGAAGGACCCGGCTATGCATCAATGATCTTCTTCTTCGGAGGTCTGGGACTCGTTCTCTTCTACATTATTGACAGGAAGAATAAATAGCTTTTTGTTTGGGTTCATGACCGGCATCCTGAAATACCTGATGCCGGTCATGGGTTTTTTGGTTGCTGTTGACTATTCGGTGTAGAACAGTATCATCTGCCTGACGGCTTCAGTGCACACGCTGCAGAAGCCGTCAGATGTATTTGATTTCATACGGCAGTTTATCCGGGGTCTGTAAATTCCTTTTGCAGAATAGCCTCCTCCCTCAAAGACACCAGTAGTATTCATGAACTTTTCAATGGGAGGTGTGGGAACGGGGGTATCCCTGTCAAGCATCTTTTTCCATTTCGAATCAAAGTCAACCAGGGTGGTTATATTGGGCTCCCACGGTTCGACATCGAGAGGATAGAATTCATCGTATGCCACTTCTGACTCATAATATTCATCTGCCAGGCCAGCAAATCCATGCCCCAGTTCATGAAGGAAGACATGAGCCGAAAGAGCGTGATCGACCGTTGTGCCGCTGTAGTAGTTGTAAATCCCGCCACCGCCATACTTGTCGCTGTTAATCAGAACAACTATATTGTCGTGTGGAACAGCTGCGGCATAATCGTTTACAGCCTGTATGTCCTGTGTGGTAAGGTACCTGTCGAGGTCGAAAGTGTAAAAACTGGCATTCATGGCGGTGTTCCTGTATATCTTTTCTCCGGGTATGTCAGTGCCCGGATCAGCCGAAACGGCCTCCACTGCCCATATGTTGATTTTATCCCTGAATTCACCGAAAGGATCCTCCTCAAAAAGAATGGCTGCCATCCTTGCTGCATCGTTCCTGAACTTTTCCATTTCTCCTGCCGTGTATCCTTCAGCCAGGAAGACAATATCCACACACTTATGAGGATCGCCCGAATAGTGGATCCTGGATGTGTTAACAGCTGTAACAGCTTCCTTCCTTATGAAATAATCCTCCGGATCTATTATGGTTTCATAGAGCTTTGAAAATTCACCGCTTCTTTCCCTTTTGCTTAGTACGAATTTCACTTTGTTTTTTGGGTAGGGCATTGTGGCTACCTCGTAAAAACTTCGTTGCATCACTTTTGCTTCAGCTGTTGTCTGCCATTCCTGGAAGAGGGAGCAGAATCCCCTGGAATAGATCAGGTTATCGTCTGATTGATCAAACAACTCATATTTGAAACTGCCGAAGTCGAAAGGATCAATAAGATTATTAAGGGATCCTGACCAGTGAGGTTCTTCCTTCATACCCACGGGATAGACGAGGGTAGTTGAACTGTCGCCTGAAAGCATGAAATCAAACCTCAGCACTTTATCATTGAAGTATCTGTCGAAAGCTTCCTGACCTGAGACCAGGAAAGTGACACAAAACAGGATTGTACAAGTGAATAATCTCATAGTGTTATTTTGATCAAAATATGTAAAGCTAAAAATTATCGGCAAAAAGGATCAATAATTTATATAATTTTGCCGAAACCAAATGATCGATCCTATGCTTTTCTCAAACGATCCGGCAGTATGGTTGAAAGAGTTGCTTATTGGTACCGGATTGGGCAGTAGCCTGTCTGTCTTTTTAAGTACGGTGATCCTTGTTTCAGTGGTTATCGTGCTAAGCTGGCTTTCGAATATAATTACCAGATTCATCATAGGGAAAGTTGTTTCCAGGATTGTCAAAAGAACTGCATCTGTCTGGGACGATATACTCCTTGAACAGAAAGTGTTCCTAAGATTATCACATTATGCTCCCGCACTTGTCATATGGCTTATGGCAGGATGGGCTCTTCAGGAGTATCCGGTGTGGCTGCTGGCCGTCAGGAAGCTGACCTATATATACATGATTCTCATAGGCATGGTGGTTATAAACACCTTTATTGAAGCATGGCACAAGATCTATCTCACCCTGCCTGTTTCGCAGCACAGGCCCATCAAAGGGTATGTACAGGTGGTTAAGATATTTGTGGTTGCAGTAACTGCACTCATTATAATTGCTGCCGTTTTCAGAAAGGAAGTAAGTGCGGTTGTTGCCGGTCTCGGAGCTATGGCTGCCGTGCTTATGCTCATCTTTAAGGATCCCATTCTTGGGCTTGCGGCAAGTATTCAGCTGTCGGTCAATAAGATGATGAAGGTTGGAGACTGGATCTCCATCCCCGGACGACAGGTTGACGGAAACGTCATAGATATGACCCTTACCACTGTAAAGGTTCAGAACTTTGACAAGTCGATCATTACTATTCCTACATGGTCGCTCGTCACTGAATCGTTCCAGAACTGGATAGGTATGGAGGAGTCGGGTGTCAGGCAGATCAAAAGAGCCATTATGATCGACATCAGAAGTATCAGCGTTGCCGGTGAGGATCTCAGGAAGACATATCTTGAGATTCCGGAGATAAGGGATTTCTTTAACTCAGTTGATAAGGAATACGGTAGCAGGAAACCCGGGAGGGAAGACAGGCATAGCATATCGGGTTCGGCCAGGATAACAAACCTGGGCCTCTTCAGAATCTATGCCGAGACCTATCTCAGGAAACACCCTATGATAGACAGCGACCAGACAATAATTGTCCGTCACCGGCCTCCGGCCAGTGACGGACTTCCCCTCGAGATATATGCATTTTGTACAAGGAACTCCTGGATTCACTATGAACATATTCTTTCTGAGATATTCGAACACCTATATGCCGTTATGCCTGGCTTTGGATTAAGGGTGTTCCAGCAACCATCAGGAGATGATCTTCTGACTCTGTCAGAGAAAAAAGCAGAAAACTGAACCTTTTAAAAAAGTAATACTATGGCTGACCTTAACACACGAATTAGCGATTATGTATGGAAGAACCTCAATGAGAAGCATATAACCGGGAAAAAAGACTCTTTCTGGGAGGCGCTGAGGAATACGGGTACGGAACTGTGGCTCGATACAGGCGATATGGAAGAAGCTGAGGCAAACTGGACGGCCGAGATGAGTGCTCTGACAACCAACAATACCTTGCTTAACAATGAGATACAGAAAGGGATGTACGATATCTTCATTTCTGAGGCAAAGAGTATTGTAAGGGAACTGCCGGCTGAGGAAAGGGTCAAAGAAATAGCATTCATCCTTAATGCCAGGCACGGACTGAGACTTGCTTCAAGGTTCGGGGGATACGTCAGTGTTGAGCTTCATACCGACACGGCTCACGACATTAAGGCCATAGAGTATTACGGAAAGAGATTCCATGATATATGTCCCGATCAGTTCATAGTAAAGGTACCCTATACGGCCGAGGGCCTTATAGGTGCAAGAAAACTGAAGGATGCCGGGGTAAAGATCAACTTCACACTTGAGTTCAGCGCAAGGGAAAATGCGCTCGTGACCCTTGTTACAAGGCCCGATTACCTGAATGTCTTTCTTGGCAGGATAGGTGCTTTCATAATTGAGAACAAGCTGGGAGACGGGACAGGAGCAGGGGAGAGGGCAGTTATTGCTTCTCAGAACTGGGTTACAGCCCTTTCTGCCCGGAATCCGTGGCAGACAAAACTCATTGCGGCAAGCCTCAGAAATCCGTCACAGCTTGAGCTTCTGGCCGGAACGGATGTATATACCATGCCACCAAAAGTTGCTGCCGGAGGAAGAAAAGAACTTAAGGGTGTGTTCAGTTCACAACTGCATCAGAACTATGACGTGAACCTCTTTTCCTCAGCCTCAGAAGCCAGGATAGAAAAATTCTGGGAGGTGGATGATAATGTAATAAAACTGGCTGAGAGACTGGCTGCAAAGCTTCCCTCATCGGGTCAGGAGCTTATTCGTATCGCTCACGATGAAGGCTGCGGGGATATGTTCCCTTTAATGAATAAAGAGGAGAAATCATTCATCAAAAGCGATGGTAAGATCCCGGTTTATTCAAGATGGGCCGACAGGATTAAAAAGGGAGAGGTGGCACCCGATACACTGCTTACGCTGGCAGGACTGGCATCGTTCACAGCCGACCAGGAGATGCTCGATCAGAGGATCAGTGGAATAATAGAATGATTTATAAGGATCTCTGTCTCATGATCTCATAGATGATAATCCCTGCTGCAACAGAGACGTTCAGCGAGGTTATCTTTCCTGACATGGGTATTCCGGCCATGTGATCAGCCATTTTTATAAGTTCGCGGCTGATGCCCTGACCTTCCGATCCAAGAATAAGAACCAGTGGCCCCTTAAGGGGCAGCTCTGAAACCATCACTCCGGAGTTTTCTTCGGCACATACAACGCTTAATCCAGATTCTTTAAGGTAGCTTACTGACCTGACAATGCTTTTTTCCCTGCACACAGGTAAAAGGTGAAGAGCTCCTGCTGAAGCTTTTACTGCATCGGCGGTGATCCTGGCTGATCCTTTTTCTGGTATCATCACAGCATGGGCACCCATGCATTCGGCACTTCTGACAATGGCTCCAAAATTCCTCACATCCGATACCCCGTCGAGAGCTATAATAAGAGGATCTTCCCCCTTTTCAAAGATCATAGGAAGCAGGTTGGCTATACTCTCATATTCAACAACAGAGAGCCAGGCAAGAACGCCCTGGTGGTTCTTCCTGGTTACAAGCTCTATCCTTTCTACAGGAACGATCTGGTAAACAATGTTGTGTTGCCTCACCTCAGTCATCAGTTCATAATAGAGCGGCCCCTGCAGCCCCTGCCTTATAAGAAGACGGTCGAGCTGTTTTCCGGCCCTGATGGCTTCTATCACAGGACGAAGACCAAAAATACAATCAGATTCTTTTAGCATATCTAAATATCGTCGGGGTTATCAAACCGGAATACAATGCCTTTCAGCCAGCTGGCCACAGCCTGATCCCAGTAGGTCACCAGAGTTTCACTCCGGCTTATATAAAAATCATTATCAGTAAAATCACTTTTTCTTGTCCGGAAGGTAAAGTAAATATAATCTTCACTCATATGTACCCGTCCTCCCCAGGTCGATCTGATGGCAGGTTTCCGGTAGCCCCATTGTTCCCCGTCTGAAGTCTTGTAAACCTTGTCGGGAGGTCCGTAAATAATATATACCATACCCCTTTCAGTCCTCCACCCTTCCTTGAAGGAGGTGAAATAGTAGTTGGAATACTGAACCCTGGTGTAGAAAATTCTAATAAGCTCACGGGCTCTTTCAACATTCCCTCCGCAACTTATCCAGAACTCATCAAGGGCAACCTTCGGCCTGGGAGCACTCTTCATCCTCGCCAGTTCATCTTTGCTTACAAGGTATTCAAGCGGATCCATCATAGCCTCAGGAGTGTCGGCAACCGGAAACGATTCCCCGAAGTTGAAAAATGTAAAACCTTCAGTGTTCACCCGCTCAGTGGTTATATGATAAACGCCTCTCCCCGGGAACATCATGGGTAGTGTATCTGAATATGCGAGGGCTACGGTTGTATCGGGAGGATAATCAATAATCCTTTCAGGAAGAAGCATCGATGGAGGATCAGGAATCCCCTCCACGGGCGCGTACAGGGAAATATAGATTGTATCGAGGGGGAAGCGAGGATAAAGAAGATTTACATAATCTCCGGTTGCAACCACCGGGTTAAACAACAGGTTATTTTCAAAATGACTTCTTACCCTGAAATTATACCTGCTCGTGCGGGTCAGGGTGCTGAAAGGGACAAAGGCCTGAACAACCTGCATCCTTATCCGGTCGAGGACCTTTACCTCAGTCATATAATCGCCACCGGCTTCAACCTTCATGGGGATGGAATATACATATTCCTGTCGGGTTGTATCCTTAATAATACTCAGATAACTGGCTGCAGTATCGGCAAGTATCCTTCCCCGGCCGGTGTCGTATACCTTTACTGATATAAGTATCTGGGCTGTTGGAATCCCCTGTGGGTTTGCTTCCGAAAAATAAAGGTCGGAGTTGAAAAACCTTACTGAAAGCATCGACCTCTCATCAGTCTCGTTGAATACGCTGTAACGCGGACTAAAAAGGTTTTTGGTCGGATTGTACAGGTAGGAGAGATCTTTGGAATCAACTGCCGTCTGAACCGTTCTGCATGATGTAACAAGAAGAGCCTCTGCTATAATAACGCAGAGCCCTACGCAGAATTTTGACAGATTGCTCAGATTCATAACCGTAATAATTTATTTTTCAGTAGAATTTTCTTTCCACCCTATTTTGATGCGGCAGAGCTCATTGTTCCCTTGCGAACTGAAAATGGAATGATTGAAAAACATCGCTCCGTTGTTTTCTACAGATACCTTAATGTTTATCTCATCGTTGAAATGAGATTCAGCAAGATAGTTTATTTCAACGGAAAAAGGATCGTTATTAAGTATGAATCCAAGATTGTAGGTGTCGATGGCCCATTTCAGATATCTTGCATTATTTGTATGAAGATTGAGATCGAGATCACTGACCCTGACATTGAACCTCGACATAATCATTCCTTCCGGCGCTACCGGCTCAATTTTCCCTGAATTCCTGTAAAGAGATCTGTCCTTCAGGAAATCAGTATTCATATAACTGAGAGTGTTATCAGGCCGTCTTATCTTCTTTGTTGTTCTGTCAATAATAAGCCACGATGATGTGGCAGCAGCAATCTTCTGGCCTCCCGGCTCCATGATCTCATAATCCCTGACTGCAAAAAGCTTGTCAGTACCCCTTGGCCATGTCCTTATTTTTATGAGATCGTTCCATACCGGAAGGCTGTGAATCTCAGCATAGATTCTTGAGAGTACCCAGAAGTTATTCTGCTGCATAAGATCATCACGTCCGTAACCCAGCATTTCAGCATGGTCCGAGGCAATATCCTGAAGATAGTCGAACATTGTGTATATGGCAAGTTGGCCGTTGGGTCCGGTATCATACACATTAACCCTGTATTCCTTTGTCAGTTCTCTTATCTTATTCATTGTCATTTGATTTCAGGTATTCCTCCATTTCGTGACTACAGAGGGTCCAGCGATCCATCTCCAGCTCAAGGGTTATCCTGACTTCCTCATACCGTCTGTAAATATTGTCAGGAGATTCGTCTGTCGCCGAAGGATCATTGAGCAGACGGCTGACCTCTGCAAGTTCAGCTTCCAGCTTTTCAATCCTTGTCTCAGATTCCCCGAGTGTCTTTCTCATCTTCCTGAGATTTTTTTCATATTCTTTTTTCTCAAGGTATCTTTTTTTGCTGCCTGTCAGTTCTTCGGTGCGGACTTCCCCTGATGAGTTTTTTTCCTTTATTTCGATATCTCTCAGGTTCCCAATTTTTTTCTTCTTAAGGAAGTCGTAAATTCCACCGATATGCTCTTTAATGGTATTATTGCGGAACTCATAAACCTTACCGACAAGTCCGTCGAGAAAATCCCTGTCGTGAGAGACCACAATTAATGTGCCATCATAACGGATCAGAGCCTGTTTAAGGATATCCTTTGACCTCATGTCGAGGTGATTGGTGGGCTCATCAAGCACCAGAAGATTGTAGGGCTCAAGTAAAAGCCTTATAAGGGCCAGCCTTGACCGCTCTCCTCCCGAGAGTACCTTTACTTTCTTTTCAATCTCATCACCCCTGAACAGGAAGGCCCCCAGCATATCCCTTATCCTTGACCTTATGTCGCCAGTGGCAATATCGTCGATGGTCTGAAAGACACTCTTCGATTCATCAAGCAACTCATCCTGGTTCTGGGCAAAATAGCCGGTCTTTACGTTATGACCCATTCTGAGGAATCCCGTATGGTCGAGTTCTCCTGTTATGATTTTTGAAAAAGTGGTCTTGCCTTCCCCATTACGGCCTACAAAAGCCACTTTCTCTCCCCGGGTGACAGTAAAGGATATTTTATTAAGTACCTGGTGCTCGCCAAAGCTCTTTGACAGTTCTCTGGCTTCAATAACCACAGTCCCTGATCTGGGAGCCGGAGCAAAACGCAGGTTTATTGAACTGAAATCTTCTTCGTCAACCTCAATCCTTTCAGTCTTTTCAAGGTGTTTGATCCTTGACTGTACCTGGACTGCCTTGGTGGCTTTGTAGCGAAACCTCTCAATGAATTTCTCCGTATCATCAATCATCTTCTGCTGGTTCCGGTATGCGGCTAACTGCTGTTCGCGCCTCTCTGTCCGTAGTCGTAAATACTCCGACCATGATGCCCTGTAATCGTAGATTCTGCCAAGAGAGATCTCCAGGGTGCGGTTTGTTACATTATCAAGAAATGCCTTGTCGTGTGATACAAGGACAACAGCACCGTTATAACCCGAAAGAAAAGATTCGAGCCACTGTATTGATTCAATATCGAGATGATTGGTAGGTTCATCCAGAAGGAAGAGAGATGGTTTTCTGAGGATGATCTTGGCAAGCTCGATTCTCATCCTCCAGCCTCCGCTCAACTCTCTGGTGGGCCGGTCAAAATCCTTCCTTTCAAATCCAAGTCCTGTAAGTGCCAGCTCAGTCTCTGCCATATAGTTGTTGCCACCCATTATCCTGAAGCGCTCTTCGTCCTCAATAAGCCTGTCGCAGAGCCTCAGGTACGACTCGCTTTCATAGTCATCCCTTCGGGAGATCTCATGGTGGTAGTTTTCAATCGACTCCTTAAGGTTAAGCAGGGCAGAAAAGGCAGAAAGGGTCTCGTTCAGAACAGTCGTGGTGTCGCTTACCTTTAACTGCTGGGGGAGATAGCCAATGGTTATCTCTTTCGACATGTCGACCAGTCCCGAAGAGGGACTTAGCTCGCCCGATATGATACGTAGAAGAGTCGATTTACCTGCTCCGTTTTTACCAGCAAGACCTATACGGTCCTGATCATTGACCAGAAACGATATGTTTGTTAAAAGATCAAAACTTCCGAATGATACTGAGATATCTTTTATGGAAACCATCAGGATGAAAAATGTTGCTGCAAATATAGGAAAAGTATGTCACTGCATTGAAAACCGCCTGTCAGAAGAAAGAATTATCTTTGCAGTGAACGGACGATGTACGCCGCGCTTGTGAAATCAATAAATACTTAAGAAATGAAAATACAGTACAGAGTTTCAAGGTTTGCTCTTATAACACTCACTGTTTTTCTTGCTGCGGTATCGTGTAGGAAGGACGATACTAAGGATTATGAGCACTATATATCAGCAGAGTATGCTGTGTCGTATAGTCTCGATTATATAAATACACTTCTTGGCACCGGCGAACAGATGTACCCCGAGCTTGGCCAGATAAAACCACTTGTAACATCATCTGTCAGGGTCTACAGGCTGGTATACAAAACTGAGGTAAACAACAGGGAGATAAAGGCATCAGGACTCATCTGTCTGCCCGGCAAGGAAGGAGAATACCCTGTTTTGTGTTTCCAGAACGGAACAAACACAGAAAACAGCAATGCTCCCAGTGAGTTTTTCACCAGTCCTCTCTATCAGATGGTTGAAGTAGTCGCCTCGACCGGGTATATTGTTGTTATCCCTGATTACCCGGGCTTTGGAGAGTCGGCTGATATACCCCATCCATATCTTGTTAAGGAGCCGACAGTAAGGTCAATCACTGATATGCTTTATGCTCTTAATGAGGTCCCGGCCGAAATTATGGATGGTGTGTCTGTGCTTAATGAATACAGTCTCATTGGCTATTCCCAGGGGGGGTGGGCCACCCTGGCCCTGCATAAGGCCATGGAACTTGACTATAGCGAAGACTTCAACCTTAAGGGCAGTGTTTGCGGAGCAGGCCCCTATAATATGAGTCTGCTCTTTAACACCATGATTGACAATGAATATTACTCCATGCCTGTTTACCTGGGATATATTATTAATGCATACGCAGCCTATGATCAGTTCACAAACAGTGTCGGTGACATACTTAAGGAACCCTATGCAGGCCTGCTTCCCTCACTATATTCCGGAGAACTTTCATTTGAAGAAATTAATGCTGAACTTACTACCTCTGTTCCAGGCCTGCTGACTGAAGGTTTTATAGAAGGATTTGCCGGCTCTCCTGTATATGCCACGGTAAGGGAGGCTCTTTTGAGAAACAGCATAACAGGATGGAAGACTGAAGTACCGCTTTTTTTTGTTCATGGTGACAGTGATACACAGGTCGATCCTTCCACAACCATAAATATTTACGATGAAATGATTGAGGCTGGTACACCGGCCGGCATCTGCAGCAAGGAACTGATCCCCGGGGCCGATCATGGCGACGGGGTGGTGCCGTGCATGGTCAAAGGCCTGATGTTCCTCATGAACCTGTGATAGAGGTGTGGCACAGGATTACTTTTTAAAATTTAATAATATTCTCTGTGGGAAGAAGAAAAGAATTGCCGTTGCTTGAGAAAGTGACAATAACCGATATAGGATCCGAGGGTAATTCCATTGCCAGGGTTGATAATCAGGTTGTTTTTGTGCCAATGATGATCCCTGGTGATGTGGTTGATATCAGGGTAAGGAAGAAGAAACGGAAGTATCTGGAAGGAAGGGTTGTAAGGGTGCATAAGTACTCGGATGACAGGATAAAACCGGTATGCAGCCACTTTGGCATCTGCGGGGGGTGCAAATGGCAGCATCTTCCCTATGAGATGCAGTTGAAGTATAAGGTGAAGCAGGTGAGGGATAATCTTACAAGGATAGGCAAAACAGAGATTCCCGAATTTCTGCCTGTAGCCGGATCGGAAGAGATCTTCTACTACCGTAACAAGCTTGAGTTTACCTTTTCTGATAAGCGATGGCTTACTCCCGAAGAGCTTATCTCAGATAATGAGTACGCTAATGAAGATGCAATAGGGTTTCATATTCCCGGACTGTTTGACAAGGTTCTGGATATCAGGGAGTGTCATCTGCAGCCTGAGCCCTCCAATCTTATAAGGAATGCAGTCAGGGAATATGCCCACAGGGACAGGATGACCTTCTTTAACCTCAGGGAACAGTCGGGATTTCTCAGGAACCTTCTTATCCGCAACACGTTGTCGGGCGATGTGATGGTCATCGTGGTTTTCTTCTATGATGACAGGGAAAGGAGGGAGGGCCTGCTTGATTTTCTTGTCTCTGAATTCCCACGGATCACCTCGCTCTTTTATGTTATTAACTCAAAAAAGAATGATTCTCTGGGTGATCAGGACCCGGTTCTTTATCATGGACAGGATCATCTGCTTGAAGAGATGGAAGGACTACGGTTCAGGATAGGACCAAAGTCTTTTTATCAGACCAACACCAGACAGGCCAGGGTTCTCTACCGGATTGTCAGGGATTTTGCTTCTCTTACCGGTTCAGAGGTTGTTTATGACCTCTATACCGGAACAGGAACCATTGCAAGCTATCTGGCCGGTAATGCAGGTAAGGTAGTTGGAATGGAATATGTCAGGGAAGCTGTAGAGGATGCAGTAATAAACTCGCGCCTTAATAATATAACAAATACTGTATTTATAGAAGGGGACATAAGGCTTACCCTGAACAGTGAAGCGGCAGCTTTATACGGAAAGCCTGATGTTATTGTTACTGATCCTCCGAGGGCAGGCATGCATGCTGATGTGGTGAATGAAATCCTCAGGGCTGCTCCCTCGAGGATAGTATATATAAGCTGTAATCCAGCAACCCAGGCCAGGGATATCCTTGGCCTTTCGGAACTGTATAAGGTGGCTAAGGTTCAGCCTGTTGATATGTTTCCTCATACACATCATGTCGAGAATGTGGCTTTGCTTGTAAGAAAGGATCTGTATGGCAGTCAGGCCTTACAGGATGATAATGACAGGCTTCCCTGAACTGTTTTCAGGAAGTAAATTTAATGAAGAAATGAGGGCTTGAATTAAATAATTATTTATTTTGCTTTTTACTATTGATTGTATACTTTTGTCGCACTCCGGCTAAGGCGGAAATCATCCGGAGAGATGGGTGAGTGGCTTAAACCAGCAGTTTGCTAAACTGCCGTATGGGTAACTGTACCGGGGGTTCGAATCCCCCTCTCTCCGCAACCACGGATCAGTCCCGCAGTTTAC